>NZ_CP015423.1:3042500-3242500 GCF_001719045.1 Paenibacillus polymyxa
GGCGTGCCTTTTGTAGAATGAACCGGCGAGTTACGTTCCCGTGCAAGGTTAAGGTGAAGAGCTGAAGCCGCAGCGAAAGCGAGTCTGAATAGGGCGAATGAGTACGTGGACGTAGACCCGAAACCGGGTGATCTACCCCTGTCCAGGGTGAAGGTGCGGTAACACGCACTGGAGGCCCGAACCCACGCATGTTGAAAAATGCGGGGATGAGGTGGGGGTAGCGGAGAAATTCCAATCGAACCCGGAGATAGCTGGTTCTCCCCGAAATAGCTTTAGGGCTAGCCTCGGAAAGAAGAATCGTGGAGGTAGAGCACTGATTGGGTGCGGGGCCCGCAAGGGTTACCAAGCTCAGTCAAACTCCGAATGCCATAGATTTAGTTCCGGGAGTCAGACAGTGAGTGCTAAGATCCATTGTCGAAAGGGAAACAGCCCAGACCATCAGCTAAGGTCCCCAAGTGTGTGTTAAGTGGGAAAGGATGTGGAGTTGCACAGACAACCAGGATGTTGGCTTAGAAGCAGCCACCATTGAAAGAGTGCGTAATAGCTCACTGGTCGAGTGACTCTGCGCCGAAAATGTAACGGGGCTAAACACACCACCGAAGCTATGGCTTGATGCTTGCATCAGGGGTAGGGGAGCGTTGAATGCGGGTTGAAGGTGTACCGTAAGGAGCGCTGGACTGCATTCAAGTGAGAATGCCGGTATGAGTAACGAAAAGATCTGTGAGAATCAGATCCGCCGAAAGCCTAAGGGTTCCTGAGGAAGGTTCGTCCGCTCAGGGTAAGTCGGGACCTAAGGCGAGGCCGATAGGCGTAGTCGAAGGACAACAGGTCGAAATTCCTGTACCACCGTAATCCGTTATGAGCAATGGGGTGACGCAGTAGGGTAGTGACGCGGACTGATGGATGTCCGTCTAAGCAGTGAGGCTGGTGTGTAGGCAAATCCGCACATCGTAAGGCTGGGCTGTGATGGGGAGCGAAAATTATAGTAGCGAAGGTCATGATCTCAGACTGCCAAGAAAAGCCTCTAGCCAGGAGAAGGTGCCCGTACCGCAAACCGACACAGGTAGGCGAGAAGAGAATTCTAAGGCGCGCGGAAGAACTCTCGTTAAGGAACTCGGCAAAATGACCCCGTAACTTCGGGAGAAGGGGTGCCTCGGTAGGGTGAATAGCCCGAGGGGGCCGCAGTGAAAAGGCCCAAGCGACTGTTTAGCAAAAACACAGGTCTGTGCGAAGCCGCAAGGCGAAGTATACGGGCTGACGCCTGCCCGGTGCTGGAAGGTTAAGGGGAGTGGTAAGCTCGCAAGAGCGAAGCTATGAACCGAAGCCCCAGTAAACGGCGGCCGTAACTATAACGGTCCTAAGGTAGCGAAATTCCTTGTCAGGTAAATTCTGACCCGCACGAATGGCGTAACGACTTGGGCGCTGTCTCAACGAGAGATCCGGTGAAATTTTAATACCTGTGAAGATGCAGGTTACCCGCGACAAGACGGAAAGACCCCATGGAGCTTTACTGCAGCTTGATATTGAATTTGGGTACGATCTGTACAGGATAGGTGGGAGCCGTTGAATCTTGAGCGCCAGCTTGAGAGGAGGCATCCTTGGGATACCACCCTGATCGTATCTAGGTTCTAACTTGGTACCGTGAACCGGTACGAGGACAGTGTCAGGTGGGCAGTTTGACTGGGGCGGTCGCCTCCTAAAGAGTAACGGAGGCGCCCCAAGGTTCCCTCAGAATGGTTGGAAATCATTCGAAGAGTGCAAAGGCAGAAGGGAGCTTGACTGCGAGACCTACAAGTCGAGCAGGGACGAAAGTCGGGCTTAGTGATCCGGTGGTACCGCATGGAAGGGCCATCGCTCAACGGATAAAAGCTACCCTGGGGATAACAGGCTTATCTCCCCAAGAGTCCACATCGACGGGGAGGTTTGGCACCTCGATGTCGGCTCATCGCATCCTGGGGCTGAAGTAGGTCCCAAGGGTTGGGCTGTTCGCCCATTAAAGCGGTACGCGAGCTGGGTTCAGAACGTCGTGAGACAGTTCGGTCCCTATCTGTCGTGGGCGTAGGAAATTTGAGAGGAGCTGTCCTTAGTACGAGAGGACCGGGATGGACGTACCGCTGGTGTACCAGTTGTTCCGCCAGGAGCACCGCTGGGTAGCTATGTACGGAAGGGATAAGCGCTGAAAGCATCTAAGCGTGAAGCCCCCCTCAAGATGAGATTTCCCAGTATGTAAGACCCCTTGAAGACGACGAGGTAGATAGGTTGGGGGTGGAAGTGCAGTAATGCATGGAGCTGACCAATACTAATCGGTCGAGGGCTTATCCTAAAATAAAACGCAAATGAGTTTCGGATCCAGTTTTCAGGGTGTAACCTTGAAATTACGCTTGATATTCCAAATCACTTTGGTGAGATACAGAATAACTTGCGGAGTTTTGCTAAGTGAGTCCGTTTATATGGAGAGATACCCAAGTGGCTATAAGGGGACCCTCTGCTAAGGGGTTAGACTGCGAAAGTGGTGCGAGGGTTCGAATCCCTCTCTCTCCGCCATTTAGGACAAGCTAGCGAAATATTATGTTATGGCGGTGTAGCTCAGCTGGCTAGAGCGTACGGTTCATACCCGTGAGGTCGGGGGTTCGATCCCCTCCGCCGCTACCATACATACCCAGGAGGCTTAGCTCAGCTGGGAGAGCATCTGCCTTACAAGCAGAGGGTCGGGGGTTCGATCCCCTCAGCCTCCACCATTGTGCCGGTGTAGCTCAACTGGTAGAGCAACTGACTTGTAATCAGTAGGTTGGGGGTTCAAGTCCTCTCGCCGGCACCATTTTTGAATTTTGAAAAATCTAGGGAACTGTGGTGTAGAGGCCTAACATGCCTGCCTGTCACGCAGGAGATCGCGGGTTCGAATCCCGTCAGTTCCGCCATTTTTCAATTCAATAGTTTTACCGTACTAAAGTGGGAAGGGGTATCCCTCCGCACTTTATTTTTTTGTTAATGGATATGGCTCGGTAGCTCAGTCGGTAGAGCAGAGGACTGAAAATCCTCGTGTCGGCGGTTCGATTCCGTCCCGAGCCACCTTTATATGGAGGATTAGCGAAGTGGCCAAACGCATCAGACTGTAAATCTGCTCCCTTACGGGTTCGGTGGTTCGAATCCATCATCCTCCACCAGTTTTACGAGCCATTAGCTCAGTTGGTAGAGCACCTGACTTTTAATCAGGGTGTCGAAGGTTCGAGTCCTTCATGGCTCATCAGAAGTCATCAACCTATAGTTGATGGCTTTTTTTGTATTGTTTTAAGTTATGTTTTAATATAGCTTTTTTATTTTACGGTATCGACAGGTTATAATGAGTTCATTATGTTCGCTTAGTGCTTATTCTATATTCTAAAAAAGTGAAGTGGTGATCGCGTGACTCTGGATACAGAATGGATTCAACAACAGCTTCAGAATATTATTCAAGCGCCTTTTACCATAGTGCCTTGGTACCCGGAAATGATGGCAGAGGGAGAGACAGCCGATTCAGTTATACCGGATAGATCGTTTGTCCATGACAACAAGCTATATTTTCCGTTTCGTGCGTCGGCAGGTGAACTGGCTGCCTTTGTGGTAGAGGCCAGATATTTGACGGATCGAGAACGGAAACTGGTAGAAGCGCTATTGGGGAACATGGAGCAGGTCTGGCAGAACGGTCCACAATTGTCGGATAACCCAGTTTATAGCGAGGAAGAGCGGATGAATCGTTTTGGACAATGGCTCATACAGCAGGCTGCCAATCTAAACAGGGAAGAAGAGGTTCCTGATGAATTGCAGCTTCGTGATTCGCTATCAGCGTGTATGGTTCCGATTTTACTGAATGGAGAGGGAACACAGGAGGGGGCTATTACTTATACGCAGCTCCATCGATTGTTCGCGAGCTATTTTGGAGGGGATGTGTTACTTACTCCATTGGACGAACAGTCTTGGCTGATTATGGCTAAAAAGGAGCTTTTATTAGGAGCCGACGATGAACGGGATAAAGACACTGAGTCCAGGGATGCAGATTTTACGGAATCGCTGGAGGAGGTTCTTACAGCTTTTAGCTTGGGCCTATATGAGCTTATTGCGAATGAGTGGGTGGGTGTATTCCATTTGGCGGTTTCTAAGCCTTCGATCCCTTTGCAAAGTCTTCCCCAAGAGCTGAATTTGTTATGGGAGACGATACATCTGGGCAAGATTTTTCATGTAACAGAGCACATCCACTTTTCATGGGAGCTTCATTTAGAAAGGCTGTTAAACCGCATTCCCAAGGAACAACGCGTACTATTTTTAGAGCAGGTAATGAAATCATCTGTCATACTGGAAGACTCAGAAACGATGGCTACATTAGATATCTTTTTTCAACTGGATTGTAATGTGAGTGAGACAGCTAAGCGCCTCTATGTACATCGAAATACGTTGATTTACCGTTTGGACAAGATCAAACAGGAGACTGGATTGGACGTGCGGACGTTTAATGATGCGGTTTTGGTCAAGCTCTATCTCCTATTGTACAAAGTGACAAAAAGGAAATAGCATTTTTGTGCAGTTTGCGAATAGCCACGTTACGGGGACTAGGGTAAGATACAAGTAAGAAATGTATTCGATTTCATAACTTGATCTTAGGGAGGCAAAAGCTATGGCTGGTGTACGTTTAGAGCATATTTTCAAGAAATATCCGGGTGCAGATAAAGCTACGGTTGTTGATGTCAATTTGGACATTCAAGATAAAGAGTTTCTCGTATTGGTTGGTCCTTCCGGTTGTGGTAAATCTACTACGCTCCGTATGATTGCTGGTCTGGAGGAAATTTCAGACGGTAAATTGTACATTGGAGATCGTGTTGTGAACGACGTGGCTCCAAAGGACCGCGATATTGCGATGGTATTCCAATCCTATGCCTTGTATCCGCATATGAATGTATACCAAAACATGGCTTTTGGTCTAAAGCTCCGTAAGGTGAAGAAAGAAGAAATTGACAAACGTGTACGTGAAGCGGCTAAAATCCTTGATATTGAACATCTGCTGGATCGTAAGCCGAAAGCGTTATCAGGTGGTCAACGCCAGCGTGTTGCCTTGGGACGTGCGATTGTGCGTGACCCGCAAGTGTTCTTGATGGATGAGCCACTGTCCAACTTGGATGCCAAGCTGCGTGGTCAGATGCGTGCGGAAATCACGAAGCTGGCTAAGCGTCTGGAAACGACTGTTATCTACGTAACCCATGACCAGGTCGAAGCCATGACGATGGGTGACCGGATTGTAGTTATGAAGGATGGTATTATCCAACAAGCTGCATCCCCAGATGAACTGTACAACCGTCCAGTGAATCTGTTCGTAGCTGGTTTTATCGGCTCTCCTACGATGAACTTTATCACAGGTAAGCTGGTTGAAAAAGAAGGTGCATTGCATTTTGCTGCGCCGGGTCTGGATCTGTTCGTACCAGAAGGTAAAGGACAGATTTTAAAAGCGAAGGGCTATATCGGCAAAGAAGTGATCTTGGGCATCCGTCCTGAGGATATTCATGAAGAGCCTGTATTCTTGGAGGCTTCTCCGAATACGATCTTTACATCCACTGTGGATGTAACGGAAAATCTCGGTCATGAAATGCTGTTGTACCTGAGCGGTGCCGGAAATGATACGATTATTGCCCGTGTAGACGGACGTTCCAATACTCGTGATGGTGTCAAAGCGAAGTTGGCTGTTGATATGAACAAGGTTCATATTTTTGATAAGGAATCGGAATTGAGTATTCTGGTTGGCGAATAAAATTTGCCTCTGGAAGAGAGTCGCAGTTTTCCCCAAGCGGAGAACTGCGACTCTTTTTGTATATCGTATACGGCTACTAGCTTCGGCATTGCATTCATTGGAAAATTCCGATACGATGGGTACAATGGTACAGGTCTACATGCAGGCAAGGTTTGTTGGCAGGAGTCCTAGTTGGGATCAACCCAGCTGTCGGAATAGAGTTAGCCTGGAACCATAGTGTTAAATCAAGTGGAGTGTGGATTGATGCAGTGCAGCATAGACTGGTGTTGGGCTGTATGGTTAATAGGGTAAAGCTACATAAATCAAATGACGTATAGAATCCGGTGTTGCAGATGAAGGGGAGAATACAATGGCTAAACAGGTAAAGGTATCCGAGCTTGTACAGCAGTTTCAAATGGAAGTTATTTCTGGTGAAAAAGGTCTGCGAAGACTGATCACAGTGGATGATTTGAATCGCCCAGGTCTGGAGATGGCCGGGTATTTTGAATATCATACACAGGAGCGGGTACAGCTTCTGGGAAGGTCTGAGTTGGCTTTTCTGGGGATGCTTCCTCCTGAGGAGCGTCGGGATCGGATGGAGCGTCTGTGTACAGAACTGACTCCATGCATTATCATCACACGTGGTCTGGAGGTACCAGCTGAGTTAGTGGAGGCGAGTGCAGAGCGGGATATTCCTGTACTGCGCACTAATATGGCGACGACGATTTTATCAAGCCGCATCACAGGCTTTCTCGAAAGAAAGCTGGCTCCTACGGCGACTATTCATGGTGTACTATGTGACGTGTATGGCGTGGGAATGCTTATCACAGGAAGTAGTGGTATTGGTAAAAGTGAAACAGCACTGGAACTGGTTAAACGTGGACATCGCTTGGTAGCAGATGATGCGGTAGAAATTCGGCAAACGTCCGATTTTCAGCTGCATGGTACAGCACCTGAGCTGATCCGTCACCTGTTGGAAATTCGTGGCGTGGGCATTATTAATGTGATGACGCTGTTTGGTGCTGGTGCAGTTCGTAACAACAAACGGATTACATTGGTTGTCCGTCTGGAGGCATGGCAGCAGGACAAGCAGTATGACCGTCTTGGTCTTGATGAGGAAACGACACGCATTATTGATACAGATGTTCCACTGGTTACGATCCCAGTTCGTCCGGGCCGAAACTTGGCTGTTATTATCGAGGTGGCGGCGATGAACTATCGTTTGAAACAAATGGGCGTTAATGCAGCCCTGCAATTTACAAACAAGCTGACTGCTACGATTTCTGAAGATATGGAAGAGATGGATTAAGTTTGGTTTGTTCGTTTGCAAGGAAGAACGAGGAGTGAGAGAAACATATGTCAACGGCAACATTACTGCTGAATCCGATCGCTTTTTCAATCGGGGCAATCAAGGTCCACTGGTATGGGCTTATTTTGGGGCTGGCGGCGCTTGTGGGTTTATATCTCGCCATCCGTGAAGGAAAAAGATTCGGTATTCCGCAGGACTTTTTTATGGATATGCTGCTTCTGGGTGTTCCATCAGCAATTATTGGAGCGCGTATTTATTATGTAGCCTTCAAATGGGAAGACTACCGAGATAATCTATGGGATGTTTTTAAAATTTGGAATGGCGGTATTGCGATATACGGTGCCTTGATCGGGGCCATTATATGTGCGGTCATTTATTTCCGGTATAAAGGGTATAACTTCTGGCGTATCGCTGATATTTGCGCACCAGGTCTACTAATCGGTCAAGCGATTGGACGCTGGGGTAATTTTGTCAATCAGGAAGCCTACGGTGGACCGACGGAAGAGACTTTTTTGCGAAATCAACTGCATCTGCCGGACTTCATTGTGAATCAGATGAACGTTAACGGGGTGTTTCATCACCCTACATTTTTATATGAATCACTGTGGAGTATTGTAGGTGTGATTTTGCTGCTCGTCATTCGTCGTATGAAATTTGTACGTGCAGGCGAAATGTTTGCGTTTTACTTCATTTGGTACTCGATTGGTCGTTTTTTCATCGAGCGTGTACGGACGGACAGTTTGGCTTTTCAGGGACCGGATTGGCTCGCTTCCTTTGTAAATGCCCTGTGGTCTCCTATGGTATGGTTAGGGTTTGAACCAGGGCATCTGGACCCAAGTTACGGTAACGTACGGATATCACAATTGCTGCCTATTTTCATTGTGGTGGCTGCCGTGATTTTCATTTTGGTTCGTCGCCGGAAGGGCACATCTGTTGCTCGGTATAGCGATCCGATTATCTCTAGCAAAGCGGGGATTGATCAGGTACCTGACGTGACACCAGAACAGGTATCCCGTCCAGGACAAGATGCGGTTCCTCCAACAGCTACGGCGGATAAGCTACCTAAGGAAGACACGGACGAGGACAAGAAGGAGCATCTATGATAAATACGATTTTGTTTGATTTAGACGGCACCATCATGGATACGAATGAGTTGATTATCAGCACATTTCTACACATTTTGAATCATCCGGATGCTGATCCGCTGACGCGGGAGCATATTATTCCTCATATGGGTGGAACGCTGGACGATCAACTCCGTACTTTTTCGGGATTAACGGATGTATCTGGGTTAGTTAAGGACTACCGTGCTTATAATCAGATTCATCATGATCAAATGGTGAAGCCATTTCCATATGTCATTGAGGTTATTCAGGAGTTGCGTGCGAGAGGAATTAAGCTAGGGGTTGTGACCACTAAAATACGACCATCCACGATACGTGTACTTAATCTATTCAATCTGACTTCCTCTATGGATTATATTGTGACGGTGGACGATGTAGAGCATCCTAAGCCACATGCTGAGCCAGTCCTTAAGGCCTTAGCAGGCTTGAATGCTGAAGCAAAGCATACATTGATGGTCGGAGACAGTTCTTTTGATATTTTGTCAGCTCAGGCAGCAGGTGTGAAATCGGCTGGTGTAGCTTGGTCGCTCAAGGGCGAGGAAACTCTGCGCGGATATGGGCCTGACTACATGTTGCATGATATGCGGGATTTGCTGAAGCTGGAGCTTCAAGGTGTCAATGTATCGTGAGAAAGGTGAACCGCTATCCTGTAGAAGGTCCCAATGCGTTGTGGCAGATTTATCGGACGGTGAGCCGCTGGAAAGGCATTAAGAACTTTATTTTTATACAGATTGCCCGGTATTGTCCTGTGCTTTCTCTGAAAAACGTCATTTACCGCAGAATGCTGGGGATGAAGGTGGGGCAACATGCGGCCTTTGGCCTGATGGTGATGGTGGATGTTTTTTTTCCAGAGTATATTACGATAGGGAACAATTCGGTCATTGGGTATAACACGACGATACTGGCTCACGAATACCTCATTGAGGAGTATCGTATCGGTAAAGTGGTGATTGGTGATCATGTGCTGATCGGCGCCAACACAACCATTCTGCCGGGTGTAACCATTGGTGACGGAGCTATCGTAGCGGCTGGAGCGGTCGTGCATAAAGACGTCCCCGCAGGTGCATTTGTGGGTGGCAATCCGTTGCGTGATTTAAGACGCTCTGGTGTGGACGAGTAGTAAATAGCACAATAAGGAAGGCCCCTTATGTATTAAGGGGTCTTTCTTGTGTTGTTTTTCTGTATAATAAGTGGGGTAATGCATGTTGATTATGTTTAAAAATTGATAAAAGACATATTTGCAAGGCGATATGGGAGCGTGTTAATTTGGTCAAAAAAGAACGTATACCAGAGCTTGATATTTACCGGGGAATATTAATTGCAGCCGTTGTTACCATTCATGCGACTTCAATGGCTTTAATTGATGCGCGTCATTCTCTATTGTTTTATCCTTTTCTATTTTTAAATATGTTTAGTAGCTTTGCGGTGCCCGTATTTATTTTTGTGAGCGGATTTGTTTTATTTTACAATTATGTCGATAGGCCGCTTCGTGGTAAGAATATGCTTCTATTTTTCCGAAAAAGACTGATGTTTATTGTGTTACCGTACGTTTTGTTTTCTCTTGTGTATTATTTGACCTTGGTAACACGCGGGTTGATGCCGCTCAGTGATCTTCCACTCGTGCTGTTAACGGGAAAGGCATACACGCATTTGTATTATGTCATCATCATCATCCAATTTTATTTGGTCTTCCCGCTGTTGTTGTGGGGAGTGCAGCGCTTATGTCATTGGATATCGAGTCCACGGAGAGCAGCCTGTATCATTCTGACAGTAGGGTTAGCCATTCAATGGGGATTCGTATTGCTGAACAAATACGTTTGGCAAGAGGAAAGAGGAAGTCTTGCGATTACGTATATCAGTTATTTTGCCTTAGGCGCAGCTGTAGCGATTGGATATGAAGGGTTTAAAAAGTGGCTTTTTCCAGTGTCAGGTACAGTAATTAGACGTGGTCAGTTGATCAGTTGGTGGGGGTTGTGGGCGGCTTGGCTACTCGTGGGTATAGCTTATGTACAAATATGGTTTGTAGCATATCGCAAAGACATCTATGCAGATTCACTGATCTATGAACTACTCCGTAATGCACATGCCCTCGTATCTGCGTTAGTGTTGTTTCAGTGCTCGGTTTTATTATATCGTCATACTAACGATAGACTGCGAAGGTTAATCAGTTGGTTGGGGGCATGTTCTTTCGGTATTTATTTACTTCACCCGGCGTTACTGCGGGTGTATCGCAAGTTGGATTTGCATGGATCACCGATAGAATATATCTTCTCCGTTGCCGGTGGATGGTTGTTGGCGCTGTTTGGCTCATGGCTGATTGTGACGTTGTGTTTTCGATATGTACCATTTGCATGGATCGGTTTGGGCACGGTCCCGAAGTTTCCTTTCCAGAGTAAAGATGAACAGGTGAATAGCTAAATATTTTGATTTGGACTGTTAGCTTAAAGCTGGCAGTCTTTTTTTTTAGAGTATAGAATTTATAAATTTTCAGTGGAGCTGAACAACTCTATATGCACAAAAAAATTAACGTAGGCGCGGTCTTGCTCCGTGAAAATACGTTGATAGATGTTTTTCATATAGGATTCATGTATTTTGCATTGGATAAAATATAGAGAGGGGCAGCAGCTTGCCGAATCTGTAAAAAAGGGCTGCGCCGTTCGGTTGACGTTCACAAGTAGAGCATGATAATATATCGAATATACTTTAGTTTGTTAGCACTTTACCATGATAAAGATATTGTGAAATCATGAGGTGATAGAGATGTCTAAGCCAAAAGGATTCGAGATCCCTGTAGGGGTTCGAGATTATCTTCCGCGTGCAGTGTCGAAGCTGCGGGCCATTGAACTGAATGTACTCGAATGCATGGAGCGTTGGGGTTACCGCCAGATTATGACGCCTACGATGGAATACTACGATACGGTGGGAGTGGCTAGTTCTACTTCCGATCGAAAACTGTTTAAATTACTCAATAACCGGGGGACCACGTTGGTGCTGCGATCGGATATGACAGCTCCAATTGCACGGGTGGTATCTTCGTTGCTAAAGGAAGAGGAAGTACCACTCCGACTTTCCTATCACGCAAATGTATTTCGGGCGATTGAGGAAGAGGCAGGAAGAGAAGCGGAGTTTTTTCAGACGGGTGTGGAACTGGTGGGTGATGATTCGCCTGAGGCTGATGCAGAAGTTGTAGCATTGGCAATTGCATCATTACAGGCAGCAGGGGTGACCTCTTTTAAAATTGCGATGGGGCATGTGGGATTCCTGAACGGCTTATTTGAGGAAATCATTCCAGGCCGCCAGGCTGAACAACAAGCGCTAAAGGAACTGTTGCTCAGTCGTGATGTAGTGGGCTACCGAACAGCGATCGAAGCTTTGGGCTTGGCATCCGAACATCGGGATAAGTTGGAAGCTATTCTTCGGTTGCGCGGTGGAAAAGAAATTTGTGACCAGGCTACCCGTCTTAGTGTGGAGCAGCAGACGATTCAATCCATTGCACATTTGTGCGAGGTGTGGGAAGTGCTGGAGGCTTACGGCGTATCTGAGCATGTGTTAATCGACCTTACCATGATCGGGGACTTTTCATATTATACAGGAATGACTTTTGAGGGCTATGCGGCGGAGATTGGGTTCCCGGTATGCAACGGAGGCCGCTATGACAATCTGCTTCAGCAGTTTGGTCGATCCGTACCTGCAACAGGATTTGCATTGAAAACGAACCGGATTGTCGATGGTGTGGATGGTATTCAAATGGAGGCGAAGCTTCCTATACTTATCCGCTATGACGAACAGGGACGCCAAGAGGCGTTATCCGTAGCGGCACAGCTACGCGCAACAGGTCTTACTGTGGTGACAGGGCTCACGGACGGACCGGAAGATCGACGTCGTGAGCAGCAGGGCCTGTACGCAGAGGTATACAGCTATACAGCTGAAGGAAGACAGCCAGTACAAAGGAGGGAATTGCCGTGACGGAAACATTGAAGGTAGCCATGCCAAAGGGACGGATTTATAAGCAGGCTTCTGAGCTATTTCGCCGAGCGGGGGTTCCCATTCCGCTGGATGTGGACGAGACGCGCAAGCTGGTCATCCCACTGCCCGAACTGGGCATGGAATTTATTATGGCGAAGCCCGTTGATGTTCCTACGTATGTGGAGTACGGGGCGGCGGACATTGGCATTGTGGGCAAGGATGTTTTGCTGGAAGAAAACAAGGATGTGTATGAACTGCTGGATCTGGGGATTGCCCGTTGTCGGATGTCGGTGATTGCTTTACCAGATTGGCAGCCAGGTATTCGTCAGCGGGTCGCTACAAAATATCCGAATGTGGCTTCCCAGTATTTTCGGGAGCAAGGCCAGCAGGTGGAGGTTATTAAGCTGAATGGCTCCATTGAGCTGGCGCCGTTAATTGGTCTGGCAGACCGCATTGTTGATATGGTAGAAACGGGGCAGACCTTGCGGGAGAATGGATTGGTCGAGCAAATCAGCATACTGGATATTACCAGTCGTCTGATTGCCAATCGGGTCAGCTACCGGATGAAAAACAGCTCGATTCAGGCATTGTGTGATCGATTGCATCAGGTGATTCCAAATGCGGTGATACCCCGGGAGTAAATGGACTAAAGGAATAAGCCAATGGTTAAAGGGGCATTCTGCAAGCTGCAAGTAAGGGGGAATGGACAAATGAAGATCGTATCAGCCCGTGATTTCAGTCTCCAACGGGAGGTGGATTACGGCACACCTGAGCAAAATGAGGCTGTGCGTACCATTATTCAGTCGGTACGCCAAGAGGGGGATGAGGCTGTCCTGCGATATACGCAATCGTTTGATGGTGTATCGCTGACAGCAGAGCAACTTCGTGTGACGGAGGAAGAATTGAAGGCGGCATATGATAAGGTAGAGCCTTCTTTTTTACAGGCGATTCGAGAGGCGGCGGATAATATCCGTGCTTTTCACGTGAAGCAAAAACGTAATTCGTGGATGGACTTACAGCCAGATGGTAGCTTGCTCGGTCAAATTATCCGACCGTTGAAACGTGTAGGCGTGTATGTTCCGGGCGGTAAAGCAGCCTATCCATCCTCAGTGCTGATGAATGTCATTCCCGCTCAGGTGGCTGGTGTACCGGAGATTGTCATGGTGACACCCCCGGCGACAGGCGGCAAAGCAGGGATAGATCCATATACACTGGTAGCTGCGGCAGAGGCTGGTGTAACGGAAATATATAGGGTTGGCGGAGCGCAGGCGATCGCCTCTCTCGCTTACGGAACACATAGCATTGAGCCAGTCGATAAAATTTGCGGTCCCGGCAACATTTATGTAGCGCTGGCGAAACGCGAGGTTTACGGTGCGGTGGATATCGACAGTATAGCGGGACCAAGTGAAATTGTCGTGTTGGCTGACGATACAGCAAATGCCTCTTATGTAGCAGCTGACCTGCTTTCACAGGCAGAACATGACGAAATGGCCTCAGCCATACTGGTTACGCCTTCGCAACGCTTGGCCGAAGAAGTATCAGCTGAAGTACAGCGCCAATTGGCGGAGCTGCCGCGCAGAGATATTGCTGCTGCATCGGTGGAGGCATATGGGGCTATCATTGTCGTCGACACTTTGGAAGAGGGCATCCATATTGTAAACCGACTGGCGCCGGAACATTTGGAAATTATGACAGAGCAGCCGATGGAGCATGTGGGTCTGATTGAAAACGCGGGAGCTATTTTCCTGGGAGCATACAGCTCGGAGCCAGTAGGCGATTATTTTGCCGGACCTAACCACATTATCCCGACGAATGGAACGGCGCGGTTTTCTTCGCCAGTGGATATTGATGATTTTATCAAGAAGTCGAGTATGATCTATTACAGCAAGGAAGCACTGCTGCGCAATGGAGAGACGATTATGCAGCTTGCCCGCCATGAAGGACTGGAAGGACACGCACGGGCGATACAAGTTCGATTGGACAATGAAAAGAAGGCGGTGGATGGCGATGGGGAACGAAAATAACGTAACAGAACGTACAGGCAGCGTCAGCCGAAAGACGAACGAAACGGATATTCAGCTATCTTTTGCAGTAGACGGCACAGGGCAAGCTGAGATTGAAACGGATGTTCCGTTTCTGAATCACATGCTGGATTTGTTCACCAAGCACGGACACTTTGACCTGAATGTACAGGCCAGAGGGGATGTTGATATCGACGATCATCATACCGTAGAGGATATTGGTATTTGTCTGGGGCAAACCTTGCTGGAAGCGTTGGGTGATAAAAGAGGAATCAAGCGCTATGCCAGCGTCTTTGTACCGATGGATGAGGCGCTCGCGCAGGTTGTCATTGATCTGAGTAACCGCCCTCACTTTGAGTATCGTGCGGAGTATCCGTCACAGCAGGTAGGGAGCTTTTCGACGGAGCTGGTGCATGAATTTCTGTGGAAATTTGCGTTGGAGGCTCGCATGACGCTACACGTCATCGTTCACTACGGGCAAAATACCCACCATATGATTGAAGCGGTGTTCAAAGCGCTGGGACGTGCACTGGATGAAGCGACATCCATTGATCCGCGGGTGACGGGAGTGCCTTCAACGAAGGGAGTGCTGTAGCCCATGTCCATTGCCATTGTGGATTACGGCAGAGGCAATCTGCATAGTGTGAGCAAGGCCGTTGAACGTCTTGGCTATGAGGCTGTAGTAACGGGAGATGCCCAAGTGATTCGTTCCTCCAGCGGTGTGATTTTGCCAGGTGTAGGGGCATTCGGGGACGCTATGGAGCATTTGCGTTCCAGCGGATTGGATCGGGTAATTCAGGAGGTTGCCAGCGCTGGACAACCACTGCTCGGTGTTTGTCTAGGAATGCAACTGTTGTTCACTCGTGGTGAAGAATACGGCAGTCACGAAGGGCTTAATATTTTACCAGGCGAGGTCGTTCGATTTGCTCCTGATCTGGGGGTTAAAGTGCCGCATATGGGCTGGAATCGTCTGTGTATGATTCAGCCGGACCACCCGTTGTTACAGGGCTTGGAGGAAGGACATGTGTATTTTGTGCATTCCTATCATGCGAAGCCGGAGGTCGAAAGTGACCTGCTGGCGGTGACCGATTATGGCGGGCCCGTAACAGCTATCGTGGGCAGAGGCCATGTATATGGCATGCAGTTCCACCCAGAGAAAAGCGGGGCAATGGGGATGCGACTGCTTCGTCAGTTTTTGGAACTAGCGGAAGTGGAAAAGCGAGCGTAACGATTCGTGAGTATGCAGTTGGTGGTACGCCAACTTTGGTCGTTGATTGATGTAAAGGCATATAGATGTTGAATAGCTCACAAGGGGGTCATACTTTGTTCACGATATACCCGGCGATTGATATTCGCGATGGCAAATGTGTACGACTGGTACAAGGAGATTATAACCAGGAGACGATATACAACGAAAACCCGGTGGAGGTTGCCCAAGAATGGGAGCGTTTGGGCGGCTCCTACATTCATTTGGTTGATTTGGACGGTGCTAAAGCAGGTCAACCGGTGAACGATGAGCTCATTGGGCGCATCGCTTCTGCGGTGCAAGTGCCTGTACAAGTGGGTGGCGGCTTGCGTACACGTGAACATGTAGAGCGACTGTTGTCGCTGGGCGTGAGCCGTGTGATCTTGGGTACGGCAGCGATTGAGGACCGGGCTTTTACGGAAGCAGTATTGGGTACCTACGGTGATCGGATCGCCATTGGTCTGGATGCACGGAATGGCTATGTGGCCACGCGCGGATGGCTTGAAACCTCGGAGGTTCGAGCGGACGAATTGGCTGCTGAGTTGGCCTCCAAGGGAGCGGAAACGTTCATTTTTACAGACATTTCCCGCGACGGAATGATGCAAGGCCCGAATGTGGAGGCGATCGTAGCGCTTGCGAAAAGCAGTGGACGAACCGTGATCGCTTCCGGCGGTGTCAGCAAGATGGACGATCTAATCACGCTGAGCACCTATACGAAAGAGGGTGTAGGCGGTGCTATTGTGGGTAAGGCATTGTATACGGGCAGCATTGATTTACAGGTCGCGGTACAAGCTGTAGCAAAGGCATAGGGGGAGTAGGCATGCTGGCTAAACGTATTATTCCCTGCTTGGATGTAAAGGATGGCAGGGTGGTTAAGGGCGTTAATTTTGTGAACTTACGCGATGCAGGCGATCCGGTGGAATTGGCGGCACTTTATGATCGGGAAGGGGCGGACGAAATCGTATTTCTGGATATTTCTGCTTCAGTTGAAGGGCGTGCCACCATGGAAGAAGTAGTTCGTCAGACAGCCGGGGAAATTGCCATTCCTTTCACCGTAGGTGGCGGGATATCTCATGTCGATGATATGAAACGCATTTTGCGTGCCGGAGCTGATAAAATCGGCGTAAATACGGCAGCTGTCCGTAACCCTCAGCTGATTGCGGAGGGTGCGCGCAGCTTTGGCTCACAATGTATCGTTGTTGCCATTGATGCCAAGTACAACGAGGCGTGGGGCGAGTGGGAAGTGTATACGCACGGAGGCCGCACGCCATCTGGTATCCGAGCCTTGGCCTGGGCCAAGGAAGCTGAACAGTTGGGAGCCGGTGAGATTCTGCTGACCAGCATGAATGCGGACGGAACCAAGGACGGCTTTGACCTGCCACTGACTTCCGCGGTATCGGATACCGTTGGGATTCCAGTTATCGCTTCTGGCGGAGCAGGCAAACAGGAGCATTTCTATGACGTGTTTACGGCGGGCAAAGCGGATGCTGGATTAGCAGCAACGATTTTTCATTATAAAGAAATAGGAATCCCTGAGCTAAAACGGGATTTGAAGCGCAGAGGAGTGGAGATACGATGAGCAACGAATTGAACCAACAGCTATCTCTGGAGCAGATACTGGATAATGTACGCTGGAATGAGGCAGGACTTGTCTCGGCGATTGTGCAGGATGATGCTACGCTTCAGGTGCTTACGCTGGCCTACATGAACCGCGAATCGCTGAAACTATCTTTGGAGTCGGGAGAGACCTGGTTCTGGTCACGTTCCAGACAGGAGCTGTGGCACAAGGGGGCTACTTCGGGGAATACGCAAAAAATCACCTCCATTCAGCTGGATTGTGACGGTGATGCCCTGTTGGTACGTGTCATTCCGAGCGGTCCTGCCTGTCATACAGGAGCAACGAGCTGCTTTTTTCGTAATATTTCCGCCCCAGGAACGGCTGTAGCACCTGTTGCAGGAAATGCAGGAGACCACACGTTGGTAAATGATGTCTCCAGTGCTTCAGCAGACCGCTTTGAGGTACTTGCCCAGCTGGAGGCGATTATTAAGGAGCGCGAAGAGACACGTCCTGAAGGGGCCTACACGACTTATCTTTTTGATAAAGGTGTAGACAAAATCTTGAAAAAGGTTGGCGAAGAAGCATCCGAGACAATCATTGCCGCCAAAAATAAAGATAATGACGAACTGCGCCTGGAGGTCAGCGATTTGATTTATCACCTGCTGGTGCTGTTGCAGGAGCGCAAGCTACCGCTCGATGACGTTCTGGCTGAGCTGAATCGCCGTCATGAACGTCCTCGTCGTGATTAGTACGGTTTGTTGTAGTGTTGAAAGGGGGAGGGTCGCATGAAAATTGACTATCATACGCATCACGCCCGCTGCGGGCATGCCATAGGGAGTCTGGAAGAGTATGTACAGCAGGGAATTCGGCTAGGGCTGGATCAGCTCGGCTTGTCCGATCACATGCCACTACTGCATGTAAAACCGGCTGACTATTACCCGGAAATGGCAATGCCTATGGAGGAGCTGCCCCGATACGTGGAAGAATGTTTGGAACTGAAGGAACGTTTTAAAGGGCAAATTGATATTCGTGTTGGCTTGGAAGGCGACTACATCGAGGGCTGGGAACGAGAAATCGAAGACATCATCACCGCGTATCCCTGGGATTATGTGATTGGTTCCGTCCACTTTCTCGGTGAATGGGATGTCACGGACTTCCGTCAGGTACACCATTGGGAAGGCAAAAATGTGCTTGAGGTGTACCGCATGTATTATGATGCGATTTCCAAGGCAGCAGCTACCGGTTTGTATGACATCATGGGTCATTTGGATGTCATTAAGCGCTTCGGCTATCATCCGAGGCCGGAGGAAATGGAGGAGCTGCGTGAACTGGAGCGTGCCGCAATTTCAGCCGTTGCCCGTAGCGGTCGGGCGATGGAACTGAATGCATCAGGGCTTTCGAAGCCCTGTGCCGAGATGTTCCCGAGCCGCCGCATGCTGGAAGAAGCTTTTTCGCTAGGCATCCCGCTGACCGTAGGATCGGATGCTCATGATCCGGCGAAGCTGTCCGAGCACTTGGAGAAGGCACGCGCGCTTCTATATGAAGTCGGCTATCGCGAGCTTGCCGTATTTCAGCATCGCGAGCGCTCGCTGGTGCCGCTGATGCTTTAATTATTACGTTTATTGGGCTAAGTATCATTTCCAGTGGTTAGCCGAACGCTCTCTATTTCTACAGGGAAAAAGCGCTCGGCTATTTAGCGTATTCTTATATACATATCTATAGGTATACAAGAGTGTATCCGATTTTTGGAATGAGGCAGGATCGACT
The DNA here is from genome assembly GCF_001719045.1 of Paenibacillus polymyxa. NCBI lineage: Bacteria > Bacillati > Bacillota > Bacilli > Caryophanales > Paenibacillaceae > Paenibacillus > Paenibacillus polymyxa. The sequence goes on from NZ_CP015423.1 coordinate 3,061,244, forward strand.
GTCAAGTCGTTTTGAAGTTGTGGTATACTGAAGGGTATGAACATGCCAGTTACTTTTAAAGGAGGTGCCTTTGTTATTTATGAAAGGGAAACATCTGCGAGTATCGGAACCTAGCCCTAAAATTATTGCTTTGCGTTTCGACGCATCTTTCTTTTTTGAGAAAGCTGTGCGCTCGCTTGATCGCAATCATTATGACAAGGCATTGAAATATTTTCGCAAAGCCGTTGAATATGAACCGGATAATCCGGTGAATCATTGCAATATGGCGGGTATATTATCAGAGATGGGGGATTATGCAGGTTCGAATGAGATCCTGTCCTCTGTTCTGAGTGACGTAGACTCGTCGATGACAGAGTGTTATTTCTATATGGCGAATAATTACGCTAATATGGAGCAGTTTGAAGAAGCGGAGAAAGCATTGGTCACGTACCTGGAGGAGGACGAAGAAGGCCAGTTTCTTGATGAAGCGGAGGAAATGATGGAGCTGCTCTATTATGAGCTGGACCGTCCAACGAAGCTGAACCGCATTAAGGCCCGGCAGGGAGTAGTAGAGCATGATCAGGCTCGTGTCCTGCTGGAGGAGGGGAAATTTGCTCAGGCAGCCCAGTTGCTCAAGCAAATTTCAGAGGAACAACCGGATATGTTCGCTGCGCGGAATAATCTGGCGCTGGCGTATTACTACATGGGATTGTTCCAAAATGCTAAGGCTACCATTATTCAAGTGCTGGAAGATGAGCCGGGTAATTTACACGCATTGTGCAACTTGGCGATCTTTTATCAGCACGAGGGCGGCGGCCCGGAATTGGATCGTCTGGTGCAGACTTTGGCGGTTACTATACCGTTTCAGGAGGAGCAGGTATTCAAGCTGGCGACCACTATGGGGATTCTCGGACGCCATGAGGAGGCCTACAGACATTTCCGCAGGTTGCTTCATGGCGATGAAGAGAACAATGCGGATGCTTCTTTGTACCATTACACGGCGGTAGCTGCTAGCAATACCGGAAGATATGCGGAAGCTCGGCGGTTGTGGAGTCATTTGCAAAAACAGGATGCTTCCTCGGAAGTTCCGCGGTTTTTCCTGTCCCGACTGGAGGAACTCCAGCAGGAGGGTACACCGCTGCAAGTGCTCAGCTATCATTATCATCTCCCGTTTGAGGAGCAATTCCGCATGTGGGAGAAGTTTGGTGCTGACCAGGTGCCTGACAGTATGAAGAAGGACCCGCTAATCCGGTCATCCTTCTTCTGGGCCTTGCGCCACGGGGATCGGGCGACTCAGCTTCAGGTCATTCAGGCGTTAAGCTTGATCGGTGATGATGAGGTGCGTCAGGCACTGGAGTCCTTCGTAGAAGACCCGGACCAGGAGGATGAACTGAAACGCCGTGCCTTGCAAGTATTGCAAGAGCTGGTGGAGCAGGGTGAGCAGAAAATGTACCCGGAAACGGAACATTCTGATCAGTTGGAGGTTGAGAACGATCCGCATACAATTGAAGGTGGTGTATCTGCTTCCCCGGTCGATCCACAATGGCAGGCAGTGCTGGATAAGGTACTGACCGTCATGAGCAAGCCATCAGATCCGGCCATGCAGCACGATTTGAGATCGCTTTGGCTGGAGTATTTGGATCGGCTTGCCCCGGAAGTTCCGATGGTTCAGCATACTGAGGGATGGGCAGCGGCGCTGGAATATTTGACAGCTAAAATGCATCATCATTCAGTCACCTATCAGGAAGTAGCCGATCGTTATGGTATTTCCGTATCGACCGTAAGCCGCTATGCACGCCAGATTGACAGCGTGTGTGGTATCAAACAGAAGCTGAAGCAACCGCTCTCCACGTTTAAAAAGCAGGTCTGAGACCTGCTCCAAACATCACTTAAAGGAGGCAACAAACGTATGTATAAATCCATAATTATTGGTACAGGTCCTGCAGGCTACACAGCCGCTATTTATTTGGCACGCGCTAACATGAATCCGCTGATCATTGAAGGGATGCAGCCCGGTGGGCAGCTTACTACAACGACCGAAATTGAAAATTTCCCGGGTTTTGAGCAAGGTATCCTCGGGCCTGAACTGATGGATAATATGCGCAAGCAGGCTGAACGTTTTGGCGCTGAATTTACCTCCGGTTGGGTTGAGGAAGTGGATTTCAGCAAACGTCCTTTTAAAGTGAAGGTAGAGGGTAAAGGCATCATTGAGGCGGAGTCGGTCATTATTGCTACAGGTGCGTCCGCCAAATATCTAGGCATCCCGGGTGAGCAAGACAATGTAGGTCGCGGAGTCAGCACGTGCGCAACTTGCGATGGCTTCTTTTTCCGCGGGAAAAAGATTGTCGTGGTTGGCGGTGGCGATTCAGCCATGGAGGAAGCGAGCTTCTTGACCCGTTTTGCTTCCAGTGTAACCTTGGTCCATCGTCGCGATGAGTTGCGGGCGTCCAAAATTATGCAAGATCGCGCGCGTGAGAACGAAAAAGTACATTGGGCATTAAACCGGACTCCTCTGGAAGTTGTGACGGGAGAAGCTGGCTTAAAGGGTTTGAAGGTACACAATAATGAGACCAATCAGGATGAGCTGATTGAGGTCGATGGCGTATTCGTAGCCATCGGGCATACACCGAACACAGGTTTCCTGAACGGACAAATCCATACCGATGAACACGGCTATATTGTAGTGAAGCCAGGCACAACAGAAACGAATATCCCCGGAGTTTTTGCCTGTGGGGATGTACAGGATAACCGTTACCGGCAAGCTATTACGGCTGCGGGAACGGGCTGTATGGCGGCTATGGACTGCGAGAAGTATCTCGAAGGCAGTGCTGTTCACGACTGGAGCGAAACACTGGATCAATAAAAGAGTGACTATAGTACACAAAAAGGCTAACGGGAGAGCGAAGGAAGCCTCTGTTATGCCGTATCTTTTGTTCAGGAAGAGAAAGCCTGCTGCGTTTGCACAGGCTTTCTCCTTTTTATGGGTGCATGAGGTTAAAAGTTCCGCTAATCGTACACTTTTCAACAAGGAAGTGTCCTTGACCGTAACGGGGGCTTCAATTATAGTTGGAACGTAGGAATACTCTTATGAAGTAGGAATTGTAATCGTATATTTCATACCAGGTTTTTAAGTAAACACAAAGGTGGCTTGGAACATGTCTGAAAGTATCTATGTAGGTGTCGATTTGGGCGGTACCGCGATTAAAGTCGGCATTTGTAATGAAAACGGACAGCTTTTGCACACATATGAGGGACCAACCGAAACCGATAAAGGTGTAGACGTTGTCATCGGTAATATCGAAAAATATGTGCGGCATATTGTTGAGCAATCTCCTTATGAGTGGGATCAACTAAAGGGTGTCGGTGCAGGCGTTGCAGGTTTTACGAATGTTCGTGATGGTATTATTGTCCTCGCTCCTAATATTGGCTTTCGTGACGTACCGATCCGTGCGCTCCTAGAGAACCGGATTGGCAAGCCTGTGAAAATAGACAACGATGCGAATGTTGCTGCGCTGGGTGAGGCTTGGGCTGGTGCAGGCAAAGGCATAGAAAACTGCGTATGCTATACCCTGGGAACAGGCGTAGGTGGCGGTATTATTATAAACGGTAAAATATACCAGGGTTCTTCGGGCATGGCCGGAGAAATTGGCCATATCAGTGTCGTACCTGATCTGGAGGCTATTCAGTGTGGATGCGGCAAAATGGGTTGCTTGGAAACTGTATCTTCCGCAACAGGCATCATTCGTATGGCCAAGGACGCTGTGGAACGTGGCGACCGGACCTCTCTGGCGCTGGAAGATCAAATTGCTGCCAAGGAAGTATTTGATGCTGCTAAAGCTGGAGATGAAGTCGCGCTGCGTATCGTGAACCGGGCTGCCTTTTATTTGGGGAAATCCATGGCAGCGGTTGCCGCTGTGCTTAATCCAGAGTTGTTTATTATAGGCGGCGGTGTTTCTAAAGCAGGCGACTTTTTATTTGAAGAGATGCGTCGCGTATACGCCAAACTGGCACCTGAACCGCTTCAAAAGGGTGTATATATCGTACCAGCGGTGTTAGGCAATGACGCAGGTATCGTAGGGGCTGCAGGGTTGCTGCTACGCTCCTGATTCACAGGTTATTGATAATACGGGTACTGGTATAGAGCGAAGAAGCAAAAGGAGAGGGAAGTCCATATGACAGACAACCTAAAAAATGCTGCGCCGTGGGCAACGCTCATTATTATTACGGGGATGTCAGGCGCAGGGAAGACCATTGCGGTTCAGAGCCTGGAAGACTTGGGCTTCTTCTGCGTTGATAATTTGCCCCCTGTACTGATTCCCAAATTTGCCGAGTTGATTGAGCAGTCGAACGGTAAAATAGGCAAGGTGGCACTCGTAATTGATTTACGCGGACGAGAATTTTTCACTGCCTTGTCGGAATCTTTGAATTATATTAAAGATCATTTTACGATTCATTGTGAAATTTTATTCTTAAATGCGAATGATGGCGTTCTCGTACAGCGGTATAAGGAAAGCCGTAGACGTCATCCGTTGGCTCCAGACGGCATGCCTTTGGATGGGATTCGGTTGGAGCGCAAGATGTTGGAAGAATTAAAAAGCTCAGCTACACAGGTTATTGATACAAGTGTGATGAAGCCTGCAACCTTAAAGGCGAGGATTATTTCACGATTTTCTCATCTGGAGAGTAGTATGCTTTCCGTGAACATTACTTCTTTTGGCTTCAAGTATGGTATTCCCATTGATGCCGATCTTATATTCGATGTGCGCTTCCTGCCTAATCCCCACTATGTGGACCAACTACGTCCCCACACGGGACAGGATAGCGATGTATATGATTATGTCATGAAATGGCCCGAGACTCAGGCATTCTTGGCCAAGTTGCTGGATATGTTACACTTTTTGATTCCGCAATATCGCAAAGAAGGCAAAAGCCAGGTCATTATCGGCATTGGCTGTACTGGCGGTAAGCATCGTTCTGTTGCAATATCGGAGTATTTAGGAAAAATGCTGGGTGCCAGCGAGACAGAATCTGTTTCTGTTTCGCATCGGGATGCTGATCGGGACCGGCATTAATGAGGTGAAATCATGAAAGAGACCGGATCACAACGGGAGCGCCCACGTATTGTTGTTATGGGCGGCGGAACCGGCTTGTCCGTCATGCTGCGGGGCTTAAAGCAAAAGCCGCTAGATATTACGGCTATTGTTACAGTCGCTGACGATGGCGGAAGTTCCGGGATTTTGCGCAGTGAGCTGCAGATGCCCCCTCCAGGGGATATTCGCAATGTGCTGACTGCCTTGGCTGACGTGGAACCAGTGATGTCAGATATGCTGAAATACCGTTTCGGTGCGGGATCAGGATTGTCAGGCCATAGCCTGGGTAATCTGATTTTAGCAGCGATGACCGATATATCGGGAGATTTCGTAACGGCGGTGCGTGAGCTTAGCCGTGTATTTGCTGTCCGGGGACGTGTGCTACCGGCAGCCGAGGAAGGCGTTGTGCTAAGCGCCGAGATGGAGGATGGCACGGTGATTACCGGGGAGTCCAAGATCCCGGAAGCGGGCGGACGCATCAAACGCGTCTTTCTTGAACCGACTCACGTGGAGCCGTTGCCTGAGGCTGTAGAGGCCATTAATGAAGCCGATGCGATTTTGATTGGCCCCGGCAGTCTATATACCAGCATATTACCAAATTTGCTTGTACCTAAACTCGCTGAAGCTGTAGTAAAATCAGACGCTATCAAAATATTTGTCTGTAACGTTATGACCCAGCCTGGGGAAACTGATGGTTATACGGTAGGAGATCACCTGCAAGCTATTTTTGAGCATGTAGGGCATCATCTCTTCGACTATGTCATTGTAAATAACGGAGAAATTCCACCCCAAGTACAGGAAATGTATGCCGAGCAGGGAGCCAAGCCAGTTCAAGTAGACATGGGCGAGCTGACCGACCGGGGATATAAAGTGGTGGCAGATACATTAGTTCTGTTCCGCACGTATTTACGGCATGATGCCGACAAATTGAGCCAGCATATTTACCAATTGGTACAAAACTGGATATTAAGAAGGAGGTGAGTCCCTTGTCCTTTGCGGCACAAACGAAAAAAGAGCTTACGATGATTGAAAGCCAGTCCTGCTGTGAGAAAGCGGAACTATCTGCACTTATACGTATGCTCGGATCCGTACAACTGTCGAATAAAAGGGTGATATTGGACGTGTCCACAGAAAATGCCGCGATTGCAAGGCGGATTTACTCCTTGATCAAGAAGCATTTTCAACTTCATATCGAACTGCTTGTACGGAAAAAAATGCGCTTGAAAAAAAATAATGTGTACATTGTCCGTATTCCCAATGGTGTGCAGCAACTGCTAAAGGATCTTTATATCGTTACAGAAGGTTTCTTATTCACTGACGGGATTAATCGGGATATCGTTCGGAAAAACTGTTGTAAGAGGGCCTATTTGCGGGGCGCCTTTATGGCAGGTGGCTCTGTCAACAATCCTGAAGGATCGTCTTACCACCTTGAAATTTCTTCGATGTATGAGGAGCATTGTCAGGCACTCGTTGATCTTGCGAATGAATTTCATCTAAATGCTCGCTGTATTGAGCGAAAAAAAGGTTTTATTCTCTACATCAAGGAAGGCGAGAAGATCATTGAGCTGCTTAGCATCATTGGGGCGCATCAAGCCTTGTTCAAATTTGAAGATGTACGCATTATGCGCGATATGCGCAATTCCGTAAATCGCATTGTCAATTGTGAAACGGCTAATTTGAACAAGACGATCGGAGCTGCTGTCCGGCAAATTGAGAATATTAAGTTGCTGGAGAGGGAAGTTGGTTTGGAGACCTTGCCGGATAAACTGCGTGAAGTGGCAGAAATTCGGCTCGCTCATCCCGATTTGAATTTGAAAGAAGTCGGGGAAATGCTTAAAGGGGTCGTGAGTAAATCGGGTGTAAATCATCGGCTTCGCAAAATTGATGAGATGGCTGACAAAATTAGGGGCGAAAATGGCCTGATTCCGTAAAAAGAGTGTCCATGGGGCTTTTAGCCCCGGTTTTTTTAGTTTTTTTTCTAGTGTCTGTCCCGGGTTAATGTTATAATGTGATAAATAAAATGGAGTAAGTAGTGTCCAGATTTATTTGATGAGGGGGTAAGCTGACATGTCAAAACATCCGGTAGTCGTACGCTTGAAAACAGGACTGCACGCCAGACCTGCTGCGTTGTTCGTACAGGAAGCGAATAAATATTCATCTGAGATTTTTGTGGAAAAAGAAGACAAAAAAGTTAATGCCAAGAGTATCATGGGTATTATGAGTCTTGCCATCAGTACAGGTACTGAAATCAATATTAGTGCTGAAGGTGCGGACGCCGAACAGGCTGTAAACGCTTTAGTAAGTCTGGTTAGTAAGGTAGAGCTGGAAAATCAATAAACAAAGATTTGCTTTGTAATATCGTGTATGCTCTAGTGAAAAGCCCCCTTTGGGGCTTTTTTTGTATCCAGAAAAAAGTCTTCGAACGCTCCTCCGTTAACTGTTCTATGTGTGGATTTGTTGAATATAGAGACTGTATTAAGTTCAAGTTATAAATAATTAAAATTCCCGTGGTCATGCTCTGTTTCGGAAATATGTATGCTTGGCTGCAACCTTTTTCCGTCATTTCCGTCTGGAAGGTACAAACATTTACAAGAAAGAGGTTGAATTCAATGAGACTTTGGACAAAAACAGTAGCCACGGCAGTTCTCGCAGGAGCATTAATGGCAGGGGGAATAGCAGGAGGATTATGGACAGGGGCAGATCGTGCTTATGCTGCGTCAACAGCTTCGACGGTAAACGGTGTAATTAATGTGACTGGAAGCGGGGAAGTATTGGCGAAGCCCAATATCGCTTATCTCTCTATCGGTGTACAATCAGAAGGGAATACGGCAGCCGCTGCTCAAAAAGCCAATGCTACAAAATTGAACAAGGTTACACAACTGCTGAAAGAAAAGTGGAGCATCAGCGCAGATGACATTCAGACCAGCCAGTTTTATGTACAGCCTAACTACACCTATAACGAAAAAGAAGGGCAAAAGCTCAAAGGCTACACTGCCAACCATACACTTTCCGTCAAATACCGCGATTTGGATAAAATCGGTCAGTTATTGGATGAGGCGACCAAGTCCGGAGCCAATAACGTGGATAATGTACGTTTTTCCGTGGAAGATCCTTCGACTTATGAAGAGGAAGCCATTACTAAGGCATTGGGAAGCGCACAATCTAAAGCCAGTGCTGTAGCTAAAGCTGCCAAACGCGGCTTAGGTGCCCTTGTGAGTGTGACGGTAGATGGCGGAGAAGCACAAGTCTTTACACAACGTGAAAATGCCATGTCAAAATCGCTCTTGGACGTAGCAGGTGGCGGGACAGAGATCCAATCGGGACAAGTAACAGTGAAAGTTCAGGTGTCGGCTCAGTACGAAATGAACTAATACAGATCATCAAACGAAGCCACAAGCGGCCTGCATCATGCGTAGGCTGGCCTGCTGGCTCTTTTTGTATATCGAAACCTTTTTGTAATGAGTCTGTCATAGCTAAGGGTTATTAGGTGTACATATTGAAATCGGAGAGTGTACGGATTGTAAACTACATACAATAGGGTATAGATATAATAAGAAAAGTAATTATCACACATACACAATACAGATCAATAACAGGAGGAATACTTAATATGAGTAAGCATGCGAAAAAATGGGGTTCAGCACTGCTGGTAGCAGGGATTTTAGCAGGAGTCGCAGCTGTTCCCGTTTCCTATATCCAGGCAGCATCGACCAAACAAGCGACAACACAGCAACCAGGAATCACCATCCAATGGAATGGTAAAACGTTGCCCGCTAAAGGTGTTCAAGTGAATGGGAGTACGATGATTCCGGTGGCCGCACTGCGTGACAGCCTGGGGATTCCAGTAAGCTATGATGCGAAAACAGCGACATATACCGTAGGTAGCGGGTACAATAAACTTTACATTATGGCTTCTTCCTCGGATGCCTACGTCAACGTCAATGGAATCAATACACGTAGTATGGATGCCAAACAGATCGCTGGGAAGCTATACATTCCTATGAGTCTGCTGAAAGACTATCTAGGCATAGATGCTCAATGGAATGCTGCTCAGAAAACAGTAACGCTGAGTAAAAGCCAGCTAAATCCAATCACCATTGCGTCTCAAACACTTCCAGCGTCGAGTAATGCAAAGGTGTCCTACAAGATTAAGTACCCGCAAATCAGCGGCAGCCAGCTGAATCCTGAGGCTCAACAGGCCATTAACAATGTGCTTAAAAAGCATGCAGAGGGTATATTGGCAGCAGGCAAAAAGATGATGGCTGAGGGAGAGGCTACAACAGAAAGACCGTATGAGTTCGGAAATGATTTTGCAATTTCCTATAACAATGATGGTATTCTGAGTGTGATTATGCAGGATTACTCGTATACGGGTGGCGCACATGGCATGACGGTACGTAAAGGATATACGTTCTCGCTCGCTGATGGTAAACTGCTGCAATTGTCTGACGTATTGAAGGCAAATCCGAACTACAAAAAGTTCCTCAATGCTGATTTGAAGAAAAAAATCGATGCGCTTCAGGCTGGAGAAGGATTCGAGAAATTTAAAGAGCTGGCGGCAGATCAGAATTTTTATGTAACAAACAGTGGAGTAACAATCGTGTTTGATTTGTATGATTATGCGCCATACGCGTATGGAATTCCGGAGTTTACCTATTCGTTCGGTCAATTGCTGCCTCAAGGCGGAAAGCCTTTTGCTGGGCAGAATGAATAGTAGAAATAAACAAGTCCAATTGTCTATAACCTAAAAAACAATAAAGCAAAAAAGCTGCCCACCGGATAAGAACACCCGGGGCAGCTTTTTTCATTTACCAACTATCGAGAGGTGAATTTCTTCTCTTATACACCTTCTGGAGAGGAGCTAGTTAGCACTTTATCAATAATACCGTATTCCTTGGCATCATCAGCCGACATGAAGTAGTCACGGTCTGTGTCTTTTTCAATGCGCTCCAGTGGTTGGCCTGTGCGATCTGCGAGAATGCGGTTCAATTTGTCACGCATTTTCAGAATGCGGCGTGCACGGATTTCAATATCCGTTGCCTGGCCTTGTGCACCACCCAGTGGTTGGTGAATCATAATTTCACTGTTTGGCAAAGCGAAACGTTTACCTTTGGCACCTGCATTTAGCAAGAACGCGCCCATGGAAGCCGCCATACCTACGCAAATCGTAGATACGTCAGGTTTAATGTATTGCATCGTATCGAAAATGGCCATACCAGCTGTAATGGAACCGCCAGGACTGTTAATATACAAGTGAATATCTTTTTCAGGATCTTCGGCAGCCAAAAACAGCATTTGCGCAATAATAGAGTTGGCTACAACGTCATTGACGTCCGAGCCTAACAAAATAATGCGATCCTTCAACAGTCTGGAATAAATGTCATAGGCGCGTTCGCCGCGGTTACTTTGTTCTACTACCATAGGAACATAGCTCACGTCAAAAAACCTCCCTTAAATATCGTTAGTGGATTTGGTGGACATGCCGATTACACGTCCCTTATTTATAAACTGTTACCGTATTAACCACATGATAAACAATTTCAAACAAAAAGTCAAAGAAAGTCAAACTAATGATTAAAAAAAAGAGCCCTCAGCGCTCTTATTGGTTAAAACATTATGTAGAAGCATTTATGCGTTCATTTAAAATGGCGCGCCCGCGAGGAATCGAACCTCGATCTCAGGCTCCGGAGGCCTACGTCATATCCGTTGGACCACGGGCGCATAGTTCAATCAATGCAAACAACTAACTAATTAAACAGCTAATTGGAAACAAAGATGATTATATGATATACAGCAGTGAATTGCAAGCTTTTATTAAATGCGCATATTCAGGCAAATGGTTGAGAAATATAGGTTCAGATAGACTTGCATGTGGAGCAAATATTGGTTAAGATATACGTGGGACTTAAAAAGTTATCCCGGGACGTTTTGAGACCAGTTAGAGATAGAGCAGTTAGAGACAGAACTTAGAAGTGTGCGGGAGTGGAAAGCATGCGAAAGATATTAGAAATACAGAAGCAGCTTCTGCCCGACCTCATGGATGTTTTGAAAAAAAGGTACACGATCCTGCATCAGATTATGCTGTCCGATGTTGTTGGACGCAGAACACTGGCAGCTTCACTGAACATGACTGAGCGCGTGTTGCGCGCCGAAACCGATCTTCTTAAAGCTCAAGGGCTAATTGAGATTGAGAGTGTAGGCATGAAGGTGAGCAAAGCAGGACTGGATCTGCTGGAACAGCTGGAGCCGATTGCGAACAACTTGTTCGGCCTGTCCCAATTGGAGGACCAGATTCGTCAAGCCTACGGTTTGAGGAAGGTGGTTGTCGTTCCAGGGGATTCGGATGCTTCTCCGTTAACAAAGCAGGAGCTGGGGCGCGCTGGAGCAAAAGCGTTGCTGAGTGTTATGGACGACGAGGATGTGGTCGCTGTAACAGGTGGCACGACGATTGCCGACGTGGCGGAACAACTGGCACTACCTTCTAATGGCCCACTTAAGGGTGGGTGGTTTGTACCGGCACGCGGGGGTTTGGGAGAAAGCATGGAAATGCAGGCCAACACAATTGCTTCCACAATGGCTCGCAAGGTAGGCGCTCAATACCGTCTGCTCCATGTACCGGATTTGCTCAGCAATCATGCTTACAACTCCTTGCTTGAAGATACGAATATTCAGGATATATTGAACCTGATTCGCGAGAGTCGTATCATCATTCACGGGATAGGCAACGCCATAGCGATGGCACATAGACGTAAACTTGATCCCGAAACCTTTGCCCAGATCAGCAGTGAGGGGGCCGTTGCCGAATCGTTTGGTTACTACTTTAACGAAGATGGCGTCGTTGTTCACAGAATGCTGACGCTTGGACTTCGATTAGAGGACATCAGGCGTACCGATACGGTTCTAGGCGTAGCTGGAGGCAAGAGCAAGGCGGCCGCTATTCATGCGGTACTGCGTTTCGGGCAAGAAGACATTCTAGTCACCGACGAAGGCGCTGCTGCCGAGATTGTAAGTCATTACTTAAATGGTTAAGATGGATTTATGAATGGTGTTGTCTTGACGGGCTTTCGGGTCTGTCTTGAATATATAAAACTAAACTAAACGAACTTTGGGAGGAACTCACTCATGACAGTTAAAGTTGGTATTAACGGTTTCGGACGTATTGGACGCCTTGCTTTCCGCCGGATTCAAAACGTGGAAGGTATTGAAGTAGTAGCAATCAATGACTTGACAGATTCCAAAATGTTGGCACATTTGTTGAAATATGATACAACACAAGGTAATTTCCAAGGACAAGTAGAAGTACATGACGGCTTCTTCAAAGTAAATGGTAAAGAAGTTAAAGTTTTGGCTAACCGCAACCCTGAAGAACTGCCTTGGGGAGACCTGGGTGTAGACATCGTTCTGGAATGCACAGGTTTCTTCACAACAAAAGAAGCTGCTGAGAAACATTTGAAAGGCGGCGCTAAAAAAGTTGTTATCTCCGCTCCAGCTACTGGCGACATGAAAACTGTCGTTTACAACGTAAACCATGAAATTCTGGACGGTACTGAAACTGTAATCTCCGGTGCTTCTTGCACAACTAACTGCCTGGCTCCTATGGCTAAAACACTGCAAGATAAATTTGGTATCGTTGAAGGTTTGATGACTACAATTCATGCTTACACTGGCGACCAAAACACTTTGGATGCTCCACATGCTAAAGGTGACTTCCGTCGTGCTCGTGCAGCAGCTGAAAACATCATTCCTAACACAACTGGTGCTGCTAAAGCAATCGGTTTGGTTATCCCTGAGTTGAAAGGTAAACTGGATGGCGCGGCTCAACGTGTTCCAGTACCTACAGGTTCCCTGACTGAGCTGGTAACAGTTCTGGAGAAAAACGTAACTGCTGAAGAAATCAACGCAGCGATGAAAGAAGCTTCCGATCCTGAAACTTATGGATACACTGAAGATCAAATCGTTTCTTCTGACATCAAAGGTCTCACTTTCGGTTCTTTGTTTGATGCAACTCAAACTAAAGTTCTGACTGTTGGCGACAAACAACTGGTGAAAACTGTAGCTTGGTATGACAATGAAATGTCCTACACTGCACAATTGATCCGCACGTTGGAATACTTCGCTAAACTGGCTAAATAAGAACCTTTTTATTGAGCAACATCATAGAGCGGAAACAGGTTATTGTTTCCGCTCTTTATATATCAAATGTGCCTTAAATTCCTGTTTCGTAAAATTATAAGGGTGCGGAGGAATATGGAGATGAACAAAAAGAGCGTACGTGATATAGAGCTGAATGGAAAACGGGTGTTTGTTCGTGTAGATTTTAACGTTCCGGTTGAGGACGGTAAAATTACGGATGACAAGCGTATTCGTGAAACCTTGCCAACCATTAACTACTTGATTGAAAAAGGTGCAAAAGTTATTTTGGCGAGTCACTTTGGACGTCCAAAAGGTCAGGTTGTTGAATCCATGCGTCTGACTCCTGTTGGCGTACGTTTGTCTGAGCTGCTGAAAAAGCCAGTAGTTAAAGTGGACGAATCCGTAGGCGAAGCTGTTAAAGCGAAAGTGGCTGAACTGCAAAACGGCGACGTGTTGTTGCTTGAAAATGTACGTTTTTATGCAGGAGAAGAAAAGAATGATCCTGAATTGGCAAAGCAATTTGCTGAATTGGCCGACGTTTTCGTGAATGACGCATTTGGTGCAGCACACCGTGCTCATGCTTCCACTGAAGGTATCGCTCATATTCTTCCGGCTGTTTCTGGCTTGCTGATGGAAAGAGAATTGTCTGTTATTGGTAAAGCTTTGTCGAATCCAGACCGTCCTTTTACAGCCATTATTGGCGGTTCCAAAGTAAAAGACAAAATCGACGTGATCGACAACCTGCTGAACATTGCAGATAACGTAATCATTGGCGGCGGTTTGGCTTATACATTTTTTAAAGCTCAAGGTCATGAAGTGGGTCAATCTTTGCTGGATGAATCCAAACTGGACGTAGCTCTTGGATTTATTGAAAAAGCGAAGAAGCTCGGCAAAAAATTCTACCTTCCGGTGGATATTGTCATTTCTGACGATTTCAGCGCTACGGCGAATACTAACATTGTGGACATCGATGGTATTCCTGCAGATTGGGAAGGCGTGGATATCGGACCGAAAACACGTAAAATCTATGCAGATGTGATCAAAAACTCCAAACTGGTTGTATGGAACGGACCAATGGGCGTATTTGAAATCGAGCCCTTCGCTGGTGGTACTCGTGAAGTAGCGGAAGCTTGCGCAACTACTGAAGCATACACCATCATTGGTGGCGGTGATTCTGCGGCTGCGGCTGAAAAATTCCACTTGGCTGACAAAATGGATCACATCTCTACTGGCGGCGGCGCATCACTTGAATTTATGGAAGGCAAAGCACTTCCGGGTGTTGTTGCACTGAACGATAAATAATAAACGCACTATGCGTGAATAAAGCTTTAGGGCACCTAATAGTTAGGAGTTGAAACCATTGAGAACACCGATTATCGCGGGTAACTGGAAGATGTTTAAAACCGTACCAGAAGCTAAAACTTTCATCGAGGAGATCAAAGGCAAAGCGGAGGTTGCAGGAGTGGAAAGCGTGATTTGCGCACCATTTACGAATCTTCCTGCTCTGGTTGAAGCAGTAAAAGGCACGTCTATTAAAATTGGCGCACAAAACCTGCACTTTGCAGAAGATGGCGCATTTACAGGTGAAATTAGCGGTGGAATGCTGAAAGATCTGGGCGTAGATTACGTTGTGATCGGACACTCCGAGCGTCGTGAATATTTTAATGAAACAGACGAAACGGTGAACAAAAAGGTTCATGCGGCATTCCGTCATGGCCTGACTCCAATCGTGTGTGTAGGCGAAAAGCTGGAAGACCGTGAAGCTGGACAAACCAAAGAGGTTGTAAAAGTGCAAACTGTAGCAGCTTTTGCTGGTTTGGCTAAGGATCAGGCTGCACAAGTAGTTGTTGCTTATGAGCCAATCTGGGCCATCGGAACAGGCAAATCCTCCACTTCGCAGGACGCGAATGAAGTGATTTCCTATATCCGCAGTCTGATTAAAGAGCTGTATGATGAAAATACAGCAAATGCTGTACGTATTCAGTATGGTGGCAGTGTAAAACCTGAAAATGTTACTGAGTACCTGGGTCAAAGCGATATCGACGGCGCGCTCGTGGGCGGTGCCAGTCTTCAACCGGCGTCGTACATCGCGCTTGTTGAGGGGGCGAAGTAAGATGACAGCACCAAAACCGGTAGCTTTAATTATTATGGACGGGTTCGGATTGCGTGACACCGTAGAAGGTAATGCGGTTGCGCAGGCCAACAAACCGAATTACGACCGGTATTTACAACAGTATCCTCATACAACGCTGACGGCTTCTGGCGAAGCAGTGGGTCTGCCTGAAGGACAAATGGGTAACTCCGAAGTAGGTCACTTGAACATCGGCGCAGGCCGAATTGTATATCAAGACTTGACTCGTATTTCGAAGTCCATCCGTGAAGGTGAATTCTACGACAATGAAACACTGGTTAAAGCAGTGCAACATGCCAAGAAGAACAACACGAAACTTCACCTGTACGGACTTCTGTCCGACGGCGGCGTGCATAGCCATATCAGCCATCTGTTCGCTATGCTGGACTTGGCGAAAAAAGAAGGTTTAACAGAAGTGTACATTCATGCTTTCATGGATGGACGCGATGTTATGCCTGACAGCGGCGTAGGCTTCATGCAGCAGCTGATCGCTAAAATTCAAGAAGTGGGCGTAGGCAAAATTGCGACTGTACAAGGACGCTATTATGCTATGGACCGTGACAAACGTTGGGAACGTGTAGAGAAATCCTACCGTGCAATCGTGTACGGAGAAGGTCCTCAATACACAGACCCAATGGAAGCATTAAAAGAATCGTATGAAAAATCAGTGTTCGACGAATTTGTGGAGCCAACGGTTATTGTGAAGGCTGACGGCAGTCCTGTAGGGCTGGTCGAAAGCAATGACTCTGTTATCTTCCTCAATTTCCGTCCTGACCGTGCGATTCAACTGTCTCAGGTATTTACAAACGCGGACTTCCGTGGTTTTGACCGTGGCCCGAAATGGCCTAAAGATTTGCACTTTGTTTGCCTGACGTTGTTCAGCGAAACGGTTGAAGGCTTTGTAGCTTACGAACCGAAAAACCTGGATAACACGTTTGGTGAAGTGTTGGTTCAAAACAACAAAAAGCAATTGCGTATTGCTGAGACTGAAAAATATCCGCACGTTACTTTCTTTTTCAGTGGCGGACGTGATGTGGAGCTTCCTGGCGAAACTCGTATTTTGATCAACTCGCCTAAAGTGGCTACATATGACTTACAGCCGGAAATGAGTGCGTATGAAGTAGCGGATGCTGCTGTTAAGGAAATCGAAGCCGACAAGCATGATGCGATTATCCTGAACTTTGCCAATCCGGATATGGTTGGACACTCCGGTATGCTGGAGCCAACGATTAAGGCGGTAGAGACGACAGATGAATGTGTTGGACGTGTTGTAGATGCGGTTAAAGCCAAAGGCGGCGTGGTTATTATCATTGCTGACCATGGTAACGCGGATATGGAAATTGATGAGCAGGGACGTCCGTTCACAGCTCACACAACTAATCCGGTTCCGTTCATTTTGACTGACGAAAATATCGTTTTGCGTGAGCATGGAATACTTGCTGACGTAGCTCCAACGCTTCTGGATTTGATGCAACTTCCGCAACCTGCGGAAATGACAGGAAAATCTATGATTGCATCCCGCAAGTAAGCTTGATTTAATAAGTATAGGCTTGACCAACAAATCATGATTCACAAAGGAGATTAAGTACAAATGACTATTATTTCTGACGTGTACGCTCGCGAAGTCCTCGACTCCCGTGGTAACCCTACGGTTGAAGTTGAAGTTTATCTGGAATCCGGTGCTATCGGTAGTGCTATCGTTCCTTCCGGTGCCTCCACAGGCGCTCACGAAGCTGTAGAGCTTCGTGATAACGACAAATCCCGTTACCTGGGTAAAGGCGTTCTGCAAGCTGTTAAAAACGTGAACGAAATTATTGCTCCTGAAGTAATCGGCTTGGATGCTGTGAACCAAGTAGAAATCGACACGCTGATGATCAAATTGGATGGTACACATAACAAAGGTAAATTGGGTGCAAACGCAATTCTGGCAGTATCCATGGCTGTAGCTCGCGCTGCTGCTGAAGCTCTGGGCTTGCCACTGTACACTTACCTGGGCGGATTCAATGCTAAACAATTGCCAGTACCAATGATGAACATCGTTAACGGTGGCGCTCATGCCGACAATAACGTTGACGTACAAGAGTTCATGGTTCTGCCTGTAGGCGCTCCTACATTTAAAGAAGCTCTGCGTGTAGGCGCAGAAATCTTCCACAACCTGAAATCTGTACTGAACTCCAAAGGTTTGAACACAGCTGTTGGTGATGAGGGTGGTTTTGCTCCTAACTTCAAATCTAACGAAGAAGCTCTGTCCACTATTATCGAAGCGATCGAAAAAGCTGGTTACAAACCAGGTGTTGACGTATTCCTCGGTATGGACGTTGCCTCCACTGAGTTCTTCAAAGATGGAAAATACACTTTGGAAGGCGAAGGAAAATCCTTCACTTCTGCTGAGTTCGTTGACCTGCTTGCTTCTTGGGTTGATAAATACCCAATCATCACTATTGAAGATGGTTGCTCCGAAGATGACTGGGAAGGTTGGAAATTGCTCACTGAAAAATTGGGCAACAAAATCCAACTGGTTGGTGACGACCTGTTCGTAACAAACACAGAGCGTCTGGCTAAAGGTATCGATGAAAACATCGGTAACTCCATCCTGATCAAAGTAAACCAAATCGGTACGCTGACTGAAACATTTGATGCTATCGAATTGGCTAAACGTGCAGGATACACAGCTGTTATCTCTCACCGTTCCGGTGAATCCGAAGACAGCACAATCGCTGATATCGCTGTTGCAACAAATGCAGGCCAAATTAAAACAGGTGCTCCTTCCCGTACTGACCGTATTGCGAAGTACAACCAATTGCTCCGCATTGAGGATCAACTGGGTGAACTGGCTCAATACCACGGCCTGAAATCTTTCTACAACCTGAAAAAATAATATTGCGCAAAAATGCTGATGGCGTCTCTTGACTCATGGTTTATGATCATGAAGTCTGAACGCTCAAAGCTTTTTCGCATGAATAAAACAGGCCTACTCGCCACCGCGAGCAGGTCTGTTTTTTGTTATTATGGATGTGTATGAGAATTTATAACTTTGCAAAGGCTTAATGGCTGAGTGACTTGCTATAGCTGTTGTTATCTACTGGAAGCTGTGGTAGAATAAAAATAGTGTTTTGCGTTAATTTCCGGCTATTTATAACATGATATGTACATGTTTTCATAAAAGAGGCTGTGTTGTTTTGCAAAACAGATGTATAAGCTCAGGAGGTGGGATTTTTCATGGAAATCTTTTTGAAAGTGCTGCTCGTTGTGTTCTCGATTGCTGTTATTGCGGTTGTTTTACTGCAAAAGGGGAAAAGCGCAGGTTTGTCCGGTGCCATCTCTGGCGGTGCTGAGCATCTGTTCGGCAAGACAAAAGCTCGCGGTATGGATTTGATTTTACAACGCGCAACTGCTGTTTTGGGTGCGGGTTTCATGATCGTTTCTGTTTTAGTTGCATTTTTTGCAAAATAAGATAAATATGTACCTTAAGCCTTCGTTTCGCGGGAAACGGGGGCTTTTTTTAGATTTTGGACAGGCAGGGATGCCGTCGATTAAATTCGTGTATACTAGGGTATGAGTATATTAAGAGCCTTGTATCAGGAACAAGGAACAAGGACATGCGGATTTATTACTGAAAATTAAAGGTCACCCGAGGTGGACAATATTATGATAACAGAGCAACAACTACTCGATTTTATGCGCGAGACCGCATACAAACCCATGACTTACCAGGAGCTGGAGCAGCACTTTGATATTAAGGATGCGGAAGATTTCCGTGAATTTCTTAAGCTTTTGAATGCTTTGGAGGAAGAGGGGAAAATTCTGCTGACCCGCACAAACCGTTATGGTGTGCCGGAACGAATGGATTTGCAGCGTGGGCGTTTGCAGGCTCATGCCAAGGGATTTGCTTTTCTGATTCCAGAGGACCGGGAGCACCCGGATGTATATATTCATGCCAATGATTTAAAGAGTGCGATGAATGGAGATACGGTACTGGTAAGAGTGTCCTCGAAGGGACCTGCGGGCGGTCGACTAGAAGGTGAAGTTGTACGGATCGTGAAGCGCGCAGTCCTTCAAGTAGTAGGCGTGTTTCAGAGCCACGAAGCATACGGTTTCGTTTTGCCGGATGATAAGCGTATTAACCGGGATATTTTTATTCCAAAAACAAGCTTCAATGGAGCTGTAAACGGTCAAAAGGTCGTTGTGCGTATTGTGAGCTATCCAGAAGGACGAGCAGCAGCGGAAGGCGAAGTGTTGGAGGTTTTGGGTCATAAGGATGATCCGGGCGTCGACATTTTGTCAGTTATTCGCAAGCATCAGCTTCCAGAAGCTTTTCCAGATGAAGTGACAGAGGAAGCGGAGAATGCTCCCGACGCGATTACGGAAGAAGAGATTGTACGTCAGGGACGGCGCGATCTGCGTGATAAGATCATTGTTACCATTGATGGTGAGGATGCCAAAGACCTGGATGATGCTGTCAATGTAGAGCGCTTGCCGAACGGAAACTACCGTCTGGGCGTTCATATTGCCGACGTAGGGTATTATGTGCGTGAGAACTCCAAGCTGGATCAGGAGGCATATAACCGCGGTTGTAGCGTGTATTTGGTTGACCGTGTCATTCCTATGCTTCCACATCGACTTTCGAACGGAATATGTTCTTTGAATCCACAGGTGGATCGACTGACTTTATCCTGTGAGATGGAATTCAATGAGCATATGAAGGTTGTAAAGCATGATATTTTCACCAGTGTGATTAAAACGAAGGAACGGATGACGTACACTAACGTTCGCAAAATCCTCGAAGAGGAAGATGCTGAACTGATGGAACGGTACAAGGATCTCATTGATGTATTCAGCACGATGAAGGAATTGGCATTGAAGCTGCGTGCTAATCGAATGCGCCGAGGCGCGGTTGATTTTGACTTTGATGAAGCCAAAGTGATTGTGGATAATGAAGGCAAAGCTGTCGATATTGTAAAAAGAGATCGTACGATAGCTGAACAAATTATTGAAGAGTTTATGTTGGCGGCCAATGAAACGGTAGCCGAACATTTTCATTGGCTCAAAGTACCTTTCTTGTACCGGATTCATGAGGACCCAGATCCAGAGAAGCTGCAAAACTTTATGGCTTTCGCAGCTAATTTTGGGCATCAGATCAAAGGTAGAGGAAATTCCATTCATCCGCGTGCGCTACAAACGTTGCTAGAAGACATTCAGGGTACGAAGGAGCAAACCGTGCTTAGCACGATGATGCTGCGTTCGATGAAGCAGGCAAAGTATGATGCGGAGTCGACAGGACATTTTGGATTGGCAGCGGAGTATTACTCTCATTTTACATCGCCGATCCGTCGTTACCCTGACTTGGTGATTCACCGTGTCATTCGTGAGGTATTGGAGAATGGTGGGGCTTTAACAGCCGAACGTCAGGAATATTTGACTGCACGTATGCCTGATATTGCGCAGCAATCTTCCGAGCGTGAGCGTGTGGCTGTGGATGCAGAGCGTGATACAGAGCAGATGAAAAAGGCTGAATACATGCTGGACAAGGTCGGCGAGGAATTCGAGGGGATCATCAGCAGTGTAACCAGCTTCGGAATGTTCATTGAGCTGGACAATACAGTGGAGGGTCTGACGCGTCTGAGTGCGCTTACGGACGACTATTATCATTTTGACGAGCAGCATATGGCGTTGATCGGCGAACGCACCTCCAAGGTGTTCCGTATTGGGGATGAGGTTAAAGTTCGCGTCGCGCGTGTGAATATGGAAGATTACACAATTGACTTTGAACTTGTCGATATGAAGCAACGGCAACGCCGTGAACGGACTGGCGGTACAGGACAGGGTGGAGACTTTGCGCGTGGCGAGAGCCGTGGTAAAGGCAAAGGCCGAGAAGGGCGTGACCGCAAGGGCGGCAAGGACAAGACTGGCAAAGAGCGTAAAGGCGGTCATGATGTTACCGGGAAGCCAAAAGAAGCTGGCGCTGGTAACGGAGGGATTAGCACCGCAGGTCGTTCAGGGCGCGGCGGCGGAAACGGAGCTGGAGCCGGCTCAGATAGCAACTTCGGCTTTGGCAGTGGCAAGGGCGGGTATAACTCACCAGCATCCGGGGCAAGCAAGCGACGGAAGAAGACGTCTGCCAGCGGTATTTTCATCGGCGGAGCAGCTACACCAGGTAGTGATGCCAGACCAAACGGTGAAGGCGCAGCACGTCGCAAGCGGAAGAATAAGGGCGGAAGTGGCGGCAATAGCACCGCGGGCTTTGTGCGGAAAAAGAAGAAGTAGGTAGCTAGAGCTTACTTACTTTGAAGGCTGGAGCTTTCATTGCAGTGAATGAAGCTGATTGAAGCATAGGTTATACGGGCGGTTTCTGTCTGCTGTATTGGATGGAAGCCGCTTGGTTTTAAGTGTGAATAAGTGCAGTTAGAAATGTAGAAGGCTTGACCTTTCTTGCTTTTACCATCTGAAATTTGTTACAATATATTTCTAGGTGGCTCTTTGTAGCCGGATTTTGATGCTTGGATTTCAAGAATGAATTACGTTATTCATAAGGAGTGGTATTCATGGGTAAGAAGGCAGACGGGAAAGTGCTCGCCCAGAACAAAAAAGCTTCCCATGACTATTTTATTGAGGACACCTACGAGGCGGGCATGGTGCTAACGGGAACAGAAATTAAGTCTCTACGGAATGGTCGCTCCAATATAAGTGATGCATTTGCTACGATCCGTAATGGCGAAATTCATATTCACAATATGCATATCAGTCCTTTTGAGCAAGGCAATCGTAATAATCCTACCGATCCGACCCGTACGCGTAAGCTGCTGTTGCATAAAGAGCAGATTCGCAAGCTTATCGGTCTGTCCAAACAGGAAGGTTACACGATTGTACCGCTCAAGATTTATGTTCGTAATGGTTATGCCAAGCTTTTGCTCGGACTGGGTAGAGGTAAGAAGCAGTATGACAAACGTGATGCTGCCGCTAAACGCGATGCACAGCGTGATATCCAACGCGCTTTGCGTGAGAAGCAGAAAATTGCGAGATAAGTTGCTGTATTATTGGATCTGGTACAAATTACGTGGAGAAGTTACTTGTTCCTGTAATGGTGCTATTTTATAAGGCTTAAATAGCTTCGTTTCGTTTCGTAATGACCTGTAATATGGTATACTAACGAAGTAGTCAGTTTTAAAGCTTTTAACTTTGTTCGAGTGTTGAATCCTAGGATTCAGCTTTTGATATTATGCATGCTTATGCTCCGGTATTTCCGGTTTTATCCGTGGAGCCCTTTTATAATAAGGGGGCGTTTATGGATTCGACGGGGATAGTTCGAGCATGGGTAGCGGGTAGTGGGGACGCGTCCGCTTCATCAACGCTAAAGCCTATTAAACGGCAAACAACAAAACAACTACGCTTTCGCAGCCTAAGAAACTGTGTGCGTGCTTCTACCCAGCATCGTCCATGTGACTGGGATAGGGGCTAACAAATAGTGGAATACGCTGTCTCATCTCCGCCTGCGGTGAGCTGAAGAAGATAATCAGGCTGACCCGAAGGGAATCCGGTGACAGGGAGTTTCTAGGGTGACATCAAAACTGTCACTACACCCGTAGAAGCTTATGTGTCGTTATCTTCGGACAGGGGTTCGACTCCCCTCGCCTCCATTTGAGTAAGACAAGAAAGTCATCAGCCAGTGATTCTGGTTGGTGGCTTTTTATTATGGCTTTATTAATTGAGTTGAAGAGGTTTTACACAACTTGTAGCTTAAAGATATTTCTAAGTGTTCCGGCTGTTTTTTCTTTCACCTTTAAAAGCAACTCAAGCGTTCATCTTCTTTTCTTTTCGAAAAAGTATTGACACGGATAGAAAAGTATTATATCTTTAAATCAAGATAAATAAATTAAAGATAACCAGAAAATTTTGAATAGGGAGGTATATACATGATCACCATTTTAGAAAGAATTAATCAGCTCGCAAAAAAAGCAAAGGAAGTCGGATTAACTGAAATTGAAAAAACGGAACAAACGGATCTTCGCAAAGAATACCTTCAAATCTTTCGGGGCTCTGTACAAAGCATTCTCTTGAATGCTACGATCTATGATCCGAATGGAGACGATGTTACGCCTGAAAAGCTTAGAAAAGAACAGGCCCGAATCGCTAAACAATGAATTTAATTTTATCTAATATCTCTAATTTAATAATCTCTAAATAAATATAATGTGGAGGGTGATTTTTATGTTGGCAAGTGGATTGTTACTGATACGTTTGGTGGTTGGATTGTTATTGGTGGGGCACGGAGCACAGAAACTTTTTGGCTGGTTTGGTGGCTATGGTCCAAAAGGTACTGGCGGTTGGATGGAATCGATCGGCATTAAGCCTGGAGTATTCATGGCAGTGTCTGCAGGGTTGATGGAATTGTTGGGAGGAGCTCTATTTGCTTTAGGATTGCTCACTCCACTGGCTGCATTATTGATTGCGGTGACTATGCTCGGAGCAATTTTCAAAGTACATGGCCCAAACGGGATCTGGGCAACAGCTAATGGCTATGAATATCCGCTAGTTCTTATTGCAGTTGTAATTGGTATTGCGTTGACAGGAGCAGGTTCATATTCCATCGATGCATTACTTAGATAAAACATGATATTTAGGTCATTAAAAGTCATCAACAATAAAAATAAAGGTTCCTACGATTAAAGGAGGGTTTCATATGTCACTTCAAACTACAGGTATCCATCATATTACAGCTTTTGCCGGTAATCCGCAGGAAAATGTCGACTTCTATGCCGGCGTCCTGGGACTTCGGTTAGTGAAGAAAACAATCAACTTCGATGCTCCTGAGGTTTACCACTTGTACTTTGGTAGCGAGGCAGGAAGTCCTGGAACGATCATTACTTTTTTTCCTGCACCAGGAACTCCTAAAGGACGAATCGGAGGTGGCCAGGTGGGCATAACCTCGTATGTTGTACCCCCAGGTTCACTTGATTTTTGGCAGCATCGTTTGGAAAGCTTTGATATTCAAGTTACGAAAACAAGCCGTTTTTCTGAACAATATCTTCAATTTGAGGATAATGAGGGCTTACGCCTTGAGCTTGTTGAACGTGAAGCGGGAGCGAATAGTACTTGGTCTTACGGTGGTATTTCGGCTGATAAAGCAATTAAGGGGTTTGGAGGCGCCGTGCTATTTAGCGTCAACCCACAGAGAACGATGGATGCATTGGAGAGCATACTCGGATTTACGAAAATCGCTGAAGACGCCGAATATGCCCGTTATCAGTCCGTAGGAGAAATCGGCAACATCGTAGATGTTCCGCTCGCCAAAATGGGTTTAGGCTTTGGTGGAGCAGGCACGGTACATCACATTGCGTGGCGTGCAAAAGATTTTGAACAACATGAAGAATGGAGAAGCGCAGTCCAGCATTATGGATATCAGCCGACTCCAATCATAGACCGCCAATATTTTAATGCGATATATTTCAGAGAAGCGGGCGGTATCCTATTTGAAATTGCTACAGACCCACCGGGATTTGCTAACGATGAACCTGCCGAATCTTTGGGACAGGAATTAATGCTGCCAGAGTGGTATGAACCGCAGCGGGCTCAAATCGAGGCGAATCTGCATCCTATTAAAGTGAGAACATTAACGGAAAAACAAAAGTAAGAAAAAGTTGCATATGACTCTTCCATAAGACAGCTTGCCGAGTTTGGCCTGCTCTCAGATGGAGGAGTCTTTTTATTACGGGAAAAATTCATGCGTTTCGTGTCCTTCCAGCCTCTTGCTACTCCACCAGCTTTTCAGACTTCACTAGCATTTCTCGTAACACATGAGCGACTCGACTTTTCCGGTTCGCTGCTTTCTTTTTTATCAAGTGTAATGATTTTTTGTATGCATGAGTATGGCTTTGATCGTAGAACTGCTTGGCTGCAATGCGTAGTGTTCTTCTTAATAACAGTGCTGATGAGCGTGTTAACCTAGAGCGGAATCCCCTGCGCAATACCCGTAATGTATTTTTGTAGGTCTCAAAATCCTCGGATGGAGGGATAAGGGCGAATAAATTTAACGAGGAGTCATTGAATCCGTAAGTTTCATACATGATTCTCAGATTTTCCGTATTTAACACGTTACCTCTGAGATAGGTTGGATGTTCCTGATGATATCCGACCACCTCTTTGATGCAATAAAAAGGGATTTTCAAGCGATGTAGTCTATAGCCAAGGTCCCAGTCTTCGAGTCCATACAGCACAAACCGTTCATTAAAACCTCCAATACGAATCAAGTGACTGCGTCTGATGGCTACACAACGAGTAACCAGCAGCATCCAGGGGGCTACGTCCGTTGAGGCAAATTGTTTCTGCGTATTGGGAGGAACCCTTGTGGGACTAACTACTTTAGACAGTGCACCCGTTTGGTGAAGGATATCTTCTGGGGTTATGATCGGAGTAATTTCGTTCGCTGCTTCATAGTCAGCATTCCATAAGTTGGACTGCGTAAGTATGTTGCGACATTGTTCTTTTTCTTCAGGAGAAAAGTCAGGGTAATAATGGGTAAAAGCATCGTCCCATGAGTGAGGAATACCTGAAAGCACGGACTTGGGATATTTACGGTGATAACGGCTCACGATCCTAATAAATTCCGGCAATACTACAAAGTCAGCGTCGCAGAAGATGATGTACAGTCCTTTTGCACGGCGCAGTCCCAAATTTCGAACGGCAGATCGACCGCGTTGTTCCTGATGTGACACATAGATAAGAGGATAGGATGCTTTGAAGCCTTCGACCATTTCTTTCGTTCCGTCTGTAGAACCGTCATCAGCTACAATGACTTCGAATAGTTGCTTTGGATAGGTTTGTGTCTCAAATGAAGCGAGTGTGAGCAACAATTGCTGGGCTCGATTATAGGTTGGAATGATGACGCTGTAGCGGATAGCCAATATGATCTCCCCCCCACCATTCTTATTAGAAAACGCTTGAACAAGATAAATAATAACAATGTATTCAAGGATTTTAGCCTGGTCTAGTCAAACATCCCTCCAGGTTCGAAACAGGCTTGGTCTTATTACCGATATTAAGGTGGGGGTTCTGTATTTTCTGCTGTTTTGGGTGCGTTCAGTGGTGTTATGTATGTGTAATCATGGTATTATGCATAGAGATGTAAAGTAAAAGTGAGGGTACTTCCTATCCGCTGAAAGTCCACTCAGCATACAGAAACAAACATGAGATGAAATGGGCAAGTTATGGTAAACTATATAGAGTTATAGAAGACCTGAAAGAGGAGTACTATATGACACAATTTGTCTATAAGCAAATTATTGACGATCTTAAGATGAAAATTTTTGCTGGAAAGTTTGCAGATATGAGATTGCCAGATGAACGTAGTCTTAGTGAGACTTACCAGGTTAGTCGTAGTTCAATTAAACGTGCTCTGACTAAAATGGAGAATGTCGGAATTATTTTCAAAAAACAAGGTTCCGGGACATTTATTAATCCATTATACATAAGAAATGAATCTATCTTTAACTACGAAGGCTCTAATCTAGGGGTCACTGATAATTTTCAAATGCATGGTAAAAAGCCGAAAATCAAAGTACTAAGTTTTGAGGTCATTCCGCCAACAGAAGAATTACAGCGCGATTTGTTCTTGGAGACTCATGATTTTGTTTACAAAATTGTCCGCTTACGTCTATTTGATGATGATCCTTTTATGATTGAAACGGGCTATATCCCCATTAAAATTGTCCAGAATTTAAATCAGACAATTATCGAGGGGTCCATTTTTAATTATTTGGAAGACTCACGGAACTTGGCTGTCACCAAATCTTTTTTATCCATTTTTGCAGAACCGTCTCAAGAGAATGATCAAAAGCTGCTACATTTAAATGAAAATGAGCCTGTAGGTATTATGGAAGGTGTGTTCTTTTTAGATAACGGTACGCCATTTGAGTTTTCTCATATGCGATTTCATTACAAATATTTGAAATTTAACACCTTTGTATCGGTTCACTAATGATAAGACTGGAGAATTCTCCGGTCTTTTTTTTATGGTTTTGAGAAAAGGATTGGAGTCTGCGATTGCTTCGTTATTGCGAATTTTATTGGTTAATAATTCTATATATTTTAATGTAAGAGCTTTTTTACTGTCTTTTTAATTTATATTTCATAGTATGTTCAAAATTTCACAAAATTGGACCGTATCACTTGTGAAAAAGGTTGAATTTAATCAGCGTAGCGTTATGATGTACATGTAGATGAAATTTCCGGAAATAAATTACAAACAAAACTACTTAGGGAGTGGACACCATGTCGTTATCACCCGTGTTAGCAGATTATTCATCTAAAACATATTTAGAAAAACTTGATGCATATTGGCGTGCAACGAA
The DNA here is from genome assembly GCF_001719045.1 of Paenibacillus polymyxa. NCBI lineage: Bacteria > Bacillati > Bacillota > Bacilli > Caryophanales > Paenibacillaceae > Paenibacillus > Paenibacillus polymyxa. The sequence goes on from NZ_CP015423.1 coordinate 3,088,921, forward strand.
CTACATTTCGGTAGGTCAGTTGTATTTAAAAGATAATCCTTTGTTGAGAGAGCCTTTAAAAGATTCAGATGTGAAGGTTAAGCCTATTGGACACTGGGGCACAATTCCGGGCCAAAACTTTATTTATGCACATTTAAATCGTGTTATTAATAAATATGATTTGAGCATGCTTTACATTGAAGGTCCTGGTCACGGCGGCCAGGTTATGGTTTCAAATTCTTATCTGGATGGAAGCTACACTGAAATCTATCCGCAAATTACACAAGATATCTCAGGTATGAAGAAATTGTTCAAACAATTCTCTTTCCCTGGCGGTATTGCTTCACATGCTGCTCCTGAAACACCTGGATCTATCCATGAAGGTGGAGAATTAGGCTACTCCCTTTCTCATGGTGTAGGTGCCATTCTGGATAATCCTGATCTGATTTCGGCTGTTGTTATTGGTGATGGTGAAGCTGAAACAGGCCCATTAGCCGCTTCGTGGTTCTCTAACCGATTTATCAACCCCATCACAGATGGTGCAGTGCTACCAATCTTGCACTTGAATGGCTTTAAGATTAGTAACCCGACGATTATGTCTCGTCAATCAAAAGAAGAATTGACCTCATACTTTAAAGGTTTGGGTTGGGAGCCGTTCTTTGTTGAAGGTGAAAATCCGGATCACATGCATCCAGAAATGGCGAAAGTATTGGATACGGCTATCGAGAAGATTGAAGCTATTCAAAAGAATGCGCGTGAAAATAATGACCTTACTCGTCCGGCTTGGCCGATGATTGTATTCCGTTCACCTAAAGGCTGGACGGGTCCGAAGGAATGGGACAACGTGCCGAATGAAAATTCATTCCGTGCCCATCAGGTTCCAATTCCGGTTGATCAAAAAAATATGCACCATGCACCTGCTTTGTTAGAATGGCTGAATAGCTATAGACCAGAGGAATTGTTCGACGAAAACGGTCGTTTAAACCCTGAGCTTGCTGAAATTCTGCCTACAGGCGATAAACGCATGGGAATGAACCCTGTTGCGAATGCGGGTAACCTCATTAAAGACTTGAAATTACCGGATTTCCGTAACTATGCGCTGGATAATTCCGTACCTGGTAAAGTGATTGCGCAAGATATGTCGGTTTTAGGGAAATACGTTAAAGATGTGGTTCTTTTAAATGAAGAAAATCGTAATTTCAGAATCTTCGGACCGGATGAAACGATGTCTAATCGCTTGGCTCCTGTTTTTGAAGTAACCAAACGCCAATGGATGGACCAAATTATTGAACCTAATGATGAATTCTTATCATCCTATGGCCGCGTAATTGATTCTCAATTATCCGAACACCAAGCTGAAGGATTGCTGGAAGGTTATGTATTAACAGGTCGCCATGGTTTCTTTGCAAGTTACGAAGCCTTCCTGCGTGTGGTTGACTCGATGATCACCCAGCACTTTAAGTGGCTGCGTAAAGCAACGGATCAAGGATGGCGTGCAGATATCCCATCACTGAATGTCGTAGCAACTTCAACGGTGTTCCAGCAGGATCATAATGGGTATACACACCAAGATCCAGGTTTGTTAGGTCATTTGGCTGATAAAAAACCAGAATTTATTCGGGAATATCTTCCAGCTGATGCCAATTCATTGTTGGCTGTTTTCGACACCATTTTAAACGACCGTCAAAAGATCAATTTGATTGTTTCGTCTAAACACCCACGTCCACAATGGTTTACTGCTGATGAAGCGAAAGAATTGGTGGATAAAGGGTTGAAGATCATTGACTGGGCAAGTACAGATCAAGGTGGAGAACCTGACCTTGTCATTGCTTCTGCTGGTACAGAGCCAACGATTGAAAGTTTAGCTGCAATTTCTATTTTGCATGAAAAACTGCCTGACTTGAAGATTCGGTACATCAACGTGGTAGATTTGCTGAAACTGAGAAGTCAAAAACTAGACCCGCGTGGATTATCCGACGCCGAGTTTGATCATTTTTTCACAAAAGACAAGCCCGTTGTTTTCGCTTTCCATGGTTACGAAGGTCTGATCAAAGATCTGTTCTTTGATCGTCATAATCATAACTTGCATGTACATGGTTACCGTGAGAATGGCGATATTACGACACCATTTGATATGCGTGTATTGAATCAAATGGATCGTTTTGACTTAGTGAAGGAAGCTGTTCTCAACTTACCTGACGCTGGGAGGTATACCAACATTGTGGATGAAATGGATGCTACGATTAAGAAACATCATCAATTCATTCGCGAAGAGGGCATTGACCTACCAGAGGTAGAGAACTGGGTATGGAATGGCTTGAAATAATAATACAGACACTTCAACTTTGTGTTGGACAACCAAGCCATCAAGCATGAAGTGGAATATATGATTTGGTAGTGTTACAAGTGCCTGCCCCCTTGACTTCAAGTATGATTTCAATGGGGATCAGGCGCTTTTTGATTTAGCACACAGAGAACTTGGTAGGGAAGTTACGAGCTAGTGGGTATATACATATACAGAGAACGGAATGGATTGCTATATTTTGCCGGAGCTTTGAAGAGGTGTTATGTTATATGAGAATAGTAAAGGAGGCTGTAATTATGAACCAACAAATTCCGGAGAAGGTATTGAATGATGGCATTAAAGTGCCCGTCATTGGATTTGGGACTGCTGGAATTAAGGGTGCAGATGGAGTCAAGGCGATTACCGGCGCGATTGATGCAGGTTACCGTCTGATCGACACAGCGTTCAACTATGAAAATGAGGGTGCTGTTGGGAAAGCGGTCCAGCAGAGCTCTGTGCCCAGAGAAGAATTGTTGATTTGCTCCAAACTACCGGGTCGCCGACATGCTTACCAAGAAGCCATTGTAACGATCGAAGAGTCATTATATAGAGGAGGCCTGGACTATTATGATCTTTATCTGATCCATTGGCCGAATCCCCAAATTGATCGATATGTTGAAGCCTGGCAGGCGTTAATTGAGGCGAAGAAAAGGGGCTATATCCGTTCCATTGGGGTCTGCAATTTCTTGCCCGAGCATAATGAACGTTTAATTCGGGAAACAGGTGTCACGCCGAGCTTAAATCAAGTTGAATTGCATCCATTATTTAATCAGGAACATCAGCGTGCAAAAGATGCTGAACAGGGCATCGTGACGGAATCATGGAGCCCCTTGGGTCGCGGTCACAGCATGCTGGAGAATGAAGAGATTGGGAAAATTGCTGCTGCTCATGGTAAAACGACTACACAAGCGATTTTACGTTGGCATATCCAACTTGGAGCAATCCCGATCCCTAAGGCCTCTTCTTTAAAACACCAAACGGAGAATCTAGATATTTTTGATTTTGAGTTGTCTCCAGAGGAAATGAACGTGATTTCGGCATTTAGCAGTGAGGATGGACGGATATGGGGGCAGGACCCCAAGTGCTATGAAGAACTATAATCAGGAACATATTAGAAGGGTTCAAAAATCTGTCGCGGGTTTTTGGACCCTTTGCTTTTATAATAAAACGAACACACATCTGAAAGTGATCAATGGGCCAGTATATATGGCTGGGATGAACATTTTTTACCGGATTTGATGTATGATATGGTGGAATGTAGTCCTTTCGAAGGAGGTCATCATGGGGATTTTGTCAAGGTTCAGGGATATTATGAAAATGAATGTTAACGCCTTAATGGATAAGGTGGGAGATCCGGAGAAGACCATTGACGATTATATGCGGAATTTGAACAGTGATCTAGGCAAGGTGAAAGCGGAGACGGCTTCAGTGTTGGCTGATGAGAGAAGGACGAAAAGAGCACTGGATGAATGCAAAGCCGAGATCAAAAAGCTCCAGCATTATGCCAGTAAGTCTGTGGAAGCTGGTAATGAAGAGGAAGCTCGAAAGTTTCTGGAGAGAAAAGGTTTGCAGGCGGAGAAATTGGAACAATTACAAACATCCTATGATTTAGCTTCGACAAACGCCGTAAATATGAAACAAATGCAGGAGAAGTTGGTGTCCGATATGGGGCAACTAGAAGCGCGGCACGCTGAACTTAAAGGGAAGATGGCGGTTGCCAAAGCACAGCAAGCCTTGAACTCTATGGGCAGCAAGAATTCTGCTTTTGAGGTCATGGAAGAGCAGGTGAACAGAGCGTATGATGAGGCGATGGCTATAGCCGAGCTTCGGGCAGGAACGAAGGACGACCTGGATGCTTTATAAGGAATCATAACAGTATCTACATGAAGAGGTGAGCAGATGCCGGTTATCGAATACAAATGCCCCAACTGCGGCAGCGGCATGGTCTTTGACGGTGAGACAGGGATGTTATCCTGTCATAGTTGCGGAAGAGAGGACAATATTGAATCTATTCCTGATCCTCTAATAAATCGTATTTTTTCAGAAGATGAGGCCCATGAGTATCATTGTAATAACTGCGGAGCAGTGATTATGACCGAAGTGGAGACGAGTGCAACGGTGTGCAGCTTTTGTGGTTCTGCCGTGGTTCTTGGAGACCGACTGACCGGGAAGCTGGCTCCGGCGCAGGTTATTCCTTTTTCAATCAGTAAGGAAGAAGCCATAGTTGCTTTCAAAAAATGGTGCAAGAACGGCCGTCTGACGCCGAACCGGTTCATGATAGCAGACCGAATCAAGGGAATAACCGGGATGTATGTGCCCTTCTGGTTATATGAATTACATAATAAAATTGAGGTTCAAGGTGAAGGTACCCAAGTGAGAACCTATACGAGCGGAGACTACGAATATACGGAAACGAAGCATTTTGATGTATATCGGAAAATCCGTTTGAATTATGTAAAGGTTCCGATTGATGCTGCGGAGAAAATGAACGACGAGCTGATGGATAAATTGGAGCCTTTTCCATACGATCAGCTAAAACCCTTTAAAACGCCATATCTAGCAGGTTATATTGCGGAGAAGTACAGTTATAACGAAGAAGAGCTCTTCCCGCGAGTTAAAGAGAAAGTGAAGGAATATATTGATGCTTATATTCATTCTACGGTGTCAGAGTATACGTCCGTGAGTTATACGGAAAAGCAAATTGATACTACATTAAAACAAGCGGATTATGTTCTGCTCCCGGTATGGGTCATACACTATGACTACAATCAATTGGAGCATACGTTTGCTATGAACGGACAGACGGGCAAGGTAGTGGGTAAGCCTCCGATCAGCAAGTTCAAAGTGACGGCTTGGTTTGCAGGCATTTTCGGCATTACTCTCTTCTCATTAAGATTAATCACTTGGCTGATGATGGGAGGGGAATTCTATTGAAAAAGCATAGAGCCATTATAGCCGTCTTGTTGTTCTTTGCTGTTTTTCTGGCAGTTCCTATGGAAATGAAGGGCGAACCAGCAACGACAGAAATGAAGCCATTGATTTATGATGAAGCGGGTCTGCTCAATCAGGAAGAGTATGATGTGTTGAACACTATGGCTAATCAATACGGAGCGGAAAGAGAAACGGACATTATTATTTATACTACCCTCAATCCCGACAATATGGATGTTATGAAAATGACGCAGGACTTTTATGATGACCATGGCCCTGGGTATGACAGATCTCATGGGAACGCGGTCATTTTAACGATGGATATGAGAAATAGAGAGGTGTACTTGGCCGGATTTTATAAGGCAGAACGGTATCTGGATGATGACAGGCTTACTAAAATACGCCATGAGATTAGCCCGGATCTGACGAACGGCAACTATGGGCTGGCATTTCAAAAGTATATTCTAAGCGCGCACAAATATTTGGCCATCCGTCCAGGGGTGAATCCAGACAGTATATTTTTTAAAGGATGGCTTCATTTGGCGGTGGCGCTGGGATTGGCAGCGTTGATCGTGGGTAAGATGGTTTCCAATTCTGGCGGTCGGGTTACGGTAAATCGGCAGACCTACGAGGATGCGAACGCTTCAGGAGTTCTGGAGCATCGAGATCAGTATCTTCACACAACGACAACGAAACGGAAGATTGAAAAGAGCAGCAGTAGCAGCAGCTCAGGCGGTGGTGGCGGAACTACCAGCGGCGGTCATTCGCATAGCGGCAGCAGAGGATCATTTTAACTGAGGATTTTGCAAAAATCCAATAAGCGACTTTCAATGAACAATATATAGATCGAAATGGTCTAGTTCGTCTATATATTGCACTTTGGAGCGACTGGAATCGAATTTTGCAAAATCCTGAACTGAAAGGATGGATACAGCATGGGATTCTTCAGAAATCAATTTGCAAATGTTGTAGAGTGGGAAGAATTTAGAGATGATATGATTTTCTGGAAGTGGAGTAATCGTGAAATTAAAAAAGGCAGTAAGTTAATTATCCGCTCCGGTCAAGACGCGATTTTTGTAAATAACGGCAAAATAGAGGGTATTTTTGAGAATGAAGGGTCGTATAACATGGACTCTGACATTATTCCATTTCTATCGACATTAAAAGGGTTTAAATTTGGTTTTAACAGTGGCATGAGGGTAGAGGTCTTATTCGTTAATACGAAGGAGTTTACGGTCAAATGGGGGACGCAGAATCCAGTGCTGATCCCGACCCCCCAGCTGCCAGGCGGTATGCCGATCCGTGCCAATGGCACATTTAATTTTAAAGTGAACGATTATGTTACGCTCATCGATAAGATTGCCGGAGTGAAGGACAGTTATCTCGTTGAGGATGTGAAAATACGCATTACTTCGGTGTTGGATCAGTTATTGATGAAGTGGATCAGCAGAGAAGGAAAGGACATGTTCAATCTGCAGGCGAATGCTTCTGACATTTCAAAAGGTATTCAAGAAGATCTGGATATGCAAGTGATGGACAATGGTATGACGATTACTGGCTTTCATGTGATGAGCTTCAATTATCCTCAAGAAATCCAAGATATGATCACGAAGACAGCTTCTCATGAAATGATCGGTAATCTGCAAAAGTACCAGCAAGTGACGATGACGGACGGGATTGCATCGGGTAATGTAAAAGGCGGTGGTGCTGCCTCAGATATGGCGAGTATGATGATGGGGATGAATATAGCAAATGAAATGATGAAAAATTTGAACCCGAACCCCAAGCCTTCGGCTGAGACTCAGCCTACACCTGCTGCCCCCTCTCCATCTGGAGACGGTAATAAGCCCAATTTTTGTCCGAATTGCGGTACAAAAAACGAAGGAGCTAATTTCTGTCCGAATTGTGGACAAAAATTGAACGGATAACATAGCTCGGCCGAACTTCTTTATTTCGGAAAAGGTTCTGACTGGGTCAAGCAATCCTGCAAGCCAAAAGGCAGTTATCGCAGAGTATCTTCTGTGATGGCTGCTTTTTTATGTAGTTTGTTCAAGTATTTTCTTCATAAATCCGATTTATTGGATTGAAAAAGGTACTCAGGATAAGGTACTATAGCTATATAATATGTATTTATATTAACTAATTAGTCATTACATTAATAAACTATAGGTATAGGAGCAACGAAGATGACCAAATTCCAAGATCAAATCATTGCACGTTACAAGTTTGATGATGCAGAGAACGTCGGCAAAGATAGCTCAGGGCAAGGTAACGATGGGGTTGCTTCAGGCACAGTAACACCTACGATTTCCCATGCTACCGGTAGAGCGGCTTTGACGCTTGAGGGAGGCCCCAACGGTACATCGTATATCCAGCTTCCTTCCGATCTATTCAAAGATGTAAGCGATAACACCGGTGTGACGGTTACTGCTTGGGTCAACTTCGGCAGATTCACAGATATGTGGGAACGTGTCTTTGACTTTGGTAAAGCCCATACAGGGCCCTATATGTTTATGACACGGAATCTGCGCGGAACCCTTTTCACCGAGGCAGATTTGTCCGTAGACCCGGGAAGAGGTTTTGTCAGGGATGAGTGGATGCACATAGCCCTGTCTGTGATCGGCACGGAAGGCGGCACATTAAGCAGTGCGGGTCCGGTGGTATATGTCAATGGTGAGGTCGTAGCGGACGGTTCCATTAGTCAAACTTCCAGCGGTAACTATGCCAAGTTGCGTAAATGGTTCGAAACGTTTACAGACTCGTCCAACTACAGCAACAATTTTATCGGTCGCTCCCAGCATGCGGCTGATGTAGACTTTGCCGGCTCCGTTTCAGACTTTCGAATTTATAAAGCAGGCCTGACGGCGGATGAAGTCATTGAGGTCATGTGCGATTCGTTGACAGATGAAGAGATCGTGAAGCTTGCCAGAGATAAATATTTGTCCTTTCCGACGATGATTGTAACCAAGGACATAACTCTGCCAACGGTTCTGATGGGCGGAAGAGTAGAAGTAACCTGGAAATCCAGCCAACCTAGTATACTCTCTGACAATGGTCAGATTCAGGCGATTACCTCCGCACAAGGGGTTACCGTCACGGCTCTATTGACGAAGGGCTTAAGCCAGATTGAAGAGAGCTTTGAGGTATCCGTTCTTCCTGAACAGCTACCTCCGTACACGCTGACCATTCATGGAAATAAGGAAGTAGTGGATGTCAGCGAAGTGATGTACGGCTTGTTCTATGAAGATATCAATAACGCAGCAGATGGCGGGATTTATGCAGAACTCGTTCAGAATCGCTCCTTTGAATCTTTCGAGTTCGATACGTATTCCCACGCTTCCGGTGAATGCGGCTGCTCTACCGGACGGAACCGCAACCCGTTGTTCGCTTGGTCTGGTGATACGGATAAGATGACTCCACAACATAGCGGTGGATTAAATGAGTTTTTAGGCGCAAAAGACAAAGAAGTGAACTCTTATTATGTGACGGTAGCGGATGGTGCAACGATTCGGAACAAGGGCTTTGCCGACTCTAACCAGAATTGTGCCATGTCCATCCAAGAGGGTGCCAAATATGAGTTTACCATCTGGGCGAAGGCCGATTCAGCGGGCACAATCACACTGCAACTGCAAGACTCAAATGAAAAGGCTATTAGTGATTCGGTTACGATACAGGTGGAAGGCGGCAACACGTGGAAGAAGTACGGCATCGATTCCAAGCTTGTACTGACAGGCTCAGCTACGGTTCTCGGGCAGCTGGCGCTTACATTTGAAGGGGACATTTCGGTTGATATGGTTTCTTTATTCCCACAAGATGTATGGGGCGCAGGAGAGGAAGAGCAATCCCCATCGGCACATGCTAACTTCCAGGGTAATCCTAACTACCGACTGAGAAAAGATTTGGTGAACGCACTGGTTGGCATGCATCCGAAGTTTTTGCGGTTTCCAGGTGGTTGTATTTCCGAGGGTTCATTTATATGGGAAAACGTATACGATTGGAAGGAATCGATTGGGGATATCGAGCTGCGCAAGGAAAACTTTAATGTATGGGGCTATATGATGACCATGGGTCTTGGTTATATGGAATATTTCCAGTTGGCAGAAGACCTGAATGCAGCTCCGCTTCCGGTTATGGCCTGCGGCGTGCTCTGCCAAGCCCGCTCGGATTATGCTCATCCCGCTGGAGGCGCATTGAGAGAATACTATATTAAGAACTTTACGGATCTGATCGACTTTGCGATTAGTGTGGATTTTGAACATAATGAATGGGCTGCTATGCGTAAAAAAATGGGCCATGAAGCTCCGTTCGATCTGCGTTATTTGGGGGTAGGTAACGAGAACTGGGGCACAGAGTTTTTTGCCAACTTTGAAGTGTTCAAGACATCGATTGATGAGTACATGGAGAAAAATTATCCGGGTTATGAGCTACACATCATCTCCACGGTTGGCGCTCAAGCAGACGACGATGCCTATCAGCAGGGCTGGAAGTTCTTAAGCGGTAATATGACTGGTTCGGCTAAGGTTGCTTTTGCAGATGGTAACCAGGTGACGGAAGAAACGGTAACCTGGTATGAGAAGCAAAAGGACTATATGGACACCATTGCAGATGAGCACTATTATCGTTCTAACGAGTACCTGCTGAATAACGTGGACCGCTATAACTACTACTACAGAGCTTATAATGCGGACGGCAGTATAAATTGGAAAGCAACATCAAAGGTTTTTGTCGGGGAGTACGCCTCAACGGATAAAAATACATTGGCAGGCGCTGTAGCAGAGGCAGCGGTGATGACGGGCTTCGAAAATAATGCCGATGTCGTTCGGTTGGCTGCCTATGCACCGCTGTTTAACAAGGTGCTGACAGATGGAACTTACAGATGGACGCCAGACTGCATCTGGTTCGATGACGAAACGGTGTGGTTTACGCCGAACTACTATGTACAGCAAATGTATGCTAAATATTTGGGGAATAAAGTATTGAGCACTTCTTTCTCTACTTACAAAAACGGCAAGCCAACGGATCTCATTCCTCAGGGGGGAATTGAAATTGCAACAGGCAATGCCGAGGTTATGATTAAGCGTGTGACTGTTACTTCCAACCAGGACGGCAGTGTGCTGCTGGATCAAGACTTTACCCAGGGATTGGATTCGGCCTGGCAGGTCATTCCCGGTTCCGTGGGCTCAACAGTAGAGGAAGGCAAGGGGCTTGTGCTCAAAGCTCAGGATAGCGGTCTGAATGGTCTGTACATCTTGAACGACAGCTGGAGCAATTACAAGATAGAGGTGGTCGCCTCCCGTATTTCCGGCACGGACGGCTTTTATGTGGGTGCGGGTCTCACCGATATTTCTGCGGAGAAAAAGGACGTCGTTGAATACGCGATCGGCTATGGCGGCAAGGCTACCGGCGTGAAGGTTTACAAGCAGGGCATAGAAAGCTACACATTGGGTGACTACTCTTCCAGTACAGCGGCAGGTAACTTGAGAGCAGCTAGCTATGAAGAGTTGGCCGACAACACGGACTACACCATAACAGTGAACTACGGCGGGGAAACGGGCAGTAATCTGATTTGCTCATACACCGACGGCGAGACAACCAGCAAGGTGCTGGACTACAAGCTGGAGGCTTACAACAGAGACGTGTTCAACTCGGTAACCCAAGATGCTGAACATGTATACGTGAAGCTGGTGAATGCCGACAACGTGGATAAGGTAATACAGCTGAATCTACAAGATTTGAGTGTTGAGTCCATCGCTAAGCTGGTTACACTAACTGGCGATTCCTCGCTTGTTCATGTACCTAACGTGAACAAGAAGAATGATGAGAAGGTAGTGCCTACCGAACAGCAGATCACGCTTCAGACGGATTCTGTCCTCTTAGACTTACCAGCCAACTCGGTAAATGTGCTGGTGCTGGATCTTAAACCTTTTCTCGCTTAAAAACAAAAAGGGGTGTCCCAAGTAGCCGGTTTATGGCTTTTGGAACACCTCTTTTTTTCTATGAATAGAGTCGGAATGTTGAGTTGGTTTCCCCGAAGGGCATTACTGCGTGCTTCTGTTTACCAATTCACGCGGGTTGATGCCATCGTCTATCGTTAGCGGGGTAGGGGCTCCCGTAGCGATTCGCTCCCAGGGCACCATTTTAAAGTTCTGATTCAACTTTTTTCCATTTTGAAGATTTTCGTCATCTTGTGCAACGAAGATACCATGCGGGAAATTTTTGCCTAATCCGTAGCCAAGAACATCAATACCGTCTGTGACAGATGTACCATCAACGGTAGGGCTCGCGCTAATCGTGAAGTTGCTTATATATGCATTGTCTCCTTGTCGTTCATAGATCGCATAGCTGCTGTTTCCTTGGCTGGAGGCCATGAGGTACCCTTTGCCATCTTTACCGTAATACAATGTAAGTCCCTCTATGTCATCGTGAAGTCTGCGCCCATCTGCAATATCCACACGTCGCAGCGGCTCGGTTGAACCGTCTGGCTCGGCACTATACTTCCAAATAGCGTAATCCTCTTCAGCGATGTAGATCGTACCATATTCATCATCAGCAACCATGCCTTCGGATTGCGTATTCAGCTTGAACTGGCGGACAAGCTTACCTGCAATTTTGCCGCTTCCGTCGTCAGTCAGCTCATATTGCTCAAATTCACCCTCTTTGCCCAACACGAGCGCGTAAAATTTATCTGTCTTGAGGCTATGGTATAAGCTGAATCCGTACACTTCTTTCATAGATGCTTTAATAGGTTTGCCAACCACGTTGGTCAGCTTTCCTGATGCACCGTCAATGGAAAAGATATCGATCGTGTTGTTGGTTCGATTGGTTGCCCCTGCGATATCAATTTTTTTGCCGCCCAATGTGAAACCGTAACGAAGATCCACGTTATTCATTTTTCCGACCTTCATGTTTTGCAGTTGCTTACCTTCCAGATCATATACTAAAATCCCGCCGCCTTTATTGGTTGCTAAAATTCTACTTTTCTCCGGATCGACCGGGTTGAGCCAGATTGCAGGGTCGTCGGCTGCGTCTTCTCCATCTTCCACAGCTTCTGTTTCGGCAGAGGGGATTACTTTATAGGTGGGAACTGCGTCCTTAGGATCTGCATATTTGCTGTTCTCTGCTTCAAGCGCTGTAAGAAGTTTTGTAGGAAGATGTACATTTCCATTCACTATTTTAATTTCCCGGTCCGCTTTTCCGCTTAGTCCAGCTAAACGATATTGCTTCTCACCAACTGTAAAGGTCCCGACAATGCCATTTTTCAATTTGACCAAAACAGACTGGTCATCACTGTCCCATGTAATTGTCGCCCCCATTTTATCTGCCTGTGTTCGTAGTGGTGCATACCCGGATGGCTGAATGTCTGCCGCATGGGTCAGTTCTGGTGATACCAGAATCCCCGTTAACATGGCTAATAATGCTAGTTTAGTTGACTTCATATGTATGCCCCTTTTCTGAAGTGAAAATGATATAACCGACTCAGTATAAAGCGAGAATATCAAAAGGATACAATGAAAATGTAAAGAGAATGTAAAGGAGGTGTAAGCATTCAATGGACTGGTTTCCAGTATTGTTGTCTGTAATTCTTGGGAGACATTCCGAATTTTTCTTTAAAGCATTTGGAGAAATAGCTTGCTTGGGAGAATCCCGTTTCCTCCGTAATTTGTTGGACAGACCAGTCAGTTTGCAGCAAAAGACTGCGTCCTTGATCCAGGCGATAATCCATTAAATACTCAAGCGGTGTGCGCTGGAAAGCGACCTTCATGCATCTGGCGAGATAGTTCTGATGTACGTGAAAATGGGTCTCCAAATCTTTATTGGTGATTGTATTTTTGTAATTCTGTTTTAGGTATATTTCGATTTGTTCCGCCAACTTAGAGGAGCTGTCTTTATTATTCTGATCATACTCCAAACTCTGGAAAACACTCGCAAACGTCTGTTGGGCCTCCCATAGTGCCAGTTTTCTAGGTTTTAAAGTAGAGGCTAGTAAATAGTCTAATTTCGAAAATAGCTCATGTGGATTCACCACTTTTTGAATTTTGGGCAAATGAATGGTCGTATGTTCTGAATGAAAGTGCAGCTCGGGAATGGGAGTGCTGGGTATAATAGGATTGGGCGAGGATTGTGCGCACCACATGCTATTGGTTTGAAAATGGAACCAGTAAAAGGAGGTTTGTTCTGTACATGCCTCAATGGGAAAATGATGTTTATCCGGTTCAAGAATGAGAGCGTAATTTTTAGTTACCTTCCACACTTCGTCCTCTTCGCCAATGTGCAGCAATCCTTCTTTAATGATTATTACGTCAAAATAACCCAGATTATACCTATTCGGATGCCAATCCCCTTTTTGATATGTAGTAAAATTCCCCTCAATGAAATAAGGCAGCGGAGGGACAAGGAAGGATAGAAAGTCTGTTTTGCTCATGGAAGCCAGCTCCTTTGTGTGTGAAATCGTATAAGTTTTAGTTAAAGATCGCGATTTTTTTTATAAATTCAGGTTGATAAAATAAGGACTGTAGCAAGGGGAGCTCAGGTTAGCTTGTACGATATTATCATTACTTTATCCTTATTTTCTCAAAAATGAAAGCGTTCTATTTCCAGGAAGGGATGTTTATCCAATGAAAACGGCAAAGCCAGTTAAGCATGTCATCGTTGATGATTTATTTTGGAAAAAGTATAAGCAAGTTGTGGCGGAAGAGGTTATTCCTTACCAATGGAAAGCATTAAATGATGAATTACCAGATACAGAACCCAGTCATGCGATTGAAAACTTTAGGATTGCAGCCGGGGAATCCAGTGGGGAGTATTATGGAACCGTTTTCCAGGACAGTGACCTTGCCAAATGGCTGGAGACGGTTGCCTTTAGCTTAAGGGATCATCCGAATCCTGCGCTTGAAGAACGGGCTGATGAAGTGATTGAATTGTTGGGAAGAGCCCAAGCTGAGGATGGGTATCTAAATACGTACTATCTGCTTAAGGAACCCAACAATCGCTGGACCAACTTAAGAGACAATCATGAGCTGTATTGTGCAGGGCATTTTATAGAAGCGGCTGTTGCTTATTATGAAACGACGGGCAAAACGAAGTTTCTTCACATTATGGAGAAATACGTAGACCTGATTCAGCAGGTTTTTGGTACGGAAGAAGGTAAACGGAAAGGCTATCCGGGACATGAAGAAATTGAGTTGGCCTTGATCAAATTATACGACGTAACTGCAAAGGATCAATATCTCAAATTAGCGCAATATTTTATTGAACAGCGGGGACAGCATCCTATTTACTTTGCAGAGGAACAAGAACAGAGAAAACATATTCAAACAGAGCCCACCTGGAATGATGATAACAACATTAATTTTGGCTTAGGCTTCGAATACCAGCAAGCACACCAACCTGTGCGGGAACAAAAAGAGGCAGTCGGCCATGCGGTAAGAGCGGTGTATCTGTATATTGCGATGGCGGACTTGGCCGCGAAAACAGGGGATGCTTCCCTGTTACAAGCCTGTGAAACGCTGTGGGATGATGTAACGAATCACAAAATGTACATCACCGCAGGGATCGGTTCTACTGTAAACGCGGAAGCGTTCACTTGCCATCACGATCTTCCCAATGACAGCATGTACTGTGAGACTTGCGCCTCTGTAGGGCTGGCCTTTTGGGCCAATCGTATGCTGCGTTTAGCGCCAGACCGGAAATACGCCGATGTTCTGGAGCGTGCGCTATACAACGGAACGATTAGTGGGATGGATCTGGATGGGAAACGGTTTTTCTACGTGAATCCGCTGGAGGTTAATCCTTTTCAAAAATCCAGAAAAGATCAGGAGCATGTAAAAACAGAACGGCAAAAATGGTTTTTCTGCGCCTGCTGTCCGCCCAATTTGGCACGAATGATTGCATCAGTTGAGGACAATATGTATACCCAAACGGATGATACGTTGTATACGCATCTGTACATTGCCAGCAAGGTGAACATGACTTTATCTGGTCATGAGGTTGAAATTACACAAACTCATCATTATCCATGGGACGCGGATCTAACATTTTCGATCCACGTAGCAGAGCCGACTTCCTTCAAATGGGCACTACGGATTCCTGGGTGGTGCAAGCAGGCAGAGGTAAAGGTGAATGGGGAAACCATATCATTAGACCGTCTGGAAAAAGGCTATATCGAGATTCAGCGTACTTGGAAGGACGGAGATGTGGTAACTCTGCATTTGGCTATGCCGGTTGAGCGCATTCGGAGCAATCCGCTGGTCTCCATGAACCAGCAGCAAATTGCTCTCCAACGCGGACCAGTCGTGTTTTGCCTGGAAGAAGTGGATAATGGAGCGAATTTGGCAGGATTAAGATTGACGAAGGATAGCCTCATTACGGAAGAATTCAGCGAAAACCTGCTGGGTGGCATTGTAAAGCTGACCATAGAGGGATACCGGGTAAAAAATTCGAATGCATTATATAGCTCGGAGCCTCCTGAATTTGTTCCTCAACAAATTACCGCCATTCCTTACTACGCCTGGTGCAATCGGGCTAAAGGGGAAATGCGTGTATGGGTTTATGAATCATAATTCATTCGCATGGGGAGAGGAAAGATCATGAGTACGAGAATTGTGAGTACGGAACCACCGGAAAAGACAGCCAGTACCGTTCCTTTTCATCGTAAAATCAGCTATTCATTAACGGATACAGCAGGCAATCTACTATACTGTGTTATTTCCAGTTATCTATTATATTTTTATACAGATGTATTCGGACTTTCTATCGGGATTGCCGGGACATTACTATTTATCACCCGTTTTATCGATGCCATTGATGCCCCGATTTGGGGCATCCTGATTGACCGAACCAAGTCAAAATACGGCCAGAGCAGACCCTATTTTCTATGGTTAGCGATCCCGTTCGCTGTGTTTATGGTCCTTACGTTTACGACACCCAATTGGAGTGAGTCGGGTAAAATTGCATATGCCGCCATTACGTATATTATAGCCGGCATCCTGTACACAGGGATCAGTACGCCGATTACGTCTATTCTGCCTAATCTGAGCACCAATTCTAACGAACGCGTAGTCTTGAACTCCTTCCGTATGGTCGGGGGGAACGTAGGTTTCTTCATTGCCACGACGTTTACATTACCTTTGGTCGCTTTCTTTGGACAGGGGAATGATCAAAAAGGATTTTCCTTAACGCTCGTTTTATTTGGAATCATGGCGATTATTATGTTTTTCATAGCGTTTGCCGATTTGCGAGAAAATGCAGCAGTGAAAACGAAATCTGTTCCCATTGCTAAAAGCTTTACAGCCATCAAACGAAACTGGCCCTGGATGCTCGTTGTAGCTGCCAACTTGTGTTACTGGATCGGCTTGAATATTCGTTCAGCAACGCTAATCTTTTATCTGCAATACAATCTGGACAGTAAGGACTTAGTACCTTTAATCAATGGACTTACCTCCTTGCAGTTGATCTCGATGGTTCTGATTCCGTTTTTCGCCAGAAAATTAAGTAAAAATGCGATTATGATTATCGGATTGATATTAGCTGCGCTGGGGCAAGTCGTGATTTTAATGGGCAGTACAGACTTAACCCTCATTATTATCGGCTGGATTATTGGTGCGTTAGGATCAGGCTTTGCATGTTCTATGCCGTTTGCGATGTTGTCAGATACAGTCGATTATGGGGAATGGAAAAATGGTATTCGGGCAAGTGGTTTCCTGACCTCGATTGGAAGCGCATTCTGTATTAAAGCGGGTAGCGGAATCGGCGGATTATTGCCAGCATGGATCATGGGCAGCACCGGTTATATCGCTGGGCAAGTTCAAACTCCTACGGCGTTGTCTGGCATTCAGTTTAGCTTTATCTGGCTGCCATTTATCGTCTTCTTGATCGGAATCATTCCTATGTTTTTTTATAAAAAATTCGAAAAGAATGAAGCTTCTATTCAACAAGATTTAATTGCGAGAAGATCATAGACATTCTCTTAACAATGTTTTTATGACATATTAAAACATTATAATGCTGCTCCAAAACCTGTTCACTGAGCTGAGCAGGTTTTTCTGTTATTTTCTATTCAAATGTGAGCAAGACCATTGACAGGATTTTCTTTTGGAGTAATACTTCTATGTAGAGAAAAGTGTACAGAATCAAGAACTAGACACATCTAGCCTTGCAACTTTATACATTTTTTCGCCATGAAGGCTCTTCTGTTGAAGGGTTTTTTTCAATTTGAGAAAAAGAATGTGATGATATGAGTCAACTGAGTGTAAGGATGAGAACACATGGCTTTCTGAATAAGCATTTTTCAGGAGAGTCTATTGATTATCGACAGATTATCGCGCTGTTTATCCCGCTTCTGATTGATCAGGCTTTTATCGTGGGTCTTAATTTGGTGAACACGGCAATGATTAGCTCGTCGGGAATGGCGGCAGTCAGTGCTGTAAATATGATTGATTCTTTGAATATTTTTCTGATTAATGTGTTTGTTGCAGTGTCTACCGGGGGAACGGTTGTCGTGGCACAGTATAAGGGGAGCGGTAACGACCTCATGGTCTCTAAAGCCGCATCCGGCACCATTTCCTCCGTTTCCTTGTTGGCCTTATGTATCAGTTTGTTTATGATCGTGTTGTACAATCCGATTTTAAGTGTTCTGTTTGGTTCCGCCTCGCCTGATGTATTAGCTAACGGTAAGGTATATCTGCTGGGAAGCTGCATGTCTTTTGTAGGGATTGCAATCGTTGAGGCAGTGTGTGGGGCGCTGAGGGGAATTGGGAAGACGAGGGCATCGCTGGCTCTTTCGCTCATCATGAACCTCTCGTACGTGCTCCTCAATGTGGTATTCATTAATGTATTAGATATGGGTGTGCTGGGCATGACGATTGCCGTCAATGTGTCCAGATATGCAGGGGCAGTGTGCGCATTGATCTATTTGGTCAGAGTAGATGACGACTTGCGTGTTCAGCTTAGAGATATGCTTTATTTTAATCTGGCTATGCTTAAAAAGATTCTGTTTATCGGGCTTCCCTTTGCAGCGGAACAGATGTTTTTCAATGGGGGCAAAATTTTAACCCAAATTTTCATTGTGAGTCTGGGGACGAATGCGTTGGCGACGAATGCCATTTGCTCATCCCTAGCTAACGTGTTCCAAATCCCTGCGAATGCTTTGGCTCTTACGATTGTTACCGTGGTCGGTCAATGTATGGGACGTCGAAATGTCGAGGATGCCCGGAAGTTTACCAAATCGTTTATTTGGCTGTCGTCTTATTCGTTTATTGTAATGGGGCTCATACTGATGCCTTTGTTTGAGCCGATGGTGGGGCTGTTTCATCCGCCTGCTGAAATCGTAGATGACATTTTTGTTGTCATACTGATTAATACGTTGGCCCAGATTCCGCTCTGGTCCATTGCCTTTATTACACCCTCTGCACTAAGGGCAGCAGGTGATTCAAAATTTACGTCCCTCACCTCAATGCTGTCCATGTGGTTGTGCCGGGTGGTGCTCGGGTATATTTTGGGCATTGTGTTCAACCTGGGGATTGTTGGTGTCTGGCTGGCCATGGATATTGAATGGGGCGTGCGGGGACTCGTTTTCCTTTGGCGCTTCCGCGGTAACAAATGGGTCCAGCATCGTTTAATCGACTGAATAGGTCCACTACCATAAAATTGACTTCTGGATGAAGGCATTTTACGGCAGTGGATTTTTTTCTATTCCTATACTTCGTTCAGATCTCTTACCCTATCCTGATCCCTATATTGCCTAACTGCGCTCCCTGCCGCATACGGTGGAAGGCTTGTGCTGTGTCTTGTAGAGGAAATACGCTATCTATAATCGGATGGAGTGCATGGCGCTCCATGAACTGAAGCATAGCTGCGAATTCCTCGCCACTGCCCATAGAGGTGCCGATGATGCTGATTTGAGGGAAAAATATAGACCGCAGCGGAATCTCTATTCGGTCTCCTGAGCTTGCGCCAAATGTAACAATCCGACCGTTCGGCTTGAGGATATCAAAATATTTATCGAACGTAGCAGGACCGATACTGTCAAGGACCAGATCCACGGTGTCTCCGTTCATACTTTCTTTCCATTCGCTATGGCTGTCGAATGCATGATTAGCGCCATGAGCGAGGGCAGCCTGCCTTTTTGCTTCGTTGCGTGACGTGGCGGTGACCCGTGCGCCTGCTGCTAAAGCCATAAGCATGGCATACGTGGCTACACCACCGCCAATACCGGGAATGAGGACGTGCTCACCCTCCTGCAATTGGCCTCTTGTGAAGAGCGCGCGATAAGCGGTCAAAGCAGACAAAGGCAGCACCCCTGCTTCTTCCCATGAAAGGTATGCTGGCTTGCTGACCGCATTTTGGACGGGGATGATAACCGATTCAGCGAATGTCCCGTCTGAAGGTCCGCCCAGAATGGCTGGAACCAAGGGAACATGATGCGTATTCTCCCATCCGATACATGGATTGATAATGACATCAGTACCTACTAGCGAGGTTGGGACACCATCACCCACAGCCTCGATCACGCCTGCTCCATCCGACCCCAGAATGAGTGGAGCATCGTGGGCTGTTCGATCCGCCATGAGGAACAGATCCCGATGGTTTAAGCCTGCAGCTTTAAGTCTTACCTTCACTTCGTTGTGCCACGGCTGTCTGTCCGTGATGTCTGTATACATCAGGCCCTCAGGGCCGCTTTTGCTGGCATGGATTACGGCTTTCATTTTAAAACCTCCCGTGGTTCGAATTTAGATGCAATTGCATGTATATTGAATTGTACAGAGCGGCAAGCGTCCGGTAAAATGAACAAAATCGAATGTGAGTATCATAAATGATCATACCAAGCAGGTGACATATACATGGAAAGCAGTGATTTGAAAATTTTTCAGGCTGTCGCTCGCGAGGGCAGTATCACGAAGGCTGCGCAAGTTTTGAATTATGTACAGTCCAATGTGACCTCGCGGATTCAGCAGCTTGAGGCACAACTGAACGTACCGCTATTTCGTCGATCTAATCGGGGAATGACGTTAACGCCGGCAGGAGAGAACCTGCTGAAATACGCGGATACCATACTGACCTTGCTCGACGAGGCTGTAAAGTCCACTCAATATTCAGACCATCCTGCGGGACCTTTGCGACTGGGATCGATTGAGACGGCGGCGGTTACGCATCTGACTTCTTTATTGACGGAGTATCACGCTCAATATCCTGATGTCCATCTATCGCTTATGACAGGCAGCACCCATGATCTCGTACAAAAGGTATTGAATTACGAATTAGATGGAGCGTTCGTCTATGGCCCCGTCGATGATCCGCATATAGAGTATGTTGCAGCTTTTGAAGAGGAATTGGTGCTCATCTCGGAACCAGGGAAAAAAGACATGGGTGAGCTGCTTGCCAAGCCTATGCTGTTCTTCGACGTAGGGTGCACGCATCGTACAAGAGCGGAAAGCTTTCTGAGCGAAGCGGGTGTGGATGCATATCAGGTTATGGAGTTCGGAACGTTGGAAGTTATTTTGGGTGGTGTAGCCTCTGGTCTGGGGGTGTCCATGTTGCCACAATCGTCGATTGCAAAGGCAGAGGAGGCGGGAAGTATTGCTTCTCATCGTTTACCTGAAAAATATCGCAAATTAGAGGTGTGGTTTGTTTATCGGCGGGATTCGGTTTACTCCAGTGCACTGTCAGGCTTGCTCCGCTGGATGAAAAAGGATGTTATACTTAACTGTGATTAAATTGACATCAGGGGTGTATCATTTGGAAGAACAAGATGTAACGAACAATCCATCTACAGTAGCTCCGGGACCATATGCGACGAATGGCAACTACCATCGACGAGAACCGGATAAGATGGCGGTATTATCAGAAACATACGGAGCCTCTATCTTCTTCAGAAGATGGGCGGCCTGGATGATTGACTTCATTCTTATCGTTTTTGGGTACGGAGGGCTGGTATATTTTACAGCGGAAAAAGTAGCTGAAGCGGAAACCCCAAATATGGGTATGGTAGTGATGCTCCTCCTGATCGGCTCCTTCTGCTATTATCTGTTACTGGAAGGACTTACAGGCTATACGCTGGGCAAGTTTGTACTTCGTATTCAGGTTGTGAATGGAGAAGGAAGGCCGCCAGGCATGGTTAAATCCTTGATCCGCACTCTCATACATCTGGTGGATACGAATCCGCTGCTTTTCATGGGACTGCCCGCCGGTATATGTGTACTGGTGACACCTCGGAAACAACGGATTGGAGATATGGCTGCGAATACATATGTGGTTAAGGTAAGGGATTTGGGAAAGGTGGGCAGAAAGAAAACCGGGATTATTGCAGGAGCAATCCTCCTGACGACGATCATTTCAATTGTCTTTGCTGTATCTTTAATTTCTACGCTCATTACGCAAATCATGAAGCCTGAGGTATTTACCAGTAAGGATAGCCAGTTTGCGGTTACGGCTCCCTGGAATTGGTCGCGAGATAATATGATTAATGAGGAAGCGGATATTTCCATTAAAAATGAATTTACCGAAAGATATTTGATTGTATTGTCTGAACCGAAAAGCGACTTTGACAGTAGTATGACCCTTCAAGAATATAAAGGAATCATTGAGGATCATTTGGTGTCAGGAATTACGGACCCTGAATTGGGGACCGCTTCAGATATGGTGGTGAACGGATATCCTGCCATTGAGTTTACCCTAAAAGGAGAAATAGATGGGAATCTGGCCATGTATAACGTGACCACGATTGAAACACCTTCGCATTATCATCAAGTGCTTGCTTGGACCTACGCCTCGCGATACAGCAGGGCACAGCAAGAGCTACGCAAGATTAGAGACAGTTTCCGTGAAATGAACATGCTGTGAAGTGTACATGAAGCAATAACGATGATTCGAAGGTATAAGGCGGTAAGCGGAACAAGCAGACAGCTTATAGGAGCGTCTGCTTGTTGTTATATAAGCTTACTTTAAAAAATGAACAATTAAAACAGAGTAGGCGGAATGGTGCTGTACAAGCGAAGTGGTCGCTTTCAAATCTTTCCGTAGGAAAGCTCGCTTCGGAAGCATCACCACCCCCGGATTTCCACCGATGAAGGGTTTTATTCCAGAAATCCGGGGGGTGGCGATGGGAAGCCCCATCCGACTGCGTAGTGGCGCTATAGTAGATTTATATAGATAATTTGATCATACAATAGAATGTCTGATTATCCGCAATCCGGCCACTTTCGCCACCTTACCTTGTGGATGGGCTTTGAATTGAATCGTCACTTCATTCTTGTGGTTTGTCACAGATAGAGGGAGCTCATAGGCGAACGTTTCGAATTTATTCATTTCCTCGGACTCCAGCTTGCCTTCCCCTAAAATCTGACCATCCGCAGTGATGTCAAAGTCACTATGGGGACGGCTCAAGTCCTTCAAATAAGTGACCGCCAATTGGACAGGCTCATCTGGAAGCACCTTCATGACAAAAGAGAACCAGCCCCCTGGCCAGGTATCGCGATATTTGCGGTTATAGATGGACCCCAGACCTACATGCTCGCCAGTAAAGGCATGATCCCGTTCAGGTTGCATTTCGGCAGGCTGCACAACGTCCACTGTAAGTCGTTCCAGCTCTAGCTGATACGCTAACGCGGTACGATATTCTGCCTCTGTTGCTACCCATTCCTCCTGGGAAAAGAGATCCCAATAGACGGTATATGAACGATCATACATCTGATAAAACGGATGAAGCTTCAAGTCTCCGATATAGCCTAAGTCGGTCATATGGAACGTATTAGGCTCGTTCCCGTCAGCAATCAGCTTCGTTGTCAGGGAATCGGCCGATCCGATCAGAACAGACGCAAGCAGACGTTCCTCGGTGGACTCCTGTTCAACAGGGCCAAGGTCTCCAGCCAGCACAAGCGGGCCGTACATAAAAGCAATTCGGCACGGATTATCAGGCATTTCCTCGACTCTCACGGTCATAGGAATGTCGTACTCGATCGTATCCCCATTGTTCCA
This sequence comes from Paenibacillus polymyxa, assembly GCF_001719045.1. NCBI lineage: Bacteria > Bacillati > Bacillota > Bacilli > Caryophanales > Paenibacillaceae > Paenibacillus > Paenibacillus polymyxa. The sequence continues at coordinate 3,112,145 of NZ_CP015423.1, forward strand.
TTTCCGTTCAATTACAACGTAGCTGGTAGGACAAGCCTCTGTGACGTACTCTTCCCCGTTGATTTTAATTATCATCCCTTGCTCCGCCCAATGCGGGCATCTTAACTTGATCGCGAAGGATTTGGGCTCCTTGCTGATGACGCGTAGCGTTCCCCGTCCATTTTGCGGAAAGAGAGTGTCTTGTTTGAGCTGTACGCCCATCTCGTCCCATGTCACGGTAGAAGGGACATATTGATTGACATAGATCGTTTCTGGCGTGTGAAAATAAATCGCAGTGCCGTACATGGAGTGACTTTCCATACCGGACCCGACACAGCATGTAAAATCCTCATATTGAGAATTAAAGGACTTGTGTCCGCCCATTTCCAGCGATACAAAATAGCACACACGTCCATCTACAGGCTGCTGTGAAGCCAGGATATGATTGAACATCGCTCGTTCATAGTAGTCGGCATAGGCTGCATAGGCATCCCACTCGAACATATGTCTTGTTAATTTCAGCATATTGTAGGTGTTACAAGTTTCACAGGTACCTTCGCCCAAACGGTCATTCAGCTTCCCGGGTTCACCAAAATGTTCATTATAACTATTGCCGCCGATCACGTAGGAATGCTTGTGAACAACCCGATCCCAGAAAAAGCGAGACAGGTCCGCATATTGCGGTTTGCCCGTCATTTCAAATTGCCGTGCAGCGCCAATGATTTTGGGAATTTGCGTATTGGCATGTCGCCCTGCCAAGGTATCTTGGCTATCCGCGAGATCATTGAGCACCTCTCCGTGATAAAAGCGTTCCGCCAGGCTCAGAAAGCGTTCTTCTCCTGAATGTTCCGCCAGATCCGTCAGCACCTCGTTCATACCGCCAAACTCGCAATGCAGCACCTGCTGCACCTGATCATCGTCCAGCCCTTGAAGCACATCCTCCAGCCAGTTGCCGAGTTTGATTTCTATAGACAGGGCCTTGGGATGATGTGCCAGCAGATGTGCATCACGCAAGCCCGCAAAAAGTTTGTGCATGGTATATAGCGGCACCCAGCCGCCGTTTAGATCAAAGCCCTGGGAGCGAATATCTCCGGCTTTTACTTCCTCGAAAATCTCTTTCCCGCGTGGAATGCCGGAAATGTATCCGTTTCCATGACTGTCTTGGCATATTTCCAGTTCGTCGACCACATAGTTCACGCGTTCCAACAGTCTTTCGTCGCCTGTGGAGGCAAACATCAGCGCACAGCCGGACAGGTAGTGACCGAGTGTATGTCCGCTGATGCCACGCGCCTCCCAGCCTTCATAGTGAGCCGCTTTGGGCTTCAGTCCCGCATATTCACGAAAGCGCGATAATAAACGGTCGGGTTCCAAACTCAGCAGGTAGGCCGTATTCAGTTTCATCGCATGTAAAAGAGGGCCGGAATCAATTCTTACTTTATGCAAGTCAAAAGCTTTAGCTTTCAAAATCATCGCTCCTTAGCTAAGATAAAAGTGTATATTTCTCCACTACATTAGCATTGCAATCGCGGTATGTCAGTAGCTTAACCATACAATGGGTGGACAAATCCGAACATGAATTTAAAGAGGCGATAACATGACCTATCTGAAAGTAAATGTAGATGCTCCGATCCAACTGATCTCGGCAGGCGAGTTTGTTAACGAGGTACCTTGGAAGCATATGAGTCGTTCCATTGAGAATTTTGAGCTGATCCTGGGTGTCCAAGAGACGGTATATATACGGGAGGAACGGGAAGATTTTGAAGTAGGCGAGGGAGATATTCTATTGCTGTACCCCGGTCGTACGCATAAAGGATACCGGGAATCGTTGCCGGGCGTAAAATTTTATTGGTTCCATTTCGATGTTCCCACGACCCCGAATGTATTATCTAATGAGGAAATGAAGCAGGAAACAAGTGCTTTGGATGGACGTTTGCAGCGTCACGGTGTGATGCGGAATATCTATTTACCGCAATGTGTACAGGCAGATAACGGGGATCGGATTCATATTATTGTCAATCAGATTTTGCATGTAGCCAACTCACATTATCTTACGTATCACAGCGCAAATTATTTGTTCACCTCGCTACTGATCGAGATATCTGAACTGGCGCTCAGCCGCTTGCTTTCCAATCCTGTCAGTTCACAGGGGAATGTGAGTTTTAACAAAATTATTGAGTGGACCCGTATTCATGCCGAAGAGCCGCTGACCGTGACGGATTTAGCTCGAAAATTCAATTACAACAAGGATTATATCTCTCGTTTGTTCAAGCAAAATACAGGAATGCGCCCCTTGGAGTTCATACACAGTATTCGTATTAACAAAGCCAAAGAGTTGATTTCCCGTACAGATATGAGCATTAAACAGGTTGCCGAAGAGGCAGGATATAGCGATGAGAAGTATTTTATGCGTTTGTTCAAAAAGAGAGCCCATATGACTCCTTCCCAATACCGGAATGCCTATCACAAAACATTTATGAACAATGTCTAGTGCATTTCCGCTTGAATCGTAAATGAAGAGCTGGATGTATCCACCATTCACTTGCAGCGAAGATCGATGATTTGACTGAGGACTGACCAACCTGTCACCAGAGAAATAGCTTGTCAGACTGTAATTTGGTAATCTGATATAAGAGATCAAATGAGAGCAAGCAATACATAATACTTCAATGTAAAGGGGCGAGTGAGATGCTACAACCACCATTAAAGGATGAACTGACTCGAATACTGGAAGGGCATTCACTGGATGAAGATTTAAAAGAAGAGATTCATCAGGAAGCTGAAGTTGCTATACAATTTCATGTGGAGCATGAGGAAAACTACGAACACATTGGAAATAGTCGGATCGCCGGCTATCCAGACCTGCCACCCACAATAGAGTGGCCTTGTAATTCAGACGGGGAATATTATACATTTATTGCTCAAATTAATTTGGGCGAGCTACCTTTTTCACCATTTGAGGGATTGCCTCATCAGGGCATACTTTACTTTTTTCTTGGGCTGGATGAACCCGCCTATGATATTGACCATAAAATCTTTTACTATAACGGTGACAGCAGCGTTTTGCAGAAAACATTACCGCCCGCTGGGCGCGTAGAGGTGTTGGCGGAGCAACGGGGTTTCACCGCGTATGCAATTTCTTTTCATCCGATCCTGACGCTACCATCGGAGGGTGAGCTAGGAGATATTCTTGTAGATCAGTACGAAGAGCTTTATGAGCTTTTATATGAACATAGCGACACGGTGTGGGGGCAGCATCAATCTTTTGCCGGGAATACCCGGCGGGATGCTTATCTACGCCGAAACGGGCTGGAGGGTCTTCTGTTTAACTGGCATAAGAGTGAGAACCAGATTCATAAGGAAATCGAGCAAGCTATGCATAGGGGAAATACCGATTATGCGGAGCATTTACGGTCCGAAGTGCTGCCTCAGCTGCAAGAATATCAGACGAATCGGGAAAAGCACGATCAGGCTTCGGAAAATTGGCATGTTCTGCTCTCGGTATCTTCTTTGGACGAGGTCGGCATGTGCTGGTGGGACGCGGGGTATTTGGAGTTTTTTATAGATCAAAGAGACTTGAAGAACCTTGATTTCACGCGAACGTATGTCAATCTTGCTACGAGCTAGCTAAAGTTCTAGACTGGGAAAATAAAGTATTAAAGGGACGTTGCTTCATTAAGTTGGCAAATAGCAACAAATCACAGATTAGTTATGCCCACCAGCTCCATAAATCGTGAGAGAGCACTGGTCATGTATGAGTCACGACGCCTTATAAACACAGTGGGCACTGTTCTGTACGGTTCCGGTAATGGATGACAGTTAAGTCTTCCCTGCATCCGTGATTCAACCATAGATATTGGTAAGACGGTGACTCCTAACCCGTTTTCAACGCATTTAAGGACACCCTCTAGAGTGCCATATTCCATCACCTTCATAGGAGCATAGCCATTGTCCTCTAGCCATCGCTGCCAACGTCCCAAATAGATGCAATGCGCGAATGACGAAAGCAGTGGTTCATGTAAAATCAATTCTAATTGGAATGGTTCCGGAGAGTAGCTTGTAATCAAAACTAGAGATTCTTCAAAGACAGGGTATTCAACAATTTCCGGATGAAGAATTGGCCCATCCACAAATGCGCCGTCTACCTTATATTTGAGAATGGTACTAACCTGATCTACAGTAGGTGCCATATATAAGCTTAATTCTACTTGTGGAAATTTCTTGTGATATTGTGTAAAAATCAATGGCAATCGTGTAGAAGCAGTTGACTCCATAGCTCCAATGCGCAAAGTTCCCCGCGGGGCAGAAGAAAGCTTAACTGCCTCAATCGCTTCCTCGAAATCGTAAAGCAACTTGTTTACATGCGGCAACAGTTCACGTCCTGCAGGCGTTAAGGATACCTTCTTATGATATCGATATAACAGGGGAACGCCCAACTCTTGCTCAAGACGTTGTATTCGTGCAGTAACATTGGACTGTACATAATTCAATTTCTCAGCAGCTTTTGTAATGCTTTGTTCAATTGCTACTGCCTTAAACACCTCCAAAGATCTAATGTCCAAAACAACTCTCTCCTTTTTGCATCACAAAATGTGATTATCTATACACTATTTTTTAATTTTACGTGATGCATCGCAGTATGTAAACTTAGTGAATAAGAGGGATTTACACCAAAACCAAGTGATTGAGTACCTCGTTATCTGATGATGAGGAGGAGAATGGGGGAAAAGGAGATTCTAGCCGGGGCAAAATGCAGTACACGTTACCAATAATGAGGAGGGAATCTCATGATTTCGAAGGTCAATGTACAAGATAAATTTTTGCAAATAATTGATTATTGGAATCCCAGAATAGGTGGAGAGTTGAACGATTCATACGTAAAAATGGCAAAGATCAAGGGTGAATTCATTTGGCATCACCATGATCACGAGGACGAAATGTTCTTCGTATGGAAAGGGAGACTACTAATCCGTTTGAGAGACGGTGAAATAGCTGTTAACGAAGGGGAGTTTGTTATTATACCTAAAGGGGTTGAACATCAGCCAATTGCTGAAGAAGAGGTCCATTTACTATTAATCGAACCAAAAACTACTCTAAACACGGGAAATGTGGTAAATGAACGAACCGTTTCGATTCCTCAACGAATTTGATGAAACGCTAGTTGAACAAATAGTCAAAACCTCCTAATAGAAGCAAAACTAGAATTAATTGCCCAAGTAGGAGGCTTATTATGATTTTAAGCGAACTTTGGCGTCATTATGAAGCGGATAAGCGAAATTCCTAAGTTCTTGATGGAGGAAGATGTAATTCATCTGATGACCTCTTGTCAGATACTAAGAGAAAGAGCTTTACTTGAGTTTCTCTACAGCACAGGCTGCCGAATTGGAGAGGTCGAACTGTATCGTCGATTTTTTTAGTATGTTAGCGGCTGATCCTCCTTTAGAGATCCGCCGCATTCAACTAAAGGGCAGGATAGTTAACAACGAACCAAGTTAATAATATGGTATATTGAACAATAAAAAGGAGGGATTAGTATTAATTACCAATCTATTAATCTGAATGAGAAGTTATCTAAGTTTAATGAGCATTGGTCTCCGAAAGTCATTGGTGAAATGAATGACTATCAATTTAAATTGGTCAAGATAGATGGGGATTTTGTATGGCACGATCATCAAGATACCGACGAGGTGTTTATCGTGCTCGAAGGGGAGATGTTCATCGATTTCCGAGATGGCCAAGTAAAGATTTCCCAAGGGGAGATGTTTATTGTACCAAGGAGTGTCGAACACAAAACTTTCGCTAACCAGGAGTGTCATATCATGTTGGTAGAGCCCAGGGGCGTAGTAAACACTGGCGAGACTGAGTCAGAATTAACAGCAGTCAATGATATTTGGATCTAATGCATTTAGCTTCAGTTCGATTACATCGTTAAAGTAACGGGACACGTTAACTAAACATTAAGGGGTAGTATGCCATTTGGCAGCTGCTCCTTTTTCATTAAATCAACGGGTAGGGGGTTAGAATTAATGACCGATATAGGAGTGGTTATTATGAAACGTGGGGGAGTAAAAATGCCAAATAGTATGTGTTTAGGGTGTCAATTTGCAAATAAAATAATTGAAACGAACACTGTTTATGAGAACGATTACGTTGCTTGCATTCTGGATATCGCACCATTAAATGAGGGCATGTTCTCATACTTCCTAAAAAACATTACCACGGAGTCGGTGACTTGGACGAAATTACTATGATTCTGATAGTTTTGCTTGGGTGGAACCCTCCGACACCACGAATGCAAAGGGGCGTTTGAACGAAACCAGAGAAAAGTTGGTGAAATGAATAAACTAGCTGTAATTGCGCTATCGGGAAATGTTAGTTCAATAGAACAACGACAATCTAGGACTTTATTTTCTGCTGACAGTATGATTGGAATGATAAAATGCTAAAGCCCTTCCGGCTTTCCATGAGGGAAGCAGCGGAAGGGCTTTTGTTATATCTACTTGTCTATACAGTGAGCGTGCTTATTTATACCCGTTGAATGGTAAATTCGAATTCCAGCTTTTGATCGGCTGCGATTTGGTATTCTTCATGTACGGGAGCTCCCCAGCTGTCGTCGCCGCCTACACCCATTTGCTTGCCAGCTACGGTGACAACGGTGTAATACACGTTGGGCAGCTCATACAGATGGTAGGCACTTTCCAGCTCAAATGCTGTATACGGCGAAATATTGCATTCCACCGGTGCGGTAGCAGGTGCAGTAATGCGTATACCTCGCTGAGAATCGTCGGTAATATCAACACGGCGCACGCCTGTACGGTTGCCGGATTCCTGTGGTACAACATACCCGGACACGTTATCCGCAGCTTCGTTGTGGAATACGCCTAGTCTTGCTCCAAAGGCACGGTCGATGTAATTCTCTTCCGGTCCCATCGCGTACCAGTCCAGATGGCGATAGTCCGCCGGAACCTTGAACGAAAGGGCAAAGATCGGTAGGTTAGGCAGTCCTGATACACCTTCATAGGTGGATTTTACGTTTAGGCTACCGTCGGCGAAGACGGTGTAGACTACCGTTACCTGTGCGTCTGCCTGAATGCTCAGCGTGTAGCGGAATGTAACGGTTACACGGTCTCTTTGTTCTTCCGTGACCTCGATGCCCACGCATTTACGTGTCAGACTTGCAGCGAACCAGCCACCGGCTTCAAAGCCTAGTGCGGTTCCCCGATCATTGTCTGTGGTCGCCCGCCAGAACAATGGAGCAGGAGGCATGGCGATCATCTCACGTCCGGCGTAGCGAAGTGAAGTCAGGCTACCTGCCCCTTTGGAGAACATCATACTGAAATCTGCACCGTGAACGCCAATGTTAACATCACCATGCACCACTCGTAAGGCACCGCCCGTAGGGATCTTCAGTGGATTTGGATTTTCCACGATGAAAATATGTTGTCCGAAGGCCACTTCGTGTCCAGCCTCAGCCCAGAGCGTCGCTTCCTTCAAAACTAGAGCGGTGTGAATAACGTACTCACCAGGCTTTCCATCCGTATTAGGGAACGTTAGTGGAATATAGGCTTCGGTCTGAGCCGCTACATCTACATGAATGGCATTACGTGCGATTTCTTGGCCTTCATGCAGCAGGCTATATACTAACTCATAGTCGCCTGTTCCCTCGAACAGGTTTTCATTGCGCAGGGTTACACCGCTGCGATCCGGGGTGAGCTTCAGATTTTGATACAGGAATTTGACCTCCTGCATCTTCGGCGAAACCTTCCGGTCTGCATAGACAATTCCGTCCGTACAGAAGCCATAGTCTGTGGCACGGTCGTCAAAGTCGCCGCCGATCGCGAGGTACTCGCATCCGTAGCGATCTTTTTTCATAACAGCCTGATCAATATAATCCCAAATAAAACCGCCCTGATACAGCTCGTATTTGTTCTCCAGCTCTGTATACTTGTGCATGCCGCCTACGGAATTACCCATCGCATGCATGTATTCGCAACTGATATACGGCTTTTGCGGATTGTCGTTCAGATATTGCTCGATATCTGCGGGTTTGGCGTACATCCGGCTCTCCATATCGCTGGTATCATCGTACGTACGGTTGTGAAACACGCCTTCGTAGTGCACCAAACGGCTCGGGTCGGTGGACCGGAAATAGTTGGCGACATTGCGCAGCACTTCACCTGCATACGACTCATTGCCGCAGGACCAGATTAGAATGGATGCATGGTTTTTGTCCCGTTCCAGCATGGAAATGGCGCGATCCATGACGATATCCTGCCACTCAGACAGATTGGCGGGAATATTCCACGATGGCTCGACGGCGCCGAGTTTTTGCCAGGAACCGTGTGTTTCCAAGTTCATTTCATCAATTACATAGACTCCGTACTCATCGCATAGCTCATACCAAAGAGTCTGATTTGGATAATGAGAGGTGCGAACAGCGTTCATATTGTTCTGCTTGAGCGTCCGGATATCCCACAGCATATCTTCACGAGAAATCGCACGTCCGGTGCGAGCGTTAAATTCATGGCGGTTCACACCTTTAAAGACGATGCGTTTGCCGTTCAAATGCATGACCTTGTTGATCAACTCAAATTTACGGAAGCCAATTTTTTGTGGAATGACTTCCACGAGCGATCCACTGGCATCATAAATTTGAATAAACAACGTGTACAAATAGGGTTTCTCGGCACTCCAACGCTGCACTTGCTCCAAGGTAGCTGACAGCGAAGCTGTGCCATCAGTAAAGTCAGCTTTTAAAGAAGCTACAACATGGCCGGCAGCATCTTTCACATCGACAGTTGCATAGGCCGTTGCCGGCTTTTCCAAGGTCAATTTCAGTTTCAGAAGACCCTGCGTGTAGGAAGCATCCAGATCTGCCTTGGCATGCAGGTCACGTACGTGAACCGTAGGGATGGTATAGAGATATACGTCTCTGAAAATACCGGAAAAACGCCAAAAGTCCTGATCCTCCAGCCACGCTCCCGTACTTCTTTGATATACCTCAACCGCGAGCTTGTTTTCGCCTGCTTGCAGGAACGGTGTCAGTTCAAAATCAGACGGTGTAAAGCTGTCCTCGCTGTAACCGACAAATTGTCCGTTCAGCCATACATAGAAAGCCGACTCAACGCCTTGGAAAGAAATGAACACAGGCTGCGCGTCGGAAGCCATATTTTCCGGCAAAACAAAGCTTTTGATATAGCTCCCGACTGGGTTGTGATCCTCCGGAATATGGGGTGGGCGAACGTCCGAATGTCCGTCCCACGGATACATCGTATTCACGTACTGCATTTGGCCAAAGCCTTGCGTCTGAATGTGACCCGGCACCTGAATATCGCTCCAGCCGCCGTACTCAAAGCCTGGGGTATAGAATTTTACCGGACGGCTGGCTGGATTCGTTGCATAGTTAAACTTCCAGCTCCCATTCAGGCTATGACGCCAAGCCATATCAGCTTGCTGCTCCGCTTCCTGAAGCGTAGCGTAATATTTGTGATCGGAATAGGCGGGCAGCCGATGTACAGCAAATTTGGTTACGTCGGTCAGCCAGTCCAGACTAGGGGGATGGATGGTCAAGGCGAACACTCCTTATTTTTAAAATGAAATGAAGAACGTACACAGAAATCTGTTATTTTACCGAACCCACCATGCCCGCTACAAAGTGTTTCTGCATCAGGAAGAATACCAGTGCAGTCGGCAGTGTGGACAGGACAATGGCGATCATGATGACACCGTAATCCGGTGCATAGCTGGAGCCGAGGTTCGAGATCAACAGCGGAATCGTTTGATTCTCCGGCGTTTGCAGCACAATCAGAGGCCAGAGGTAGTTGTTCCAGCTGGACATGAATGTGATGATCGCGGCAGCGGCATAGGTTGTTTTCATCGTAGGCATATACACCCGGAAGAACAGACCCAGCTCGGATAATCCATCCATACGACCTGCTTCCAGTAGATCCTTTGGAAACATCTTGGTGCTTTGACGGAAAAAGAAGATCAGGAACGCCGTAGTTACGGTCGGAATGACGACAGAAGAGAGTGTATCAATACCGATCCACGGTATGACATTAGAAATGCTGCCGAACATCCGGTAGAGCGGGATCATGATCGCCGCAAACGGAATCATCATAGACATCAGCAGGATATTGAAGACAACGTCTTTCGCTTTACTTCTGTAAATTTCAAAGCCATAACCGGCCAGTGATGCGATTAGCATAGCCAGCAGCGTAGTTGAGATAGAGACTTTTGCAGAGTTACTTAGTGCGGTAACGATGTCTACTTTTTCAAGCAAATTGTGCATGTTATCCATCAGATGGGAGCCAGGCAGAAGCTTGCCTTTGGTCACATCGACCGACAGGTTCGTGGAGCTGGATATCATCCAGAGGAACGGGAAAATCGAAACGAACGACACAATGATCAGAAAGGCGTACGTAAATGCTCTTTTTGTTTTCATCATTTTTTCTCACCTGCCACTTTGAACTGGATAATCGACAAGATAATGATCATAATGACGATGGAATAAGATACGGTCGCCGCATAACCAAAGTCGGATGAATACTTGAAGGACAGATTGTAAATATATTGCGAAATTGAAGATGTCGCGTTCCCTGGCCCACCTTTGGTAATATTCATAATTTCATCGAAGAGTTGGAGTGTACCAATCGTTGATGTAATCGAAGTGAACAGGATAATCGGCTTAAGCAGTGGAACCGTAATGCTGAAAAACTGTCGGATCGGGGAAGCTCCGTCAATACGGGCCGCTTCGTAGATAGAATTGTCAATGTTCTGAAGACCGGACAGGTAAAAGATCATATTATAACCAGTCCAGCGCCATGTGATCGCGATAATAATCGTAACCTTGGCCCAGAAAGGATCTGTAATCCATTGGATGGGCGTGCCAATCACGTGCAGATTCAGCAATAAGGAGTTTACCAGACCGTCGGACGAGAACAGGTACTTGAAGACAACCGAGTATGCTACAAGGGATGTGATACACGGCAAGAAGATAGCTGTGCGGAAAAAGCCCTTGAATTTCAGGTTTTTATCGTTCAACAATACCGAAATGAACAGAGCCAGAATGACCATCAAAGGTACCTGGAAAATTAAATAGATAAACGTATTCTTCACGGCGGTTATAAACATTTTATCGGTGAACAATCGCTTGTAGTTATCAATGCCGTTAAAGCTCAGATTAGACCCTGTACCTGTCTTAAAGGACAAGATAAGCGCCTGAATCATCGGATAGAAATAAAAAGCGGCAATCATGATCACTGCGATGGATATGAACAACCATCCTGTCATACCTGCTTTGAGACGTGTTGTAGTTATTTTGGGCGCGGCTGTCTTCATACCATGTCAACTCCCTGTGCAGCAATAAAACCTTGAACTCGCAAGCCCAAGGTTTTAAGTGCTTATCGTTTTATTGTTTAGCCTTGGCTAGATGGACTGTCTTATTTAAGCTGTGCTTCCGCCTGTCCTTGAGCATCTTTCAGAACTGCGTCTACATCTTTTCCGTTCAGATAGTTTTGAATTTCAACGGTCATGATATCCTCAATGGCATACGTGTGCAGGCCATAATTGACTTTTGGAACTTGTTTAGTCCATTCTGCAAATTTCTTGTATACTTTGTCCCCACCGAAGTACGGATCTTCTACGTCATAAGCTTTACCACTGGAAGCTGCGTTCAATGAACCAACAATTCCAATTTTGCTCAGCATATCTTGATACAGCTCTGGATCTGTTCCGAATGTCTCTTTCAGGAAATCAGCAGCGGTATCTTGACCGTCCGAGTTAAGAACATACCAGGAGCTGCCGCCAAGGCTGGAAGCATTCACGGATTCAGGTATATTTTTCAGCTTAGGGAAAGGAACAACGGCCCATTTACCTGATTGCGAAGCTTCTGCTTTGATCGAAGGTGTAATCCAGTTACCTGTAGGTACGGAAGCAACTGCACCGCTGTTGAATGCGGCCAGGAACTGACTCCAGTCGGCATTCATTTTAACAATATTAGCGTCGAACAAGGATTTGTACGTCAAGAGCGCTTCTTTCAGAGCTGGATTACCAGCCAGGTTTGGTGTTTTACCGTCTTCTTTCAGGTACCATGAACCTGCGGCTTGGATCATACCACGGATCAGACCGAGGTCATTCGGATCTTGAGTCAGCATTTCTTTGCCTGTTTTTTGTTTTACGGCTTTACCAATTTCAATAAATTTATCCCAATCAATATTGGTCAGGTCTGCTACTTTGTAGCCGGCTTGTTCCAAATAATCCGTTCTTACATACAGTCCCATAACACCGGAGTCGAATGGAACACCGTATTGCTTGCCGTTGTAGCTAGTCGGTCCGATTTTATAATCAGCGAAGTCGGATGCTTTGATCGTGCTGCTCATATCATGGAAAGAATCGGGATAGGCTTGCAGGAAGTTCTGTGCCCGATAATCCTCAATCAGAACCACGTTCGGCAGTCCTTTGGTAGAACCAGAGTTAAGACCGGCATTCATTTTTTGTACGATATCGTTTTGAGCATATTCAACAATGTTTACGGTTACATCTGGATGTTTGGCAACGTAGCGATCTTTTGCCAGCTTCAGAGCTGCGATATTAAAGTTCGGGTCCCAAGCCCAGACGGTGATTTCTTTTTTACCTGAATCTGTGGTAGTAGCTACTTTCTCGGAATTGCTGGAGCACGCGGATAGCAAGATCAAGCTTGCAATCAGCAGAAGGAAAGTCATTTTTTTCATTTTGTTCAACCCCTACTCTTTTTTTATATGTTGCTTGCTAGTTCTAAATCTCTTAAATGAAAGCGGTTACCTTGTTTATAAATCTAGTGTACCATCCATACTTTGTCGGCGTTAGGAATATCTTTATACGGATTGGTGTTATTATTATGATTTATCAAAAAAGGCACCGCTTACATTTGTATTTTGTTTTGGTTTAGGTACTTTTTTTAGGTTGAACTAAAGTTGTTCACGAAGCGCCACTGCGCGGCCGGATGGTGCTTCCCATCGCTGTTGTATCCAGATTTCTTTTCTTTATTCAAATTATATAAGGTTGAAATCTGGATACAAAGGCGACCGCTACGCTTGTACAGCACCATTCCGCCCACTCCGTTCTTGTTCCACCTTCTTTGTTTAGTTCAGCCTATATTTTTTATGGGATAGGAGGGGCGGGTTTTACGATCAATGGCAGGGTCATTCTGACTTTGGTGCCCTCGCCTTTTTTACTGGAGATGGTCACGCCGTATTCTTCTCCATATAAAAGGGTAATGCGGTTGTGCACATTCTGGATGCCGATGCCTGTGAACAGTTGGCGCTTGCTCTTGGGATTCGGCAGTCCGTCCTGCGCCGTATGCCCGTCCAATTCCATACCGTCTCCATCATCGACCACCTCACAGATCAATGTATCCTCCGTTTTGGACACCAATATATAGATGTGGCCTACATTTTTTTCATTAAACGCATGGAAAAAAGAGTTTTCGATAAAAGGCTGAATGATGAGCTTGGGCACATGGTACTCCAGACAATCGGGTGATACAAAATAATTCACTTGTACCCGCTGCCCGTAGCGTACATGGTTAATGAACACATAATTTTGCATGTTGGCCATTTCCTGCTCGATGGTGATCGTTTCACTCACATTGCTGATTGTATTTTGCAGTAAGGAAATGAGTGCATTGATCGTCTCGGCGGCTGTTTCCTTGTTTCCTTTGAGCACCAGCATTTTGATCGAAGCCAGAGTATTGTACAGAAAATGCGGATTGATCTGCCGTTGTAGTGCTGCAAGCTCTGCGTTCCGTTGACCCTTTTGTGTCTCTAAAAGCTTACGGATATAGTCATTTAGTTCATCCAGCATATAGTTGTAAGCATGACTTAATTGTCTAACCTCATAGCTGCCCGTTACCGGGATATAATTATCAAAATTCTTCTCGCGTATGGTCGACATTTGCTTCACCAGTCGAGTCAGCGAACGAATCAGTCGACGGGATATCAGAAAAACGATCACCAAAGCAATCAGTACGATGGCAATGCAGATCCATACAACGGATTTAACGTCTATAATTTGCCCAATGGCGGCTTGTCTGTCAATCATGTTCACCAGATAAAAATCAAATGAAGGGATATAGTTGGAAAGGAGGATACTCTCCTTATTCATCACATCCGCATTAATGTAGTTAAGTCCCTGTTCGTTGATTTTTGTGGCATAGCCTAGCAGCTCACTGGAGCGTTGTCCGATCAGATCCTGGCGGTTGCTCGATACAATCAGTCCCGACTTGTCCAAAATAAGCACATCATTGCCGTTGCTCGTGAAATTGTTATAGAAACGGCGAAATTCAGGCTCTCGGATAGCGATGTAGATCATGCCGTACAGGGTGCCGCTGGTCCGCTCCATAAATGGTTTGGAGGCGATGATATAGGGTGTTGGCTTTTGCGGGGTACTATTCATTTGTTGCTGCAACAATTCAGTATCCAATTGATACATAAGCTGTGCCGGTCGTGCTACACTTCGGGCTGTAATAGCACTGCTCTTAAGCTCTTCCGCAGTTACAGGCCAATAGGACGAGTCGGAGTAAAAGCTCCGGCCGTTCAGACCTGTTACAGCGACACCGACATCATAGGCATCGACGTTCGATTTAATTTGCTTCATTTGCTGTGCCATTCCGAAGTAAATCCTCGCCGAGTTAATCGAGTCGGATTGACCGCCAGTCAGATAGTTCTTGACCGTTCCATTTTCCGAAGCATGGGTTACGGCATTCACGATAGAATCATTGAAGGATTCAAAGCTGGATTGAATCTGGCTGAGTACCTTGGCATTTGTAATACTGAATGTCTCAGCAAAAAGTCGTTCAGACATCCGAATCGTCACCAAAGAGGTCAGCAAGGACACCGCAGTGATGCTGACCACCATAACAATAAAGATTTTGAAGAACAGACCTTGATATTTGATCTTATGGATATATCTTTTCATATTCAATCTCTTTTCTACTGGCAGATGTGGCTTACTCTCTAATAGAGATGCTCCCGGCGGTACTGACTGGGCGAGTAACCCTTCACTTTTTTGAACACTTTGGTAAAATAGCTGGGGTCCGAATAGCCTACCGTGCTGCTAATATCCGAAATGGACATCGTCCCCGACCGTAGTAACTCCGCGGCTTTTTCAACCCGAATTTTGTTGAGATACTCGCTAAAGCCTTCTGTATGGTGTGCCGTAAAATAACTGGACAAGTAGGAAGGGTTAAAGTGAAAATATTGCCCAAGTGTCGTCAAATTGAGTGTTTCAGCATGATGCTCCTCAATATACTCCAGCAGTTTTTTCATGCTTGCGCTACTTCCTTGCTGTGTTTTAGCCATGATCTGCCTGTTCGCTTCCTCCAAAAAAGTCTCCAGAAGGCGCACGGCTTCATGTACATGAGGGGCGTCATTAATTGTTTTGAAATAGGAATATTTCGCCGCATCCAGCTCCTTCATATCATACCCCTGATTCCCGAGCAAAATCGTAATGTTGAACACGATATTTCCGAGAAGCGATTTGAATTCAAAAGCGGTAGAGGTATAGTTACCGGACATGGCGGCTACATAGGATCTCAAATCCTGAAAAGCTGTATCAAAATGCTCACGCTTCATCTCTTCTGTAAATTGTTTTAAGTTGAACGAGCTGTTCACCTGTACAGGCGGAGGGAGTTCGTCTTCTATTAGCAGCGCTGTTCCTGGAAAATAAAAGCGGTAACTCAGCAGTTTTGGCAGTTCATTCTGATAGACGTCACTAATCTGATTGAAGTCATCAAATAAATGGCTAACTGCCCAGCCTGTCTGTGGATCGACCCGCTTTGTCTCCTGAGCAACTTCCCTAACCGCAGCCATCCAGGCGTCTACTTCCCGTGGATCAAGATTGGCTAAAAACATAGCCGCATAGACATCAGATGGCAGTTGTCGCAGTACGATGTACTCACAGGCAGAGGATACTCGATCCGTAAGCTTGGAAAATAGGTCCGAGGCAGAGATGGAGCGCCCTTTATCCTGCTGTTCCAGCTGTTCTATACCTATGAGTGCAAAACGAGCATAAGGAAATGCTTGCTTTAGCAGCTCGGCGTCATAGTCCATGCTATACCCGGAGATCAGCTTTTCGATCACATGATCTATCGTAATTTGACTATTCCCGGCATCTGCTTGATATTGAATGGATGGAATTTTGCGAGCGGTTCTCTGGAGTACCTGGAGCAGCTCATCCGTGTCTAGCTTGGGCTTTAAAATATAGTCAGCAACCCCTTGCTGAAAGGTGGATCGCACGTAATTAAACTCGCCGTAACTGCTAAGTACAATGACTTCGATATCTGGATAGTTCTGTCTGACTATGCGCGTCAGCTCCTCGCCATCCATGATCGGCATTACAATATCTGTAATGACTATATGAGGGCGCAAGGTTTCAATTAGCTCCAATGCTTCTTTACCGTTAGAAGCTTCACCTACAATTCGAAATCCATGCTGTTCCCACGACAAGTGGTGTTTAATCCCTTGCCGTACCAATATCTCATCATCCACAATCAAAATGTTGCATAGCTCATTCATGGCAGCACTCTCCGTAATTATACCTATTCGAGGATTTTGCAAAAATCCTGATTCAAAAAAGACCTCCATCACGTGGACGTCATATCATCTGAGGCACATATTTGACAACGCTTCCAACTTAACTTAAATCTAAAGCATTTAATCTTTACATGCTAACATAAACCACACGGGGATTCCAAAAAAATTTAGTCCAAATGGCATATAAAACAACAAAAAAGGCAGCCGAGAAAATCTCGACAGCCTAAACAACCGGGATTACCTTATACAGTACCCCATGTTCGATCTCCCGCCAAATATTTTTCAGTCAAAATAGACAGCAGTTGAATACCAACCTCATTGTGTCCTCCCTCAGGAAGGATCAGGTCAGCGTATTTCTTGGAAGGCTCAATAAATGCCTCATGCATCGGCTTAACGGTAGTCAAATAGTGATCGTGGATCGAATGGATGGTGCGGCCGCGTTCCTCAATATCACGAAGAACCCGACGGAGAATGCGCACATCAGGGTCAGTATCCACAAATACTTTGATGTCAAGCAGGCTGCGGAGTTTTTCGTCTGACAATACGTGCAGACCTTCCAACATAACGATATGATTTGGCAGAAGCTCTACCGTTTCGTCCGTGGAGCGTGCATGAACCGTAAAGTCATACACTGGCGCTTGTGTCGCTTGTCCTTTTTTCAGACATTGGAGATGCTCAATAAGCAATTCGTTGTCAAAGGCAAACGGATGATCATAATTGACCAAAGCACGTTCATCATAACTCAGATGTGAATGGTCTTTATAATAGTTATCCTGAGATATGAAAGTCACTTTATTAGATCCCAGACGCTCAACGACGGCGCGTGCTACCGTCGATTTACCGGAACCTGTACCGCCGGCAATACCAATAATAAGCATGGCGTTTCACTTACCCTTCCCTAAATGTATCCCGATACAACTCAAGTATTGTAGCACAATGCACACTTTTTTTCATCACTGTTGGACTTTGTATTTCTTCCATTTCCGTATCTTGGCTCTGAATGTTTTAAACGGTGCCACCGAGTTGATATGAATCCATCTTGCCATGGGCCATTTCGGATTAGTCCCTGTCCAGTCGTGAACGCCCTGAGTGAAGAGCTCTTCATGACTAAGTGTGTCGATCCAATCCAGCCACTTTTGCTCAGCCAACTTGAACATATCGCGTAATTCACGTAAAGATTGGTGGGAGTAGGTCTTGTAAAATGATTGATATAGTTCGCCTAGTCTATTCCATTTATAATTGGGGGCGGGCATGATCACGGTTTTTCCTTCCCGTTCGTCCTTGTCCCATGTCATGACAAGATGAAGCCATCCGAGCTGGTAGGCGATCATTTCTGCGGGTGTTTTATCTACTTCAGGGATACGGATATCCCTTTGGCTTTCGTCGATCTCCTGGAACTCACCGTCAAATCGTAAGTAGGAAGTATGAATGGCTTCCTTTAACTCTGATTTGGAGGCGTATTCGTAACTGGACATCTCATCGCTCCTTTAAATGATATGGATGATACTCACCCCTTTATATGTACCATTCCCAATATGACAACCGTATGTCTTATTCAAAAATAAAAAAATATCGTTTTTTGTGATTTTATGAAACAGCATTTGGTGTGTTCACGAAAAAGGATGCAAAATTAATAGAGAAATTAAGACAAAAGATAAGTAATTAGACATATTTTAATATTTATTTAAGTGTCTATAATTATTGGAGTATAGCGCTTGGGGCCCTCATTGGTGTTGGGATATTATTCCCTTCATCAGTACGTTATATACCGTTGGGCATGTCATGTCCGATAAACGGTGCAACCTTTGCTTTAGTATTCATGAATCTAATCGAGAAGGAGACTGTTATATGAAGTCGAGTTTGTTAAAAAAATGTGCAAGTGTAATGTTAAGCAGCACGTTGGTACTGTCTTTATCATTACCGTTGCTAGGTCATGCACATGCGGATGGGAATTTACAGATAAGTGATGATTTTGAACAAGGGGAAGCTCAAGGCTGGACCGCAGGATCGGGGAACTGGTCTGTGGTCAAGGATGGGAATGGATCTACATACCAACAATCTAGTCGAAGCGAAAGCCATTCCGTCAAAGGTAATGCCTCATGGACGAACTATAGCGTGCAAGCAGATGTATATGTAAATGATTTTAATGGCTCCAATCGAGTCTACGTTGCAGGTAGATACACAGATTCCAACAACTTCTATGCAGCTTCGTTGTACAACCAGAAAGACGGAGCTCTTGAGATTCGAAAAAAAGTCAAAGGCTCTATGAAGACATTGGCTACCCATAAGAAATACAAACTGGACACGAATACATGGTACAGAGTCAAGCTGGAACTATCCGGTTCGGAAATCAAAATGTATGTCAATGATCAACTGGAGCTGTCCGCAACAGACACCAGCCTCACTGCTGGAGCCATTGGCTTGGTAACCTCCAAAGCAGCTGCCCAATTCGATAATGTGATGGTATCCGGTGCTTCTTCTGAGGTAGATCCAGGAACACCGCCTGTGAACCCAACACCAGGTACAGAACAACCGACTCCTGGGGTGGACCCTGATGTAACCTCCAAAAATAACTATAATTTGACTGGATTTTCGTATGGTAAT
Organism: Paenibacillus polymyxa; assembly: GCF_001719045.1. Taxonomy (NCBI): domain Bacteria; kingdom Bacillati; phylum Bacillota; class Bacilli; order Caryophanales; family Paenibacillaceae; genus Paenibacillus; species Paenibacillus polymyxa. The sequence continues at coordinate 3,131,296 of NZ_CP015423.1, forward strand.
ACAGGTGGTGGCAACATCGCGGATACCGATGCCAACTACAAAAAGGTATACAATGCTGTAGATCTCAACGAAGCACTGAAGAAAGGCAGCAAAGTCAAAGTGATTGAGATTATGAACGATCTTGATCTCGGTTGGAATGAAATTCCTAGTGCTGCCAAAGTAATGCCTTTTAGTGCCAACAATCCTGTACAGACGCATCCTGTTCTGAAAAAGACAGGTGTGAGCAAAGTCTATATCGAAAATATGAATGGGGTTACGATTTTCTCTGCCAATGGTGCGAAAATCAAACATGCTGGCTTTGTCATCAAAAGAAGCTCTAATTTGATTTTCCGTAACCTCGAATTTGATGAGCTTTGGGAGTGGGATGAAGCAACCAAAGGGAACTATGATAAGAATGACTGGGATTATGTTACCATCGAAGGTACAAGTTCCAAGGTATGGATCGACCACTGTACATTTAACAAAGCCTATGATGGTTTGGTAGATGTGAAAAAAGGTAGTAACGGAGTTACGATTTCCTGGTCTTTGTTCAAAGGAGATGACCGCAGCTCCAACAGCTGGGTAACCCAACAAGTCAACGCGATGGAAGCAGACAAGTCTTCCTATCCTATGTACGCGTATCTGAGAAGCAGTGCAGTAGGCATGAGTAAAGAAGATATCATTGATATTGCAGCAGGACAAAAGAAGGCTCATCTAATCGGTGCTACGGAAATGGCTTCCGACAATGCAGACCTGGAGGTGACGCTGCATCATAATTACTATTTGGATATTCAGGATCGCATGCCTCGTCTGCGTGGTGGTAATGCTCATGCATATAACATCGTTATGGACGATGCCGGATTGGCCAGAGCCAAAAAAAGAATTACTTCTGACATGGCTAAAGCAATTGCCGCAAAAGGATACCATTTTGATGTCGTGGGTAATGGTGCAATTTCAACAGAAAACGGCGCGGTGTTGCTAGAAAAGTCTTATTTGATTGATGTGTTCTCTCCAGTGCGTAATAATCAAAAAGATCCTAACAAAGCGGATTACACAGGTAAAATCAAAGCCGAAGACGTTATCTTTTCGAACAACGGTACCGTATTCAGAGGAGGCAGTGACGATGCGAATAGCCCGTTAGCCCCTTATCCTGCCAAGACCAAGGACTTCTCTTGGAATGGGTTCACAACGTTGCCATACAGCTATACAGCCGAAGATCCTGCCAATCTGGTTGCTCAATTGCAGGCCAAGGATGGAGCAGGTGCAGGTAAGCTGAACTGGTCGAGTGAAAACTGGCTCAAAACGGTGTACAATACGTCCGTTACGAAAAATGCAATAGTGGAAGAAGATTCCGAATAGGTAGGCCATATAAAAAAGCAGCCAGTACAGATAAGCTCTGTTGCTGGCTGCTTTTTTTGTTAACTACGTCTAGGCTGCGTTCGGTACGAACTTAACCAATAACGACAAACGAGGATACGCCAGCAGGTACGGATCTAACGCGGAATAATACTCCATCATCTCTAAAAGTACGCAGAATATAAGGCTGGTTCGTAGGTGTGCGGACTCTGCTGAATCGGGCAGTACCAAAGCGGTCGAAGCCTGCAGCTTGCACAAAGGTTCCATCTAAACGGCGCAGTGTTGCGAAAAATCCAGACGTGTTAAAAGGCACACCATCATTGTTAGCCCAAATGACTGTAAAACGGCGCAGAGTTTGTGTAGGGCTCACATTGCGATATCTCGTAACAGGAACCTTTCTGCCCGTAGATTTCAATGTTTGCGGAGGACGAATGGCCACTTCAAATCAACTCCTTTGTTGTGATGAGATAGTAAATGCACACAAAGGAGTTTTGGATTGTGTTATAAACTACGACTTCTTATAAATAGGTATATACCGAACTCAAAATGACACTCCATGTACATTATCGTTCGATTCGGGACCTCATCATGCCCAATCGCGCCGTAGCGTAAAGAGGTCTTTTAACGCGTCTGTAGACAGCTCAGTAATCCAGCCCTCGGTACTGGTTATGATTTGGTCGCTAAGCTGCTGCTTGCTTTCCAGCATTTCATCAATGCGTTCCTCCAGCGTGCCCAACGAGATAAATTTGTGCACCTGTACATCCTTCGTTTGTCCCATCCGGTAGGCTCGGTCTGTGGCCTGATTTTCAACAGCTGGATTCCACCAGCGATCAAAGTGAAAGACGTGGTTGGCGGCCGTCAGATTCAGACCCACCCCCCCGGCTTTGAGCGACAAAATAAACACGGACGGCTGCTCGGCAGGGGAGAGCGTGTGAGATTGGAATTGATCAATCATTCGGTCACGGGCCGTTTTGGATGTGCTGCCGTTCAGATAGAGCACGGGCTCTTGCAGCTCCTGAGCGAGTACCCGCTGGAGCATCTGCCCCATACCAATATACTGTGTAAAAATAAGGCAGCGCTCGCCCTCCTCCCGCAGTTCCTTGACCATAGCCAGAATGCGCTCCAGCTTGGATGAACGGCTAATGACCGCTTCAAGATCGGACTGACTATAACCGGAATCCGCGGCATTCGGGAGTGCCTCCTTGGTTAAGAGGGCAGGATGGTCACAAAGCTGCTTCAACTGGGTAAGGGCGGATAAAATGGCTCCTTTCCGTTCAATCCCTTCCAGCTTCTGCATCCGTTCCATCAACTCTTTGACAATCTGGTCATAGAGCGCGCCCTGCTCAGAGGTCAGATGAATGTACGTTTTCATCTCATTCTTGTCAGGCAAATCAAGCTGTATAGCTGGGTCCTTCTTCTTGCGTCGCAGCATGAAGGGCTGAACCAGCTTTTGCAAATCTAACGTGCGCTGCTCGTTATGTTCCTTCTCAATAGCATTAATGAAGCGATTGCTAAAGGCGCGTGAGCTGCCCAGATAACCTGGATTGATAAAATCATAAATGGACCATAGCTCGGACAACCGATTTTCAATAGGTGTCCCGGTCAACGCGATCCGATGACGTGCAGGAAAGCTGCGCACGGCTGTGGATTGCTTGGTTTGCGCATTTTTAATGTTTTGCGCTTCATCCAGGCAGACTGAATCCCAAGTCATGCTTTGTAGCAGCTCTTGATCCAGGGTTGCCGTAGCGAAGGAGGTCAGGATGACATCGGCCTGCTCAACTTCTTCGCGGAACAAGTCTCCCTGCTCCCGCTTGCTTCCATAGTGCAACATCACCTTCAGCGAAGGGGCGAAGCGGCTGAGTTCCTTCTGCCAGTTGCCCAGCACCGAAGTTGGGCAAATCAGCAGCGAACTGGAGCGGACGCCCGTCTCGGCGGCAATATCCTGTAGGTGCAGTAAATAAGTAATAAACTGCACTGTTTTACCGAGTCCCATGTCATCGGCGAGACAGGCACCCAGTCCAAAACGCCGTAAAAAGGCAAGCCATGCATACCCGTCCCGCTGATACGTTCGCAGCTCGGCTTGCAGCCCGTCCGGCACGTCCAATGCAGGCCATTCCGACTGCCGTCCGAGCTGGCTGATCAGCTTCAGCAGATGGGCATTCAGCTCGACTTCCAGTCGGAAGCGTGCCGCATCTTCCGGCTGCTCGCCCGAGGCGTCGCCTTCAGGCTCGTCGGCGTTGCCGAGCAGGTGTAGCTGTAGGATGTCCTGGAAGGACAATCCCTGAGCACTGTCGATCCCGGCCATGGCCCGGCGGATCTGTGCCAGCAACGCGGGGTCGAGCGCGATCCATTGCCCGCGGAAGCGCACCAAGCGCTCGTTGCGAGCGACGAGCTCGGCGAATTCCGACTCGCTCAGATCGGCGTCGCCAATGGCAACACGCCAATCGAACTGGACAATCGAGTCCAGTCCGAACAGCGAGCTGCCCTTCGTGCGCTCTCCCGCCCCTTCGCCTGGGCGTACCTTGGCCCGCAGCTTCGGCTTCTTGCGGGTAGCTGCCTCCCACCAAGCCGGGAGCAGCACCTGCCAACCGCTTTCCAGCAGACGCTGGCTGTCGGTCGTCAGAAATTGCCACGCCGCTTCGTCGGAGAGCGGGCGATTCAGCACGTCATCGCGGCTTCCGGCACGCTGCCTGGCGGGCAAAATCGAGGTCAAGCGTTCTAGCCACCCGGCTGAGCGCTCACGGACATGTGCTGTCCAGGCATCGGGCCATAAGCCGGATGCGTACCCATCATCGGCGAGCTGTACAGACACCAGCAACGCCGGGTCCTGCTTGTCCTGCAACACAAGCTTGAGCTGCCAGGACGGCTCGTCGTCCTCCAGCTCTGGCTCCAGCAGTTGCAGAAGCGGCCGAAATGGCGCGGTATCGGCTTTCCAGCCGATGGCGATGAGCCAGGCCCGCGCGTCTAGACCCGCCGCGGCCGGGCGGTTGGGAGCGAAGAGAATCGGATATTCTCTTCGCAAATCGGCGGCTTCCGCTTCGGTGCCGTACCAGCGCTGAAATACGGCAGCCGAGAACGCCGCTATCAGCCCATCCTGCTCGTCCTTCTCCAAGCTGCCTAGCAAAGCAAGCTCTGCCGGTTGGATGTTTTCCAGTGCTTCCGCATCCCACATCCATTGCAGCTTCCCTGCCTGGAATGCCGTGAAGCTGGGCACATATGCTTTCGCTTCAATACAGTGAGCAAGTAAAGGGATCAGCCGAAGCCACGGGGCATGGGCCTCGTCCCAGATCCATTCGATATGCTTTAGAAGCTCGCGCTCTGCCAGAAAAGGAATCACCTGCTCCGAAGGCAGCAGGATAATATCCGTGTCTTGAACATGTTGAATCTCCAGCTCGGTGCCATAAAACGAAGCCTCATGCCAAGCAAACAAACGCTGCTTCAGGATTTGGCCGGAAATGCTATAGTTCATGGAGGAATCGCCATAGATCAGCGCGTCTCCATAGGTAGTTAATTGGATATGCACGGTAATCGTTTCGGTATATTGACTCATGATAACAATTTCCCTTTCCGCAATTCCTCTTGTAGCGCCCGCAGGCGGCTATGACGGCTGGTGAAGGTCGTGAAGAACAGCTCCCAGCGTGATTCTTGCTTCATTTTCTTGTACAGCTTGAACAGTCGCTTTAACAGCTTGACTGCTGCTTTATAGCTGGCTCTGTTTTTTTCTAGCACATAACGTTCTACCGCTTGATGGTAAAAGGGGAGTAGTAACTCAGGCGCGTTCTTTTCAATGGGCTGTAACACGCTCACTCGAAAACTCAATGGTTCACTGCGTATGCTTAGCTGATAGTCGATCCATGACCGCCATTTTTCGTGGGCAAGCAGCGCCTCTTCATACATTCCTCCGGCAAATGGAAGCATACCCACCAGCGTGTCCCACATGTCCTGCTCCGCTTCTGGAAGGTGCTGCAAAACCACATCCCAATCATGCATATAATCCTGTAAATGGTCATCCCGATGACTGTGAAGCAGGGGACCGATATGCTGCAGTCCGTCCTTGAGACGTGCCCAATCCTCGGCTTTGCGCAACGCCTCTAAGAACAAAAGCAATTGGTTGGAAGAGATTTTTAGTGGAAAAGCTCGTTCCGCTTCCTGAAGAAGTACCCAGGCTTCATTATCCTGCGATTGGTAAATATGCATCCAGCTACGAGCCAACATCCACGGAAGTCGTGCTAAAGTTGTACCGAGATCCTCCTCAGCCGCCTGTAAATGTTGTAATTCCTCCGTATATATGCTGGAGTCCTGTCTTTCGGGATGCACCCAGTTCAGCCAAAACTGATAATACGTGTCTGAAAAATAAGTACCGTTACGCGATTCTGTCAGCATTTTTCGGCGCAAATAGGCTAAGGTTTCTGCGATACGGGCTTCTTGCATCGGTTCATCGGTCAGCTCCAGCGGGCTTTCAAAATCACGCTCGATAGCTTCTTTAAGCTCATCGGCGGCGATTTGCGTGTAATACCCCATATAGGTATGAGAGGGATAGCCCGGCATGGGAGACTGAGGCACCAGCTTTTCCAGCACACGCAGATGAGCATGCAGTCCGTATAGCTGTTGCATGCCGGGTGAAAGCGGTGGCTTCACAGCATAGATCGAGGCTAAAGCGCTTTGGACATATTGGGAATTTTGTGTGTTCACACGGTTAAGGGCGATACACTGATCGAACAGATCGTGCCACTCTGAAATGGGCATGTCTGGTATCTTGCTTGCTGTTTTACTGAGAGCGTTTCTTGTTGCTTCCTTGTGATCCGGTGAAAGATTCGACCGGGAAGGAGGTGTGGTACGCGTGTCAGCTTTTGCCGCCAATCGGGTGAATCTCGCCGAATGAGCGTTCACTAAAGCATGTACAGAACGTTCCTGTTCATTCGCGTAATTTAGTAGTACGGCGATCATATGCTTGCAGTTGGTGTGGACAGGGCATGTACATCTGCTGGCAGCAAAAGCACTCAAGTGGAGATCCACCTCGTATAGCTCGCTTCCATCCACGACAGCTGCAATATGATCGGCATCAGGCATCCCGAATTCTTTTACCCTTCCTTGCTTAAAATATTGAAAGCCTCGTTTGATCGTTACATCATTAAAATGATCAGCCACGTTTTGAATAAGCTGTTGCCACTGTATATCATCCATAAGATAGGTTGGTTTCATATGATTAGTCTCCTAAAAGAGAATAGTTGATCAGCTAGTAGCTTAACTCTTCCATTATATCAGTTCACGAATATAAATTGAGTGGAGGGAGAGTTGGAAAATTTCGAAGATATCCGCTGGATAAAGCAAAAAGCCCCCTTACTCTATAACGTAAGGGGACTTGAGTCATCGGGCAAGAATGGGGGCTATCCTCTACTGTTTCCCATCCAAATTCTCAACTCGGCGGAAGACCATGGAGATGACAAGAAGTACCAAGGGGACTGCCGCGCATATAATAATACCAAAGTAACCTGTTATTTTATCGAAATTGCCTATTTCAATAAAACTTTGGGGATACATGCTCAGGGAAAATAATAAAATTAACGGGAGATAACAGATGTACCTATTCCACTTTTGGGTGAGCTGGCTGATCCCGGCAACAATATAGAAATAATAGTTTGAGGCGGTCATGAAGATTTTGATCGTCCACAAAATGATAAATAATATTTCAAATCGTTCTAGGAACGCGCCAGGGAATTCAATTTGCTGTGCAAAAGAAACGACCGGCCATTGCAATCGGGAAACTTCTTCAACTGACATACAGCCAACGACCATCGTTACCATCAAGAGATACAAACCCATTGCAATCGAGTAGCCGATCCAGCCTGCCTTCCACGCCTTTTGTGGATTGGCCATAACATTTGTTAATATGAGCACCGATTCAAAACCCATTGCCGAAAAAGGTACAACTTTAAGAGATTGGAAGATCGGGCCCCATCCTTTATGAAAAACAGGGCGCAAATTATCGATGTCAAAATGATTGATATTGAAAACGATCAACAATAAAAAAACAATAAGGGTTAAAGGAAAAAAAAGCTCGACCAATCGAACCATCGCATGGAGACCGCCCCAAGTCAAATACCCTATAAGCAGAAGAAACGGAAAAATAATCATGCCTATTGGCGTTCTCTCCAATGCAAGGCCTTTGAGGAATTCCGCCATCATTCTGCATACAAGCGAGCAGATCATCGTGCAATATACAATAAATGCGATATTGATGAGTTGACCAATGAATTTACCTGCGATCACAGGATTGAACTCATAGAACGTCTTCCCTGGAAATCGTTGACACAATTTAACATGGATAAAAATCACGCCTATCCCAAGCAGACTTGCCAGCAAAAGTCCCTGCCACACGTCGGGCGTTTTTGTCTGCTCCGCAATGGTTCTTGGTAAACTGACAATACCCACAGCATACACGGTCGAAGTGACGGTAAATAAGGCTTGCAGAGTAGATATTTTTTCCTGTTTCATGGAAGGTATGTTGGACATTACGCTCCCTCTCCTTTTGTATAAGCACCTGTTCGTTCGATCTGTACTTTAGCTTGAACATCGATCGGTATTTGACTGAATGTATCTTGCCAATTTTCCTTTACCCGATCCCAGTAAGCGGGATAGTTCACTTTTACTTTTGTGCCAAAACCGACTACATCTGCTTTCATTTCTTTCTGGAGCGTGTTTAACGATAGGGATACTGTTTGTTTGATTTCATCTTGCGCCGCTTCTTTAGCGGTTTGGATGAATGATTCCTTCAGGAAGTCTACAGAATTATCCGAGCTTTCGTTTAGTTTGATATCTGCTTTAATACGAACTGTGAATGAGAGATCCTGCCCGTTGAGGTGGGGGATAAGTTTTGTATGGACATCTTCGACTTCAAACACCATGGATTGTTCCGATTTTGGGCCTTCAGTTCTAATAATTGAACCCTTCGTTTTTCCCAGCATCCAGTTGATCCCGATAACATCCTCTTCGTCTAGCCAATAAGCAAATTTCTTCGTTTTGCCGCTGACCAAAGCTGCGCCTGAGAAGTGGTTGCCTTCATTGGTTTCTAGGCATTGAATGACGAAGTCAGATCCTTGTGAAATATGTGTAGAAATTTCCCCTAATGTTATTCTATAGGGTATTTTGGAGTTGAAATCGCTATTTTTAGCCAATGCTTCAAGGTCAATGGAAGGTATCTCTTTATGTTTGCCGATCTTATTGAGCGCTTCTTTCGCACTGCCCTTAACGATCATAACAAGTGATTTTCGACTCGGTTTATAGGAGCGGGTAAACGTATCTAACAATTGGTCGATTCTTGTTTTTTGTATAGCTTGGTCACTAATCAAAATCAAGCGAATAAAACTATATAAAGGAGCACGGGATACCAGCTTGGCCTGTTCCCTTGAAGCAGATTGAATGGAATTTTTGTTAAAGGTTGTTACGTTGCTATACATATTTTTTCTGGATTTCTGCGCTATTAAATGCTGGTAGGTAAGCTCCAGCATTTCCTGCTCATCCGTATCAATGGCGACGCCTTGAATGATACTCAAGTTGTCGATCTCTCTGCTGTCCCAACAACCAGTGAGGAGAGCACATGCGATCCATACGGCGACGCATTTTTGCAACCGTAGGGTTCGACGAAACAGAAAGATGTAAGAGATCATGGGCTTACTTCCTTTTCCTGTTAGATTGTGTTTCGTCCTGTGTCTTTAGCATCATAGGACGTTTTCTGAGGTATTTAAAAGGAACCCGGACCAAAGTATCTTGTTGATCTCTTAGCCGAATTGGGGCTAGGGGTGACATGTAAGGAACTCCAAAGCTTTTGATCTGGACCATGTGTACGCCTAAGCAAATAAAGGCTAAAATCACGCCATACAGCCCATAAATCCCTGCAATCATCATAATGGGGAAACGAAGAAGCCGTATTCCAATACTCCCGCTGTACTGAGGGCTTGCAAAGGACGCAATGGCAGTAAGACCAACGACAATAATCAGAAAAGCACTTACGACCGCCGCCTCGACCGCTGCTTGTCCAATCACAAGACCGCCTACAATACCGATGACTTGTCCTATGCCTTTAGGTAGTCGCAGACTTGCCTCGCGTAATATTTCCAATGATAACTCCATGATTAGAGCTTCCACAAAAACGGGAAAAGGAATTCCCTCCCTTGAGGCAACGATAGAGATCACCAGCTCAGGCGGGATTAATCCAGGATGGAAAGAAATAAGTGCAACGTACAGCGAAGGCAGGAATGTTGCAATGAATAGAGCCATTAAACGAAGCATACGAAAAAATGTTCCTAAAGGGAAACGCTCGTAATAATCCTCTGGGGATTGAGCCAGCATCCAGAAGGTCATGGGAGCAATCAGGACAAAAGGAGTGCCATCAAGCATAATGACAACTCTTCCGGACATTAAAGCATTTATAGCTTTATCCGAGCGTTCAGAGGCTTGAATCTGTGGGAACGGAGACCATGAATGTTCCTCAATCCATTGCTCAATAATCCCGGTATCGGAAGCATCGTCCACATCAATCGTTTCGACTCTTTGTTTAACTTCCTGAACTAGCTCTGGATTTGCGATATCTGATATGTACAAGATCGCTAATTTCCGTGAAGATCTCCTTCCTATGGTCATTTTATCTATTTTGAAACTTAGATCTTTGATATGCCGCCTTACCATTGCCAAGTTGCTTTCCAAATCTTCAATAAAACCTTCTCTCGGCCCTCTAACCAAAGTTTCGGTGCTCGGTTCATCGACACTTCGCGAAGGAAACTGGCCCGTAGAAGCAAAAAAAACTTCATCGGTTCCTTCGATCAGCAGACAAGTATTTCCCGATAACACTTCAATTACACATGTCTCAAGGTCTGCCCCTTCTTTCGTACCGATCGTAAATGCCGTCTGCTGTATCAGTTCCTCCTTTATTTTCTCCAGATTAACTTGGGAGTGGTTTTCACGGATTCCAGTCAAAATGAGTGGCTTAACGATTTGTTCGTTAATTATGCCCGTATTCGCAATACCGGAGAGATAAACCATCACTACATGAATTCCCGTTTGTCCCACGTCCATTTTTTTGAAGACGACATCAGGAAGATGACCCAGGGTCTTTTTTAGATGGTCCAATTTCTCCTCGAGTGATCTTGCCATGACTCGTCCTCCTTCAAAAGCTTAAATCAACGATATACATGTAATATGTGTAAAATGGTAATATATATTCATGGAATGGTAATTTAACGTGTTCGACGATGGAGGAGCTGAAGACGCGAGAGACAGAGGGAGTTTTTTGGAGTATATGTAAACAAAAACGAACACCAGTGGTGTCCGTCGTTGGTCATACATATGAGGCGAGAGTGCTCTATCCCTAAGATAACGCCATATAAACTACTCCGAGGGAGGTCACTTTTTGAACTCGTAGAAATGTGCCTCCAACATGCTCAGAGAAAGCTCGGCAGTAGTGGCTACCACGATATCCGCACCTTGCATTTGCGAAGGTGTTCCTACACCGACCGCGAACATCCCGGCGCCCTTGATCGCCTGTATGCCAGCCTGTGCGTCCTCTATGCCGATACAGTCGGCAGGCTGAACGCCCAGATTTGCGGCTCCGGTGAGGAAAATTTCCGGGTCAGGTTTGCCATGCCGAATGGCGGTAACATCCACCACACTGTCAAAATAGTATGCTAGCTCCAGTCGCTCCAGGATAAATGCTGCATTTTTGCTTGCAGAGGCCAGCGCGATGCCGATTCGGGCTTCACGAAGCTCTGTCAGAAGCGCTTTAATGCCTGGAAGAATGTCCGAGGGAGTTACAGCTGAGATGAGCCGCTGATACTCCGTATTTTTCCGTGTGGCCAGTTCTTGCTTGCCTTCTTCTGAAAACGTATCGGACAGGTTACCGCGCGCCAGTATTTTGTCGAGCGATTCCGTACGGCTGATTCCTTTTAACTGTTCATTGAATTCCCGATCAAAAGGGATGCTAAGCGCTGCCGCCAAGCTGCCCCATGCCTGAAAATGATATTCGGCGGTATCTGTAATGACTCCGTCCAGATCAAAAATGACTGCTTTCATTTGGTTTCCCCCCTGTCTGCCCGATTTATGAAACGCTGTTCGTCATTAACGACTGTCCACTGGTAATGTGCGTTGGCTCTCCATACAGCTCCAGCGTCAGCGGTTCTCCGTCCAACAGGGTAATGATCACTTCATTTTCCTGTACGAGAATACTTAACAAGCGACCGCGATAGTTGATTTTAAACGTATATTTGTTCCAGCCTTGAGGCAGGAAGGGGGAGAAGCTTAAGGTTTCACGATACGTTCTCATCCCGGCAAATCCCTGTACAATCGCCAGCCAGCTTCCTGTCATGGAAGTGATATGAAGTCCGTCTTCGGTATCGTTATTGTAGTTATCCAGATCCAGACGGGCCGTCCGCTTATACATCTCGACTGCCTTTTCCTCCATTTTGAGTTCGGCAGCCAGCACGGCATGAATGGACGGGGACAGACTGGATTCATGAACAGTCATTGGCTCGTAAAATGCAAAATTGCGCGCTTTTTCCTCCAGCGTAAACTGGTCTCCAAAGAAATACAGCCCTTGCAGCACATCTGCCTGCTTAATGAAGCAGGAACGAAGGATTTTATCCCATGACCATTTCTGATTTAGTGGAAGGTTGCTGGGATCAAGGGAGGATACAGGCTGCAAATCCTTATCCATAAAGGTATCGTGCTGTACGAAGACTTCCCGCTCCTCATCATAGGGATAATACATGTGAGTGATGATATCCTGCCAATGTGCAAGCTCATCAGCCGTAACCGCTAGATGCATCGATTTTTCTGCTGAAATTTGAGGTAAGACCGATAATGTATATTTCAAAACCCATGCAGCCAGCGTGTTGGTATACCAGTTGTTATTGACGTTATTTTCATATTCGTTCGGCCCGGTAACCCCGTGGATCATATACTGCTGCTGGCTTTTGGAAAAATGAACCCGGTCGGCCCAGAAGCGGCTAATTTCGACCAGTACATCTATTCCATATTTCCGTAAATAGCTCAGGTCGCCCGTATAGTTGGTGTAGTTGTAAATGGCATACGCAATGGCTCCGTTACGGTGGATTTCCTCAAAGGTAATCTCCCATTCGTTATGGCACTCCACACCTGTAAAAGTGACCATAGGGTATAGTGCACCCCGTAGCCCTTGCTGGGCTGCGTTATGCTTGGCACCCTCTAGTTGTTGGTGACGGTACAGCAGCAGATTTCGGGTTACATCCGGGTCTGCAAGCGCCAGGTACATAGGCACGGCATATGCTTCTGTGTCCCAATAGGTGGCACCGCCATATTTTTCACCTGTAAAGCCCTTGGGACCAATGTTCAGACGGGCATCTTCGCCGTAGTACGTAGAGAACAGTTGAAAAATATTAAAGCGTATTCCCTGCTGGGCCTCTGTATCTCCCTCGATTTCTACATCTGCTTTGTCCCAACGTCGAGCCCAAGCTGCGACATGCTCCTGCTTGAGGGAGGTGTAGCCTTTGTTCACAGCCTCCACAGCGATGCGTTCAGCTTGTGGAATCAGTGCATCCTTTTCCATATCACGTGAGGTGGTAACCGCCACAATTTTTTGCAGCTGGATACTGTCGCCCGGAGCGACGCTGTATTGATAGTGGCGTGCAGCATACAAAAAGCTCTCTTCCGTCGTCTGCAGATCCTGTCCCTCGGTCACAATACCCATGGTAGCGTTTACGGTAAAACGCGGAATACCGAAGGGATTATCTATAGTTGTTGTGGACAGGCTGATGAATTGTTCTTGAACCTCTCGGGCCTCCTCCAACCAAAAAACCTCATCATAGTTCGTATCTTCATTCTTCGTATTGCCGTCCAAATAAGGGACAAGCTCTATAGTTAGAGGCTGCTCGCTTATATTCGTTGCTTGGTAATCAATCAGGCATAGCTCACGAGTGGTGATGCTCAGAAAACGCTCCGTAGTGATACGAACCTGATCGTTCACGGTGCAGGTGCGTCGCAGGATACCCTGTTTCATGTCCAACTCCTGCACAAAATCGCTGATGTGTGCCGTAAATAAGTCTACTTCCTCTTGGTTTATGATCAGACGGATGCCGATGAAGTTCATGGCATTGATGACCTTACCAAAATATTCAGGATAGCCGTTTTTCCACCAGCCGACCTTTGTTTTGTCGGGGAACCATACACCGGAGATATACGTTCCCTGATGATGATCACCTGAATAAGCTTCTTCAAAATTGCCGCGCATGCCCATATAACCGTTGCCTATGGACGTTATGCTTTCCTGTAATCGCATGTGTGTGCTATGTAGAGTGTGTGTTGTCAGCTTCCAGCTATCTACGTCAAATAATCGGTTGTAAACCATGATTGCGTACCCCTCTCGGAAAATGAGATCGTTGTTTTAACGAAACCAGTATATGAGCGAGTTCAGTATATAGTGCAACCGTTTGCCCTGTCAACGCAAAAAAACTGATTTTATGGGTTTCCACAAAATCAGTTCTTGCTCATTCCGCTAAGAATCATAGTAATTGGCTGGATTTGCGCTCCACGATTCGGTGGGGAACAATGATGTGTTTGGTCAATTCCTTGGGGTCCTCGATTTTTTCAATCAGGTTTTTGGCTGCCTGATAACCTAGAGTGAAGATATCAATATCCACGGAAGTCAGAGGGGGATTCATCAGTTCAGCTAGCATTAGATTATTGAAGCTCACCATGGATAACTGCTCTGGCATGGACACGCCTAGCTGAGAAAGCATTTTCTGTACTGCCATGGCTACGAGGTCGTCGCTAACAACCATCGCGGTAGGCGGCGGGGTGGCCTGCAATAATGTGCGCATGTCCTCCAGATTAAATGGCTCCCTGACCACGTATTCCTTGGGTAAAGGCAAGCCTGCCTCTCGCAACGCATCCTGGTAGCCTCGGAGTCTTTCAATATTCACGATGTGTTCATGATCACCGCCAACATAAGCAATGTGCTGATGATTCAGCCCAGTCAAATAAGTGACCACATCCTTGGCAGCCTGGTAGTTATCGTTATCTACATGGGTAGTTTCACTGACAAATTGCTGAGGCTTACCGATTACGGTGTAAGGTATTTTTTCTTTATGAAGGTACTCCACAATGCTATCTTTTTGCTTGGAGTACAGAACAATATAGCCGTCAACACGCCCGGTCCGGGTCATCAGCTTCACGCGGGATAGCAATTCATCGCTCGTTTTTCCTGTGACAATGGACAGTGTATAGTTGTGCTCATTTACCCATTCGCTGATCCCACGAAGGCTTTCCGGAAAGAACGGATTTTGAAAGATTGCCACATCCGATTCAGGCATAATGATGCCAATTGACTGTGTGACACGGTTAGCCAGACTCTGAGCTGAATAGTTGGGTTCATAGCCAAGCGCCTTCATTTCTTTACGGACACGTGCCTTGGTCGCTTCGCTGATTTTGGGGCTGTCTTGAATGACACGGGATACGGTGGAAGTAGCAACATTAGCACGTTTTGCGACATCTTTGATGGTTACTGCCATCGTCTTCGTCTCCTTTTGCTATCTCAAGCAGGAAATATTATGTTCTATCATACGATATTGCTCGAAAATCAACAAATTCGCGGCTTTTTCGAGTATTTCTATGATCATTAGCCAAGATATTTACAATTAGGGTATTGCCAATAGAAAGCGATATCATTATAATAATTGTGCAACCGATTGCATAATGTTTATAGGGTACAAACAACGCTGTACATACTATAAGGGATGGGGATTGAAGGAGCATGAAAAAACTTCTATCATTTGATTTTTGGCAAAAGCTCGGGAAAGCACTGCTAGTGGTTGTTGCTGTTATGCCGGCAGCCGGGATTATGATTTCGCTTGGTAAAGTAGTGGCGATGTTGGCTGGTGATATCCATTTCTGGTTGACCGTCGGCGGGGTTATGGAGAATTTGGGTTGGGGTATTATCAATAATTTACACATACTGTTTGCCGTGGCGATTGGTGGTTCCTGGGCTAAGGAACGGGCGGGCGGAGCTTTTGCGGCCTTAATTGCCTTTATTCTCATTAATATTTCAACAGGAACGATTTTGGGTGTGTCCTCGAAAATGCTAACCCAGGAGGGTGCCACCACCCACACTCTTTTTGGTGCATCCATTCCGGTTAGTGGCTATTTTACCTCTGTCTTAGGGGCACCTGCACTTAATATGGGTGTGTTTGTCGGTATCATCTCCGGCTTTGTCGGAGCCGTGGTATTTAACAAGTACTACAATTACCGCAAGCTGCCAGACGCTTTAGCTTTTTTTAACGGCAAACGTTTTGTTCCTTTTGTCGTGATTTTATGGTCTGTCATCGTAAGTTTGATCATGTCTGCCATCTGGCCATTTGTTCAGGGGGGGATTAATCAGTTCGGTATTTGGTTAGCGACTTCAGGGGAGTCGGCTCCTTTTGTAGCGCCATTTGTCTATGGTACACTGGAAAGACTACTAATTCCTTTTGGACTTCACCATATGCTGACCGTTCCTATTAACTATACTCAACTTGGTGGCGTTTACACGACACTTACGGGTTCCGGGGCAGGAAGCGTCGTTGCCGGGCAAGATCCGCTGTGGCTGGCTTGGGCAAGTGACCTGAGTGCGCTTCGTGGTACTGATCCGACAGCCTACAATAGCTTGTTGGAAGGCGTGACGCCTGCTCGCTTCAAGGTAGGACAAATGATCGGTGGAGCAGGAATCCTTATGGGACTAGCGGTGGCTATGTATCGCCGTGTAGACAAAGATAAACGCAGCAAGTACAAGTCGATGATCTTTTCGGCAGCCGCAGCTGTCTTTTTAACAGGGGTAACGGAGCCACTGGAATTCATGTTTATGTTCGTGGCGCCTGTGCTGTATGTGGTTTATGCTATTCTTACCGGTATTGCGTTCGGAATGGCCGACATCATACATTTACGTTTACATTCGTTTGGTATGATTGAACTGCTGACCCGAATGCCGTTGTCTATAAATGCGGGTTTGGTGCAGGATATTATTAACTTCGTGCTGACTTGTGTGGTGTTTGCTGTAGCAACCTACTTTATCGCGTATTTTATGATCGGTAAATTGAAAATGGCTACGCCGGGAAGACTGGGGAACTATACGGATGAGGAGCCTCAAGGGACTTCCGTGGCTGGGAGTACGAAGACAGAGGGTGTGGCAGCTGTTTCCACTCAAAATCAACTGGCTACGGATATCATCAAGACGCTTGGGGGTGAGCAGAACATTGTCGAGGTGGACGCTTGCATGACCCGTCTGCGTGTGACGGTGAAGGATACGGATGCCGTTGGAGATGAAAAGACGTGGAAAGCGCTGGGTGCCTTGGGCTTGATAAAAGTAGACAATGGGGTGCAGGCAGTTTACGGACCGAAGGCCGATGTGCTTAAATCAGATATACAAGACATACTCAACAGGTGATTACTTTGAAGTTGTTAACCTTAAATGCACATGCTTGGATGGAAGAAAACCAGCATGATAAGCTAAAGCAGCTGGCTGCTTTTATTGATGAACAGCAGTTTGATGTCATTGCTTTGCAGGAAGTGAACCAGTCCATGGAAGAGACTCCTTTGTCGCCGGACGATTTGGGCGCTTATTATAGCGCAGATCCTGAAGTTGTCATTAAGCGTGATAACTATGCTTATGTGCTGAACGGGCTATTGTCCGATGCTTATCAGTGGACGTGGGCTCCCGCACATGTTGGTTTTGCCAAATACGACGAGGGTTTGGCGATTCTGTCCAAAACACCGATTACAGCTACGGTGAACGAATATGTTTCCTCGCTACAGGATTATGACAACTACCGTTCACGTAAAATTGTCGGCGTTCAAACTGTGGTGGACGGAGTGCAGGCCTGGTTTGTAAGTGGACATTATAACTGGTGGAATGATGAAGAATCCTTCCGTGGACTATGGGATCGTACAACAAAAGTGCTAAATTCTTTTGCTCCGACTCCTGTGTTTATGATGGGTGATTTCAACAACGCGGCTGAAGTGCGTGGAGAAGGATATGACTATGTACTGCAATCCGGCTGGTCGGATACCTATCCGAATGCAGCAGTACGTGATGAAGGCCACACGGTGATTAAAGCTATTGCTGGTTGGGAAAGCAATGCGGAGCCGCTCCGTATTGACTTTATCTTCTCCAATAAGGCTGCACAGGTTCAATCCTCAACCGTTGTACTGAACGGGAAAACGGGACCAGTTGTATCGGATCATTTTGGGGTTGCAGTTGAGTTGGAGCTGTGAGAAAGAAAGGAGGCCAGTTGCTTATGCAATTGGCCTTTTTCTTATAGATTTCGACTTAAAACGAATAACATATTGGATAACTATAGCGATCAACACCAAAATCAAATTGTAGTAAAAGGGAGTGCTGACGCTAAACTGTTCCATGAGTGCACCTGCGAGGATCGGAGACACAATGGCCCCCAATTCGGACAAAGATACGACGTTGCCGATAAATGAGCTTCTATTCTCCTCAGGAATAACATCCCCTAGTTGCGAGTAAAAGGAATCCAGATAGCTGGCTCCTCCTATACCTCCGATGAACATCCCTAAGTATACGATCCACGGTTCTGTGAACCAAAGAAATAAGATGATTTCCACCATGATCAACAATAGACCGATGATACAAAGCATCAAGCGATCCTTAAGTAGATCAGATAGTTTGCCAATAAAGGGGGCTGATATGAAGGTCGATATGCCGATAATGGTAAAAGCTAAGCTGATTTCTGCGGGGCTCCAATGGAGCTTGTAGGTTGCATATATGGAGAAGTACGTTAAAAATATAGCGAATGCACTCATTTCAAGGAAATGAACGGTGGAATAGAGCAGTAGCTGTTTCGTTAGCATGGTTTTTCTTTTCGACTCATGAAGGGGTGCGTGCTGTTGCTGAGGTTTGGAAGAGAGACTGGGGAAAGTCATTCTGGAGACGGCAACGAAGGATATACATGAGAAAATAGCAACGAAATAAAACGGAATGGATAAAGAAAAATAAGAAACAATAGCTCCACTCATAAGAGGCCCTAAAATCATACCGGCACCTTCACTGCTGCTGATATATCCATTGAGCATGCCTCGATTATCTGCGGTGCTCATATGGTTGATCGTGACTCTTACAAAGACGGTTAGCCCTATAGCTACCAAGCCTTGGAGGAGTCTCAGTATGGATAGAATGATGAAGCTTGTTGCAATCGGAAACAGGAGCATACAAGCGATTTCAGCAATGAGTAAGCTCAACCCCAAGCGTTTTGCGCCAATCTTTTCATAAATTCGTCCTGCCAAGCCTCCACCAAGAAATCTACCTACATAAAATAGAGAAAATAAAATGCTCATGCCGAGTACGGATATCCCGAATTGCTCTACATAAATAGCAAAGAGTGGAAGGATCATACTTCCACTCATGTTAGCAATAAGGCTGATCACAATCATACAGGCAATATTACGATTTAAATATAAGTGTCTCACCATAACCTCGAAACCTCTCTTTGGTCTTGCATCATGGGAACCGTTATTCGGATTGCACCTGATTACGGGTAAACGGCTTCAGGTCGAGTTAGTAGGTTCCCATATAGGGTACGCAAGCGAGTTCCTCGCGGTGCCTAAATCCCATTGCAATGATGGAGGTATGGAGCAGCGGATGGGGGAAAGCTTGATTAGAGCATGGTGTTGCCTTTAGACTGGAAAGCCGCCTCCTGGTGGTGGCCAAGCTCCATAAATCCGGCGTAGCAGCACGATTTCACCCAAATGATATGAATTGTGGGAAGCGATATTCCGCAGCAGTCCTGCTTTCGTTTCACCTGGAAAATGAGCTAGTGAATCATCCAGTTGTGCGGTTTCGGCAATCTGCACAGCCTGATCTACGCCCTGTAAAAATTCGTTAATGACAGCCTGCCATGCCTCTTCGCTCTGCGGTCCAGTCTCTTCGGGCCAGCTTTCCATGACATTGCCCGGAAGCTGGGGTTTCCGTCCTTCCAAATGCTCCAGCATGAACTGCTGCCAGTAAATCATATGCTTCAGCAGTTGATAAATGCTGTAAGGCATTTCTGCATTTTTCTTCCCTGCCAGCTCGACGTCGATGTCTGGTAAAGCCCGAGCTACTCGAATATGTCCACGTTCCCCGACCAGTGATTTAACCAGTGCTTGACCGAATAATTGGTTTGTATCCGACATGTATCATCATCCCTTCTATGGAGAACTTGTTTCTAACTTATTCTCATTTTACGATTATACAATTATATTTTTCAAAATGAAAATACCCACGTAGTAAGAAGAGAAACAGAAATAATTTTTAAAAACAATTGATAATCATTCTCAATTATAATAAAATAATATTGTTTCAAATGAAACAAAGTATCGATAATAGATATATTTTGTATATATACGGAAATGTTAAAGGGGAGCTTTCCGTATGCATATATTGTTTTCTATGAAACAAAAATGGGCTATAATGAAAGGAGGAGTATGTCAAAGGAGTGACCATTTTTTCGTATGGAGAAAGCGACATCAGTTCAGCATGTTTATGATTTGCTCATTAAGATGAATCACCAGCTGGAGCAGCATCAGCAGAGAGAGAGCATGACTATTCTCGAAGAAATACACGAGCATTTTGATGGAATTGCTTCACTCAATCTGACGGATGTGCACGTCATTGACTGTATTGGGAGGCATGAGCCGATTAATGTTACGACATTAGCGGATCGAATTGAGCTGAGCAAGGGTACAGTTTCGAAAGTCAGCACCAAGCTGCTCAAGGAAGGCTGGATTCGCAGAACCCAGCTTAACGACAACAAGAAAGAAATTTATTTTCGGTTAACCCCGTTGGGGAAAAGACTCTTTCTTATGCATGAACGACTGCATGTTAAGGTACAGCAGCAGTTATTTCAATTTTTAAATCGTTATAGCTCGGAAGAACTGAATGTCTTGAAACGTCTGCTGTCCGATGGTGTAGATCTCTTGGAAGCTATGGAGTGGCAGGGCAAGAGTCTGGACTAAAGGGATATCGAATCATCAACGATGGGCACCTGTTAATCTCCAAGTAATAGATACATGGGGATATGCAGGTGCTTTTCTTTTAATGTAATAGCCGTTTTGCTTCCATATAGAGCACCTGTACGAACTTTTTCGTATTAATGCGGGCTTGGGACAGTGAAGGCTCCACATTGTTTTGCAGTTCCAGCATTTTTTTGCGGATTTCTGTAAAATCAAAAAATTTGGATGCATAATTTTCAAATTTAGGATGGGTATAGTCAGTCAATCCGAGCGATACTATATGGCTTAGCGTCTGAAAAATAGCACGGCGGACACGTTGCTCCGATGCTTTGATTTCCTTACTCAGCTCTATTGCTGAGGCTGAAGCCCCTAATCGTTTGGACGCTACATTAGCAAATATATCCTTCAACGGCGGGAACAGATAGGGAGATAGATTTCCTGTTTCCTCCTCATACTGGTCCAGAAATTCCAGCATGTCCAGTAAATCCATACTCCCGGCTTCGCCGATCATCCCCATTTCGGAGAGCAGAAACTGCCCGGAAGTTACGATGTTTCGGGTCGGTTCAATTGTTGCCGTTGGGTTGTTCGTTGTGAACATCGACAACCCTTGAAGCGTGCGCTGAATATCCGTAATCGACTGCTGCATGCGCAGACGCTCAGCCACCTTATGAATAACTGCAATAATCTCCAGTCGATTCAAAGGCTTGGCCACATAATATTCAATACCGAGCGAGTATGCCTCGCCGATCATGTTTTTGGATTCGATGCGAGAAATCATAATGATTTTGCCGCTGAATTGATCGCCAAGTGCACGCACGGTCTGAATGCCGTCACGAAGCGGCATCAGCAGGTCAATCAGCAATACATCAATCCGGTTCAGCTCTAGGAGGCCGCTATTCACGTAGGTACCATCCTCTGCTTCCCCGATGACTTCTCCTAGACCTTCGTCTTCAATAATGTCTGCCAGCATAGAACGAATTCCCTGATCGTCATCCACAATATAAAAACGCATCCGGGCTATCTTCCTTTCTCCGTCAGTTTCCGTAAAGGCAATGTAATTCTAAAAGTGGTCTGTAATCTATCTGTATTCTCTTCTTCATCCTGTTGCAGTTCAATCGTTCCTCCAAGGCTCTCCGCGACCTCACGTACATAAAACAATCCCATACCGGTCGACGGCTGTCCTTCCTCATCATACTTGGTCGTATACCCCGGTGTGAAGACCATTTCCCGTTTACGCTGAGGAATACCCGGCCCGTTGTCGGTGACAATAAAGGTTACTACATCCTCTTTTCCCGCTTGAAAGCGAATGGAAACGTCAATCCTTCCACTGTCCTTCATTGCTTCAACTGCATTGGCTGTCAGGTTATTAATAAGTGTCAAAACGGTATAAACATGCAGCTTGGGTAACAATGGATCGACATCTAGGGTAAAACGAATAGACTTGTCCAGCGATTGCGCGTATTTGCTGTTCGTTCGGATGATTAGCTCCCCAAGCTCTTGAGAAGCCATGTAATGCACTCCGCTTTCGGCATCAATCAGCTTGGACAAACCAGCAAAAATCCGCTGGCTGTCTTTTTTGATCTCGTGGACCTGTCCGGAAATACGAAGTGCCTGTCTGGCGTAATGGTCTCTGTCCTTCAGAGACTCATCCTGCTGCAGCTCACGGTACAGCTCGTAGCTTTCACGAGTGATTTGTTCTGCATGTGACAGCGTTTTGCCTAACTGGACCGACTCCTCATACAAGTCCGATACAAGGAGTAAAATTCGCTCCGTCTGCTGCCTTTGTGCCTCTTCATGCTGGACCGATTGATTTAACCGAATCATATTATAAAACCCAAGCACGAAGAAGCTGCGGATCATAGCCATGAAAGCTACTTTGCTGATCTTAATGATGTCCCAGAAATCGCCGTCTATGCTCCACCGGACGCTAAGTTCCGACACACTTGCGGCAACCTCAATCCCTACAGAGAGGATGCCCACGCGGAGTGCGCGGTAAGGCTCAGCATTAATGTTAAGGACCTGGAAGAGCAGGCCGTAGACCATGTAATAAAAAAAAGTAGGGCCGTGCAGTGTCAGCAACTCTTCGAAGGGAAGGCCGGGCTGAGAGTAATGATTGAGTAAGATGCGAAAGGCGACTACCGCTATCCCTGCAAGCACTCCCGATAATGCAGGCGGAATATGACGAATAGATAACAGAAAGAAAAAAAATACAGGTGTACCAAAGCTGAGACGAAATGTATTAGCGAACGGGTGAATATTCAGCTCACCTGCGAGCGGTACAAATACAAGCATGAGCAGGAAAAGGAGCGTATTCAACTTCATCTATATTCACCTCCTGGGTATTCAGTCAGAAAGGCAATGTGAGCTAAATTCACAGGCTCGCCGTTAAAGTTTGTGAATTTATAGAAAAAAATAAATGCAGCTGTAGATAATTGTCGTTTTTTATAGATCAGATTGTAGTATAAATAACATCATTTGAATATTAAGAACAGCATACTGCAAAAATATACAAATCAGCCAGGGGGGACGCGAAGTGAAAAAGATTAATTTGACGATGCAAATCTTTATCGGTCTGGCTTTAGGTATTATTATTGGTGCCTTATTTTACGGCAATTCAGGGGTGGAAGTCTACTTAAAACCAATCGGTGATATTTTCATCCGCTTGATCAAGATGATTGTCGTGCCTATTGTGATCTCAACGCTCATTATCGGCGTAGCCGGCGTCGGAGATATGAAGAAACTGGGTAAACTCGGCGGAAAGTCTATTCTGTACTTTGAGATTGTAACGACAATCGCCATCCTTTTCGGACTGCTTGTTGCCAATCTGGTTCGACCGGGTGACGGCGTGGACATGTCCCACCTGGCCAAGAGTGATATCCATTCCTATGTGGAGACTGCAGAGAAGTCAGGCCATAGCTTTATAGATACGATTGTGCATATTGTTCCTACCAATGTTATTCACGCCCTGGGCGAGGGAGATATGCTGGCTATTATATTCTTCTCCGTACTGTTTGGATTAGGGGTAGCGGCGATTGGTGACAAAGGCAAGCCTGTGCTGAATTTCTTTGAAGGCGTAGCCGACGCCATGTTCTGGGTAACCAATCAGGTCATGCGCCTGGCTCCGTTCGGTGTATTTGCCCTGATTGGAACGACAGTGGCTAAGTTTGGATTGGCCTCGTTATGGCCTTTATTGAAGCTTGTTTTGTCGGTGTACGGCTCCATGATACTGTTCATTGTGATTGTTTTTGGAATTATCGCCAAGCTTTGCGGTACCCGTCTCTGGACCATGGTTAAAATATTGAAAAGTGAGCTGCTGCTTGCATATTCGACGGCCAGTTCGGAAAGTGTTTTGCCTAAGATCATGGAGAAGATGGAGAAGTTCGGATGTCCTAAAGGAATTACGTCCTTTGTCATTCCGATTGGGTATTCTTTTAATCTGGACGGTTCCACCCTGTATCAGGCACTGGCTGCGATTTTCATTGCCCAAATGTACGGAATTGACCTGCCAATCACGACACAAATCACGCTGGTGCTAGTTTTGATTATTTCCTCCAAAGGTATTGCAGGGGTGCCAGGTGCTTCCTTTGTCGTTTTGCTCGCTACACTTGGAGCAGTGAACCTCCCGCTGGAGGGGTTGGCTTTTATTGCTGGTATTGATCGCATTCTGGATATGGCGCGTACGGTAGTCAATGTATTAGGTAACTCGCTTGCCGCTGTGGTCATGTCCAAATGGGAAGGCCAATATGATAAAGAAAAGGGCGAGGAATACGTTGCTTCAATTAAATAAGATGCAACGAACTGAATAATTGCCAGAAAGAGCACTTTTGCGAAGTAATGCGAAGGTGTTCTTTTCATTTCCAGACTTATTAAGACCTTTCCTTTTTCGACATTTTTCGATGTTTTCTGTATGAATATATAGGTATATGGACATAAAAATGATTCTTATTACCTGTGCAATTTTAGATTTATTTATAATGATTCTTAATAAAATTCCGATATTAAACTATATCGTTTTATATATTGGCTTAGAAGGGAAGAGCATATATGTTTCTTAAAAAAAATGAGACCCACTCACTTGCTCCTTTAGTAGAAGAAAGCCGCAAACTTTCACAAAGAATACAGCAGAAGGATTATTCTGCCGCAATACAAGTTTCATCCAAATCTTCCGAGGTTCAAGAAATCGCAAACAATGTAAACCAAGCGCTTGAGTCCATGAAAAATGATGCTCAATATGTTGACATCCGTCTGAAGCTTGTTACCAAGGCTATAGAGATTGGCTTATGGGACATGGAGGTGGTTGCGGGTGATCCCGTCAATCCAAGTAATACGTTCACATGGTCAGAAGAATTTCGTGCTATGCTGGGGTATCAGAGCGAAAAGGACTTCCCCAATGTATTAAACAGCTGGGCATCCCGGCTGCACCCCGAAGATCATGACAGAGCATTGACCGAATTGTCGGATCATTTGCTGGATTTTACGGGCAAGACGCCTTATGACGTACAGTATCGTTTGAAGCTGAAGCATGGAGAATACCGCTGGTTCCGGGCTACCGGAACGACGATCCGCGATCAGCAGGGAGTGCCGCTTCGGATTGCGGGCGCTCTATTGGATGTGCACGACCAGAAGATTAAGTCCGAGGAGCTTCAGGCTCTAGTTACAAGATATGATCTCATCAATCGTGTTTTGGTGGAGGCTCCATATGACGTCATTCTGGCTGATGGAGATATCGAGAACCCGGATAATATATTTTGGTGGTCCCAGCAATTCCGCCACACCTTGGGCTTTAAGGATGAGCAGGACTTCCCGAGTGTACTAAGCAGTTGGAGCTCGCGTATACATCCTGACGATGCCGAGCATGCGTTTAAGGCTGTAGTTGACCATTTAAATGACTATTCAGATCGTACGCCATATGACATGGTATGTCGCTTGCAAAGTAAAAATGGCGAATATCGCTGGTATCAAAACAGTGGAAGAAGCATACGCGATAGCAAGGGAGTGCCTATTCGTATTGCGGGTACCATTCGTGATATTACTGTCGAAAAGGAAAAGCAGGCTGTCGCGGATGAGCTGACGCTCAAAATTCAGCATCTCTCCGATTCCATTACGGAAATGGTGAACGGCGTTAACTCGGTTAGTAACCAGGCGCAGGAGCTGGCAACGGCTCAGGAGCAATCGACAGAGGCAGCGAATCAAGCCAAAGTCAGTGCAGAAGAGACGCAAAACATTTCCAACTTCATTAAAGAGATTGCGAATCAAACAAATCTGCTGGGTCTGAATGCCGCCATTGAGGCATCGCGTGCGGGCGAGCAGGGGCGGGGGTTTGCGGTAGTTGCAGATGAAGTGAGAAAACTCGCCATACACAGTGCTGATGCGACCGGAAATATCGAGACTAGTCTGGACGAAATGAAGACACTCATCGAGCGGATTTTGCACAATATCGGTAATATGTCTACGCTGACACAAACACAAGCCGCGCTAACGCAACAAGTGAATGCATCTACAGACGAGATCAACAGCATGTCCAAAGCTTTGTTGGATTTTGCAAGAACGATGTAAGGCTTCATGTAGAAATGAGGCCGGGCCTTAGGCTCGGTCTCTTTACTGTTTTTGGAAGATGAACTATACTTTTCGAGGATAGATCTAAAAATCACCTCATAGTAACTTTATGTGGAAAAGAGGAATATACTTGAGCTTACTTAGTTCAATATTGGTCGGAATTGTAGCTCTGGAGCATGTGTACATTCTAATATTGGAAATGTTTCTGTGGACGACTCCGCGGGCGATGCGTACGTTCGGCACCTCGAAGGAGCTGGCGGAAGCAAGCAAATCCTTGGCTGCAAATCAGGGGCTGTACAACGGCTTTTTGGCAGCCGGATTGGTGTGGGGCTTGTTCTATCCGGATACTGTATTCGGGCGGCAAATCCAATTATTCTTTGTCATTTGTGTGGTAGTGGCTGCGTTGTATGGTGCATTAACTGCCAATAAGTCTATTTTATTAAAGCAAGGCCTGCCTGCCATCCTGGCACTAATCAGTTTGTGGATACTCTAAAGACACCCTTAACGGGTGTCTTTTTTCTAGATTCGATCACATAATGTCTGGAATGCTAATGACAAGGGGAATAAACAGTTTTTGACCGATTGTAAATCCGACTATTCCGATTTATAATAAATTTATTACATACTAAGAGGACACGGGGGCTAGAGCGATGCGTCGTAATTTGACTGGTGTATTGGTATTTATTGTATTGATGTTGGTTGTAAGTGCATGCTCCGGCGGGAATTCTGGATCTACGTCTGAGACGAATGGGAATACACCCAGTACAGCTACCACAACAGCTGATAACGGACAGCCTAAAGATGGCGGCAGCCTGATCATTGGCGTACAAGCTGATCCGGTGGTGCTGAATCCGAATTATGCGGGTGATCGGGTAAGTCTGACGATAGATCAGGCGATATTCGCACCATTGTTTCAAGTGAACAATGGCAAAAAGACATTTTATTTGGCAGACAGTCTGACTCCTTCAGCAGACAAGCTGACTTATACACTAAAACTGAAAAAAAATCTGACTTGGCATGATGGCGAGAAGCTGACAGCTGACGATGTTGTTTTCACCATTAACAAAATTTTGGACGAGAAGCAGCACAGCTTTTTGAGAAGTAATTTTATGGTTAATGGAAAACCGGTTCAGGCGAGCAAGGTTGATGATACAACGGTGGATTTCAAGCTTCCTCAGCCAGCTCCTGCTTTTGAGGCAGCACTGGTACAGGTATCCCCGATTCCGAAGCACATTTTCGAGAATGAAGCGGATATTGAGAAAAGCACAAAAAACAACTCTCCGATTGGATCTGGTCCTTTCAAATTTAAAGAGTACAAAACCGGTGAGTACGTTACACTCGAACGGTTCGATAACTATGTTGGCGGAAAGCCGCATCTGGATTCAGTAACATACCGGATTGTTAAAGATTCAAATGCTGCGAATTTGGCCCTTCAAAATGGTGAGATCAATGTAAACTATCTCGATCCGCAAAATGTGGAGACCATTAAAGCAACAGATAAGTTTGACATTTTCCCTTACAGCGAAGGTCGCTTGGCTTATCTGTTGTTTAATGAAAACAGTGATACAAAGCAGTTGAACAAAAAAGAAGTACGGCAGGCGCTTTCTTATGCATTGAATCAGGATGAATTGATCCAGGTATCCTATGGCTCCAAGGATTATGCAGATACTGCGAAATCTGCTCTGACACAGGATGTACTGTATCACACGAACGACGTTGCATTTTTCAATAATGATGTGAACAAGGCAAAAGAGCTGCTGAAATCGGCTGGAGCTGAAGGACTGAAGCTGCGCATTATCATACCGGGCGGCAACAAGGTTCAGGAAGCACAAGCGCTGTATATTCAGCAGAAGTTCAAGGATATTGGCGTTCAGCTGGATGTGAACAGCATGGATTCCTCGGCATGGTCGCAAAAATTCGTCGATACGAATGCCAAGGACTTCGATCTGGCGATCAGCGGCTATATCATGGGGTATGATCCTGACGCGTATCGTATTTTGTATAGCACCGGATCATCTTCCAACTATTCGCATTATTCAAATAAAGAAGTAGATAAGCTGCTGGAAGAGGGCGCGGGTGAGTCGGATACGACTAAACGTGGAGCAATTTATAAAAAGGTACAAGAGCTGCTGGCTGAGGATGCTGTTATCTACCCGATTGCTTACACCAAGACTATTGTAGCCTTCGACAAGCAGTATGGTGGTATTGATCAGGCTGTGTTAAAGCCGGTCGTGATTTTCGAGGATTTGTCCAAAATTTATCACAAATAAGACAGGGTTTTCAAAAATAAGCTGGGTTAACCAGCTTATTTTTTTCGAAAACAGCAAGGGGAAGGGAAACGTATGAGACAACTCATCGCCAGAAGGTTGCTGCAAGTTATACCGATGCTATTTTTTGTGTCCATCGTCTGCTTCGGCTTGATCAAGCTGGCTCCAGGTGATCCGGTTCTCTCTTTTGTTACACCGAATATGCATCTGGAAGACATTGAACGAATGAGGCATAGCTTGGGGCTGGACCAGCCTGCTTATATGCAGTACATATTATGGCTTAAAAAAAGCCTAACGGGCGATCTCGGCTACTCGCTAATTAATCACCAGCCCGTGCTGGATCAGATTCTCGATCGTCTCCCGGCTACAGCCGGGTTAATGGGCGCATCCATCATATTGGCTGTGCTGATTGCAATTCCGCTCGGTTTGACGGCTGCGGCTAATCGGAATCGCTGGATCGACAAGCTCATTAATCTGATGTCGTACATCGGAATTTCTGTTCCGCTATTTTGGCTCGGTATTTTACTTATTTATTTGTTTGCGATTTATCTGCATTGGCTTCCGAGTACAGGAATGCGTACCATCGGTACGGACTCGGTGCTAGATGTAATCAAGCATGGGATTTTACCATGTTTTGTACTGGCCTTCGGCTTTCTGTCTGTGTATGTGAGATACATCCGTTCCAGCACGATTACGCAGCTCAAGGAAGAGTATGTGCAGATTCAATACGCGTTCGGATCTGGAAAAAGACTGGTTTTGTTTCGACATGTGCTTAAGCATGTGCTGTTGCCCATCATTACGCTGCTCGGAATGTCGGTTGCGGACCTGGTGGCTGGAGCCATTGTGACGGAGACGGTATTTTCCTGGCCGGGCATTGGCTCGCTGGGCATGACGGCGGTAAAAGGGATGGATTATCCCGTCATCATGGGGATTACTTTATTTTCCGCTCTGCTGCTGATCCTGGGTAATCTGCTTGCAGATATCTTGTATAGCATCGCGGACCCGAGAATTAAATCAACGAGGTGAATTCATGAATCGGAGCAAATGGCGCAACATCGGGATCGAGCTGATGACGAGCAAAATGGGCGCCGTCGCCCTCATACTATTGATCGTATTCTCGCTGGGGGCGATTTTCGCATTTTTATCGCCGCAGGACCCGAATAAGTTGAATGTGCTGGAGCGTCTCCAACCGCCGGGAGCGGCACACTGGTTTGGGACGGATGATTATGGGCGGGACTATTTTACAAGAGCACTATACGGCGGACGTGTATCATTGCTGGTAGGCTTCGCGTCCATGATTATTGCGACCAGTATCGGTGCAGTGGTGGGGATTGTGAGCGGGTATTTTGGAGGATGGATCGACAATCTGCTTATGCGGGTTTTGGAGCTGATCATGTCAATTCCGTCTTTCTTGGTTATTTTGCTGCTGAGTGTGTTTTTGAAGCCGGGCGTCGGTAATATCATCGTCATTATCGCACTGCTCATGTGGATGAACATTGCCCGGGTGGTCCGTGCAGAGACAATGACGTTGCGCGAACGGGAGTATGTACTATACGCCAAAGCTTCGGGACAAAGCACGTTGGGTATTATTATGAAGCACATCGTACCGAATCTGATTCCGGTAATTATCGTAGGGGCGACGAACAATATCGCTTCAGCGATTATGATGGAATCGTCGCTGAGCTTCCTCGGCTTTGGTGTTCAGCTGCCGAACGCTACGTGGGGCAGTATGCTGAATAATGCCCAAGGATATATTGCACAGGCCCCATATATGGCATTATTCCCGGGTCTACTTATTTTACTGACTGTGTTGAGCTTTAATGTTTTGGGGGATGTGCTGCGTGTAGGCTTTGAACCCAAATTAGTAAAACGATGATTCATAGTTTTATAGATTCATAGTACAGGTCCATTACAAATGGCTCCAGGAGCGACAGGAAGGAGCGAAAACACAATGACAGAACATCTACTGTCCGTCGAACAGCTAGAGGTCTCCTTTTTCACTCGTGAAGGGGAAAATCAGGCAGTTCGAGGGGTTAGTTTTCATATTGATGCTGGAGAAACGGTAGGAATCGTAGGAGAATCTGGCAGCGGCAAAAGTGTTACAGCGAAAGCGATCATGTCGATGATTGCCCCACCCGGCAAGCGGCTGAACGGCGATATTCGTTACCGGGGACAAAGCCTGACCGCTCTGACGGAAAAGCAATGGCGCAAAATACGCGGAAACCAGATTGCAATGGTTTTTCAGGACCCGATGACCTCGCTGAATCCGGTCAAAAAGGTTGGCTATCACCTGGTTGAGGTGATTCGCAGACATCAAGGACTGAGCAAGGAAGCGGCTACGCAAGCAGCTGTAGAACTGCTGCGACAAGTAGGCATTACCGAACCGGAGCGCCGAATGAACCAATACCCGCATCAATTCAGCGGCGGGATGCGCCAGCGGGTGATGATTGCCATGGCGCTCTCGTGCAGCCCGGAGCTGCTGATTGCAGATGAGCCGACTACAGCGCTGGACGTAACGATTCAGGCGCAAATCTTGGAGTTGCTCAAGACGCTAAAGCAGCAATCCGACATGTCCATTGCTCTGATCACCCATGATCTGGGCGTCGTCGCCCAGGTGTGTAGCCGTGTCATCGTCATGTACGGCGGCATGGTGATGGAGGAGGGACGCGTGGACGATATCTTTTATCGTCCGGGCCATCCGTATACGCAGGGCCTGCTGCGTTCTGTGCCCCAGCGCACGAACGGCTTCCGCGAGCGGCTGGTGCCGATTGAGGGCACGCCGCCGGACCTGCTGAACCCGCCATCAGGCTGTCCGTTCATGGAACGGTGCCCACACGCGTTTGCCCGCTGTGTGGAGCGGCCGCCGATGGTGGAGCTGCGCCCGGATCAGCGAGCAGCCTGCTGGTTGAACGAGCCGGACGCAGTGCCTGCCGGAGTCTGCGAGACGCCGAAAGCGGGCCACGCGGAAGGAGGGAATGACGGTGAGTGAAACAAAAGATGTATTGGGTGAGCAACAGCCCTTGGTGGAGGTACACCAGCTTAAGAAGCATTTTGTGACCGCAAAGGATTTGTTAGGGCGTAGCTCTGAGGTGCTCAAGGCGGTGGATGGCGTGAGCTTCCAAATCAAGCGTGGCGAGACGTTCGGACTGGTCGGTGAGTCAGGTAGTGGGAAATCAACGGTTGGACGCTGTCTGACGCGATTATACGATTATACAGAAGGTACGGTACGCTTTGACGGTCAGGATATTTCCAAGCTGAACGACAAACAGCTCAAGCCGCTGCGTCGGCGCATTCAGAGCATTTTTCAGGACCCATATTCCTCTCTTAATCCGGGTATGAACGTGCTTGACCTGATCGGTGAGCCGATGGATATTCACAGACTGCATCAGGGCAGTGAGCGTAAGGATGCTGTAGTGGCTTTGCTTGAGAAGGTAGGGCTGAAGCGGGAGCATCTGTATCGCTACTCGCACGAGTTCAGCGGCGGGCAGCGCCAGCGGATTTCCATCGCTCGTGCTCTCTCCGTGAACCCTGAGTTCATCGTCTGTGACGAGCCGATTTCGGCACTGGATGTGTCCATTCAGGCGCAGGTCATTAACACGCTGGAGGATCTCCAGCAGGAGTTCGGGCTGACGTATCTGTTCATCGCCCATGACTTGTCGATGGTGCGACATATTTCAGACCGAATCGGTGTGATGTACCATGGGCGACTGGTAGAAGTAGCCGATGCAGATGAACTGTATGAGCAGCCCGCTCACCCCTACACGCAGGCACTGCTATCCTCCATCCCTGTGCCTGATCCGAGAGCGGTCGGAGAGCAAGGGGGACTGGGAGGAGGCTTGGCCCAACCAGACGGTTCATTAGTATGGGACAAGGATATCAACAGTGCAACCGAGCTGAGAGAAATCAGTCCCGGCCATTATGTAGCATACCCGGTTAACCTTTAGGGTTAAGAGCGGTTGTATGATGTGCATGACCCAAAGGAGGTAAAAAACGATGACTGAATCGACGAAAAGAGTACGTATTTCCCAATGGGACGCGCTCTTGCTGGAATCATTACGCTCTTTAGGCTGGTCCCAAGAGGAATTAATCCGTCGGGTGCAGCAAAATGAGCTGCCAACGGACGGACCATCCGATTTTGATTATACAGAGCTTGTCACCGGGCTGGCGTCCCAAGAGCCGGAGGTGTTTGTCAGCGCAGTAACGGACGGATATCAGATCAAGTACAATACGATCCGGGGCATTCGTTCGTGGATTGCCGTTGCGTTCGGGCGGGAGCCTGAGCTGTCACTAGAGGAAGGAAGCGAAGCCGTTACATCCGAACTGACGAAGGCTGAGTATGATCGGCTTGGGCGGGTACTGTCATTAGGTTGGGTCATCCAGGAAGTACGTCCCGCGGCGGGCGAGACTTCAGGATTATACCGAATTGTACCTGCTGCACAGATTAAAAGTTGACTTTGTAGGGCTCGCTCTGCAAAATTAACAGAAGTGGAAAATGTTCAAGGTGAAAAGGCTACAGCCGATAACTGATGTACTTAGAGAACTTTATTTGAAGTCAGGGAGTCAATGTGCTTTTCCTGATTGTGTTAAACGGATTGTGATTGTGGATATGGATTTTACTAAACTAGATAAGTAACGGTAAAGCTGGGCGGTTGCTCAGCTTTTTTCTTTATGCATGGAGTCGGTATCTCTGTAATCCCGTGAAGGCACGCTTGCCAGCCCCAATGTCGTCCAACCTTATGGCGGAATGTTTGACTTGGGATGGTCTGCTGGAGCGGGCGAAAGTATCACCCTTGCCTTAACGTTTTCCAATTGTTATGTAATTATTTTCAATAAACAAGAAACAAATTCACGATTTTCACGTCTATGTATATAGATATAGTTTTAGGAAAACATTGGATCAAGACCTGTATAACAATAATTTTTTTACAAAGGAGCAATTAAAATGAAAAATCTAAGATTAAAATACGCTACTGCTTTCCTGTCGAGTGTAGTGCTTGTGGGAAGTGTAAGTGGTTTTTCTATTGCCAATGCTAATAGTACATTACGCCCTAATACGTATGTTCAAAGTTCAGTTAATGCTGTAAATCCATCTGTGTATCAGTTCATAACTAAGTTTAAAAAGAGCGAGACCCCAAATCAGTTGATTTGGAAGGAGAACAACATTTCGTTAGTGGCAAAAAAAATTGAGCTAGAAAATGCCCCAAGTTCTGAGAAAAGTGTTATTACATCAATAACGATCAAAAAAGGAGAAAAGAGTTATACCATTAAAACAGATGGATATAATGATAAACTGCGTGATATATCGAGCGCAGTATTATCTCCTTCTAATACATGGTTGGCTATACAGGCACAGCGGAGTGCGGGAGATACGTTACTACTGATCAATCTTAAAACCGGAAAATCTACCATTGTAAATGATCTTTTAAAGGCTAAAGGCAAAAAAAATATAGAATCAATTACTGCTTATAACTGGTCACCTAAAGAAGATCAAATTGCCTTTTCGTACGGTGATACATCAAGCAGCTCCATAGCTATATATAACACAAATAAGGATGCCTTTATATATCTTCCTAGGGAAACGGATTACATCAGCACAAGTCTGATTTTATGGCATAAAAATGGGAAAAATTTAGACTATATAAGTGAGTATCCATCTGACCAAAAGAAGTTATACAGATACTCAATAGACAGCAAAAAAGTGAAACCTGTTAAAAAAATTAGCCAGAGTGAATTTCAAAAATGGTTCAAACTTGATAAATACAAAACAAATTAATACAAAAAAGGGCGAAGTTTCACCTCCGCCCTTAATTTTTTAGCTTTCGCTTATTGTGATCTTACCAGAACTACCGTTTTGCTCAAGAACTTGAATTAGTGCTCTTTGATCGCTGTTAGTAAGTCTAATGCAACCGTATGTTGGACGCAAAGGATACCATGTTAAAGATGTGCTCTTAGCAGGGTCTCCGCCATGAATCATAATTTCGTCGCGGCCATTATTTGTAGCAGTCAAGAAGTTCCCACTTACTGCTTGATTCAGCCACACCCGCTTATAAGGACCATAAGAGTAGTCAGAATCACCTTTAGCATAAACAATTGTTTTCGCGACACCCGTAGGAATGTCTGCATATTTAAGTCTCCAGTTCGTATGATCCTGACCGTTTTTTGCATCATTTGATCCACGGCCTAAAGCTTCTACAGGTCCAAATACCAAACTGCCACTATCATTATAAACTTTCAGTGTTCCTTTGTAATCTCGATTAGATGGAAAATTAGCAATAATGTGATAACCCATTGTTAAACGCCTCCATTGGTTTAGTTGAGAGTGGATTTGATGGAGTCGCTAACATCTAAATGGCTCCACATTCTTTGATGTTAGTCTTCAATTCCCTCTCACTTATGTAGGTGATTTAAGGCTGTGAATTACAACCAATCGTGAAAAATGCGAATACATAAATTTTTTCAATTCATGTACTTTGCTCGATCATCCCCTACACTTATATAGGAGTTGGGGACTGTAACTACACAACCTGAATATGAACTTTTTCTAGATCGAGAAAATCCCTCTCTAAATTTGAATAGCCCCTCTAGCTAGAATAGATACTTGGATAAACCTTTGGATTATCCTGTATAATTTAAAATTACGCTCAAGATGTGAGAAGAGTTGAGGAGTATATTCCAACTCGACCACAGCAAAATAAGCTGCCTCCGGTAGAGTAACCGGAAGCAGCTTATTGCCAAGGACTCATTATTTTTTCATGATGAACTCAAGAAGTTCAGTTTTCATACTCTGGATGGCATCCTCTTTTGGCATACAGATAAATTTACTTAATCGTTTAATATCTGGATCGAAATATTGAAAAATTGCATTCATAGCCTCTACGTCGGATTCGGTTTGGGCAAGTTCAACTAATTTCATAAACTCATCATCTGATATAAATCGTGGAGCGCCTTCTTTTTCCATTTGTTCACCGCCTGTTGTGTAATATGGAGTTCCTTGGCAACTTGTACTTCTGCTTTATCGTTTATGTAAATTTCATAGATGACCTTTTTGCCTGTCTCAGACCTTAGTCTATTAATATATGATTGCATCATTATTTTGTTATCAGACTCTTCCGAAAATGAGGTTTGAAAGAGGTTAGGCTTAAATTCTAAAGAAATTTCACGTTTCCGATTTCGTTTTGTACGATACTGCATTCTCCAAGCAATTCTATAAAGCTCGCGTCGGTAATCTTCGATAGCACCCATCAAAATTTCCTCCCCTTGCTCAAATACGTACATATAAGGTAGGAGTTCTCAAAATCAATATAACAACCAATTTATAGAATCAATTTTATTTTTTTAGCGAATATAATAAAATTTTGAATTATTTTGGAACTATTTGAAATTTCCTTGTAGAGAGCCTCTAAAATTTTGTGAAGGGTATGGGCGATATGGGGAAGCTACTAGAAGACCAAGTGAAGTCAGACGCTCATTTTTTATGCTATATTTTATACATAAGGAAAATTAGTGAGAGTTGAGGTGCAGCATGACATCAATGAATATTGTCGAATCATCTGTCAAACCAGGATTAATGGCTTTTCAGGCAAGCACTGAAGATCAGGAGCAGGTTCAGGAGTTAATTTTAAAGACGGCCAGATGGCTGCACAGCAAAGGCTCTACGCAATGGGGACGCTTACTAAAAGGAAAAGATGATCATAACCTAGGCGGCGCTATTGCACGCGGAGAAGTGGTTATTTTCCGAGCATCAGAGGATCATAGCCTGGCAGGCGCAGTGATCTTGCAGCAGCAGCCCAGTGCATGGGACCGTAAGTTGTGGGAACTAGACGAAACGGATTCTGAAGGAGGAACCTCAGTATATCTGCATCGTTTGGTTGTGGATCGCGATAGCACCGGGAAGGGGCGAGGCCGTGAGCTGATGCAATGGATTGAACGAGGCATCCACTTCACAGGCAAGGATCGAATCCGTTTAGACTGTATTGCGGGCAATGACAAGCTTAGTGAGTTTTACAGACAATGCGGTTATACGTATATAGGCGAAACGAACGGCTATAATATTTTTGAAAAGATGCTAATAAAGTCATAGAAAACGGAATCATACTGAAGGAATACGAAAGAAGGAAGCAGGTGAGCTGCATTCTTCTTTTTTTGCTGTATAGCCCTTTACTTTCCCTTGGTCGCTGTCATATCAGAGCCCCAAAAGAAAAAAATTTATATAAAAATGAAAATGGGGATATCGCGCCTCCCCCTCCTACATATGATGATAGGGAAAGTTTTGTAAGCGCTTCAAAAGAAGGATGACATACAACCATGCGAAGCTACAGGAGGCGGTTAAGGTGGACAATTACATGAGCTGGATAAAGATTGGATTTTTCCTCAGCGTTCTGTTTTTACTTGCAGCGGCATGCAGTACCTCTCCCAAAATAGAGAACACAGAAGGGCAAAAAGTGCGACTTACGATGCAGGCTTGGGGTAATCCTGCGGAGGTGAAGGTGTATCAGCGGGCGCTGGATGCATTTGAAAAGGAAAACCCAAATATCGAGGTTAAGCTGGTGCCTGTACCGGGAGACCAATATGAGCAAAAGCTGTTGACACAGCTTCAGGGAAGTCGCGGACCGGATGTGTTTTATTCGTATGAATCGACGATTGCGCGTTTGATCGGGGCGAAGCAGGTACAGCCTTTGGGTGAGTTTTTAAAAAGTGATGCGAGTGATGTGAAGGCTGAGGATTTTCCGGAAGGATTGTGGGGACCGGCAAAGCGTGATGGGGAAATTTATGGGGTCACTCCCGACTCCAACCCGATGGTCATGTATTACAACAAAAAGGTATTTAAGGAAGCAGGCGTGAAGACGCCGCAAGAATACTATGACGAAGGCAAGTGGAATTGGGACGCCTTTGAAGAGGTTACATCCAAGCTGAAGGCAGCCGGAAAGCAGGGTTATATTGCGGAAAACTGGTGGGCTCACTGGTATTCATGGGTGTGGTCGAATGGCGGTCAGATCTTTGATGAACAAGGTAAATATGTGCTGGACCACAATGAAAAGGGCAAGGAAGCATTCGGTTTTATGTACGATATGGTGAAAAAGGGAAATGCGGTATATCTCGGCTCGCTTCCCAAAGGGCAAGGGGCTGACGCGATGTTCATGTCCAATCAAGTCGGTATGCTGGCGGCGGGAAGATGGCTGGAACCCTTGTTTAGCCAAAATAAAAGCCTCGACTTCGATTATATCTACTGGCCATCTAATACCGGTAAGAATGAGCCCGTTGCCATTCCGGTTGCCTATGTAGCTGTAAACAAAAATAGTCCGCATGTGCAAGAGGCCATGAAGTTGGCAGCATTCTACGTCTCTGTGAAGGGACAGGAGGCCCGGCTGGTTGAAGGTGGGAATGCCATGGGTACGCTTGCTGCCGCAGATGAGAGCATTATGAAAAAGGCGATAATTGAGCATTCAAGCTATTTGACCGAAGGACGTAACATAGGGCATGCTCATGGATCTGCACTGGCCTATGATGCTCAGGTGCCAGGGCTGAACTCGGATATCACGGAAACCATCGACCTGATGTTCCTGGGCAAGCAGGATGCTGCGGCAACCATTGAAAAATTGAATCAGATCATATCCAAGGCGGTCAAGTAGGCACGGGATGGGCCGTGACCGGGGAGGAAGGTGACAAGATGCAGAAAAAGCATCAAGCGCTGTGGGGCTATCTATTCATTGGCCCCCAGTTTTTGGGTCTGTTATGTTTTTCGCTGTTGCCGTTGCTATATGCGCTTTACTTAAGCTTTGTAAACTGGGATGGATTTGGCGTACCCTTGTTTGTCGGCTTGGACAATTTCAAGGGCCAATTATCTGATCCTGATTTCTGGAAGGCACTCATCAATACGATGTACTATATGGTGTTGGTCATCCCGGCGGGGATTATATTGGCTCTGCTCGTAGCCATCGTGCTCAACAAAGTGAAGGGCAAGGAAATTTATCGCTTGTTCTTTTTCATGCCTGTCGTAACCAGTTCGGTATCGGTTGGTGTCATCTGGATGTGGATACTGAACGGCGAATTTGGCATTTTAAATCATCTGCTGCGAGCGATTGGGATTACAGGCCCGATGTGGCTTACCGATACGCAGTGGGTGATTCCGTCGATTGCGCTTTTGAGCATATGGCTGGGACTTGGATATAATATGGTCATTTTTCTGGCAGGACTCCAGGGTATCTCCAAAAGCTATTACGAGGCAGCCGAAATTGACGGGGCCAGCAAGTTCCAGCAGCTAAGGTATATTACATTGCCGCTGTTGTCACCAACGACCTTTTTTGTGACCATCATGATGGTCATCAGTTCTTTTCAGGTGTTCGATCAGGCGTTTGTCATGACGAATGGAGGGCCAGCCAAAGCAAGCTATACGCTGGTGTACCACATTTATGATCAGGCGTTCATTGACTTCACGATGGGAGAAAGTGCTGCGGCAGCAATGATTTTGTTCGTGATCATTCTCGTATTTACACTGCTGCAATTTAAAATGCAAAAGAGGTGGGTGCACTATGGAGATTAGTTCCAGAGGTAGGGTATTCCTGCGCCATGTGCTGCTCGCTGTCGGCTCTTTAGTCATGTTTTTTCCATTCCTGTGGACTGTTCTCAGTTCCCTGAAGGATATTTCTCAAATTTTCGTCGTCCCACCTCAATGGATTCCTGATCCGTTCGTATGGAGCAACTATCCGGCATCGCTGGAGGCAATGCCCTTCGTGCAGGCGTATATGAACAGCTTTTACATTACGGTGATCATCGTGACAGCGACACTGATTAGCGCGTCTATGGCGGCGTATGCTTTTGCTAAAATCCGATTTCCGGGCTCGAACATACTGTTTATCTTGTTCCTCGCTACGATGATGGTGCCCAAGCAGGTGACGATGATTCCGTTATATTTGGTGATGGATCGCATCGGTTGGCTGGATACACATTGGTCGCTGATCGTACCTGGAGCCTTGTTTAATGCATTCGCAGTGTTTCTGCTCCGCCAGTTCGTCATGGGTATCCCACGCGATCTAGAGGAAGCGGCGGTAATGGATGGGGCGGGCTACATTCGTATTTACTGGAGCGTCATCCTGCCACTCATTCGTCCGGCATTGGCGGCAATAGGGATTTTCACCTTTTTGGGTGCCTGGAACAGCTTTCTTGATCCGCTTATCTATCTCAATACACCGGAGAAATTCACGGTTCCGCTTTTACTTAACAATTTCAAAGGGTTATATACCGCCGATTGGTCACTGATGATGGCGGGTACCACCATTTCTGTCGTCCCGGTGCTAATCGTCTACATCATTGCCCAAAAGCAAATTATTGAAGGCATCACCTTGACGGGAATTAAGGGGTAGGGGCATCTCTCTACTCCTTTTTGTATTTTTTTCGGTACTGTAGTGGGGTGTGCCCGGTAAGGTGCTTGAATACACGACCAAAGTGAGCGATGCTGTCAAAACCCGTTTTTTCAGCAATGGAAGTCACTTTCCAGCTTGTTTCTCTTAAATACGCCCGAGCCTGCTGGACCCGCACATCCTGAAGATATTCTACTAAGGTAAAACCTGTTGTCTGCTTGAAAATACGGCATAAATACGTGCTGCTAATATAAAAATGCTCAGCCAGCCGATCTAGCGACAGGCTCTCGTCATAATGAGCATGCAGGTATGCGATGACCGAGTACACGCGCTGCTGCTTTTCGCTACGTTCCGGTGCAATGGTATCGGCAGTGGCCGATTGTATGCGCCGGATGCGGATAAGGAGCTGGAGTAGCAAGCTCTGGAGATATAGCTGGCGGTAGGCATGTTCTTGGTGGTATTCATCTAGCATTTGCCGGAATAGGTGTTCCAGCTCGCATTGTTCTTCCGCGGAGGGGCGAAGCAGAAAGCTTTTCTCTGGCAGAAGAAGCTGATTCTGATCGCTGGAGGGAGAGACGGTCATTGACGAGGCTGCAAATTCTTCATCAAAGTTAATCAAAATCCGTTCATGGCTACCGCTACCCTTGTTACTCGTACGGTGAAAATCATGTTTGCTGATCCAAATCAAATCGCCCTTCTGGAGCGCATATACCCGCTGATTAATGTAGTAGTAGCGCTCTCCTGCCAGCAAATAATAGATTTCGTGCGCTTGGTGAACATGGTCGGCGGACATGCTGAATGGCACCTTCCGCAACGCTTGCTCGATGGCAAAACGGGGTGTAGCGATCATATCGATAGTCTCCTTTAGTGAAAGAATACATAAGGATAATATATGTATATTTTACGGGAAAAATCATAA
Organism: Paenibacillus polymyxa; assembly: GCF_001719045.1. Lineage (NCBI taxonomy): Bacteria > Bacillati > Bacillota > Bacilli > Caryophanales > Paenibacillaceae > Paenibacillus > Paenibacillus polymyxa. The sequence goes on from NZ_CP015423.1 coordinate 3,171,741, forward strand.
TAAAAGCGAAGATTTTGCTCTTTCTTATACTATAAAATAAAAGCAATTCATGTAAAGGGTGTGAACCAATTGACTAAAATCAAATATGCACTTGTGGGTACCGGAGGAAGAGCCGAATTTTTTTACGGTGAAGTTGTTACCGTTTTCAAAGATACCTCGGAGCTGATCGCGTTCTGTGACGTCAATCAGACGAGAATGGATTATGCCAATCAGCTGCTGCAGGAGAAATACGAGCATGAGCCGATTCCGACCTATAAAGCTCACGAGTTTGATCGGATGATCGCGGAGACGCAGCCGGATATCGTCATTGTCACGACCATTGACCGGGTGCATCATCGGTATATTATCCGGGCGATGGAGCTGGGCTGTGATGTCATTTCCGAGAAGCCGATGACGGTGGATGAAGATAAATGCCAAGACATTTTGGATGCCATAGACCGCACGGGACGGAAGCTGCGCGTCACCTTTAACTACCGCTATGCGCCGCATAATACGAAAATCCGTGAGCTGATCATGGACGGAACGCTCGGAGAGGTGCTGTCAGTCAATTTTGAATGGCTGCTGAATACACAGCATGGCGCGGATTATTTCCGTCGGTGGCACCGGGACAAGCGCAATAGCGGCGGTCTGCTGGTGCATAAATCGACGCATCATTTTGATTTGATGAACTTCTGGCTTGGCTCGAAACCGGAGACGGTGTATGCGATGGGGGATCTGAAATTTTACGGACGAGAAAATGCGGAGCAGCGTGGCGTGACGGAGTTTTATCAACGGGCTTACGGCAGCAAGGCAGCGGAAAATGACCCCTTTGCGCTACACCTGGACCGTAACGAGCATCTAAAAAGCATGTATCTGGATGCTGAGCATGAGGATGGCTATGTGCGGGATCAAAGCGTATTTGGCGACAATATCAGCATTGAAGATACGCTGAGTGTCATGGTGAAGTATCAGAACAAGACGGTAATGAACTATTCGCTGAATGCTTACATGCCTTGGGAGGGCTTTATCATCGTATTTAACGGCACGAAGGGACGGATGGAAGTTCGGGTATCCGAGCAATCCTATGTTAATTCCGGTGGCAGCAAGGCAGATGAGGGTGCGCTAAAAGAGAAGACCATCACCATCTATCCCCACTTTGCAGCACCTTATGAAGTCGAAGTAGAGGAAGGCCAGGGTGGTCATGGCGGAGGAGATCCAGTTATGCTGCGTGATATTTTTGATAAGCCGGCAGAGGATCGGTTTCATCGTGCGGCCTCACATATTGACGGTGCATGGTCCATTTTAACAGGCATTGCCGCCAACCGTTCTATGCGTACAGGTCAACCGGTGAAGGTGGAGGAACTGGTGCGCTTGTAATGAGCAGTAAATGTAATACCGAAAAGCCCCCTCTAACTAGATGAATAGAGGGGGCTTTTCGGTTGTATTTATATATAGAATGCACCTTACATCTTACGGCACTTTATTTTATTATTTATTGGCAGTCAGTTCCCGGGTTCCCAGTTGTTGTACAGGACGATGGTTATCGGGGAAAATGGCAGCAAACTGGTTGATTTGGTCTGCGGACATTTCAATAGGCTGCTCCAGCACTGTCCAATTTACATGTTCTGTGCATGGCGGGGTAGTCAGCGATCCGTTGTAGCGAACGGAGTGCAGGTCTTTTGGCAGCAGCGCAGCGAGATCTATTTCTTCATCTAGAGCCGCCGCTTCTTGGGAATTATCCTTCGGTAGTTTGGACCAAATGCGGTTGAAAGCCTTGTTTTCTTTGCCACTTTGGATAAGGACTCCTAAGACAGCTGTGCTTCCGTTGTCGCTTTGATGGACAAAATGAAGCTCCATTTCAGCATTTTTACCATCTATTTGGTGTTCGCTCGGGTGATGAAAATGAAACTGCTTTAAAGTGAATTTAGTACCGTCCAGCATGATGCTATTGCTGGCATCGGCAACATTGATTTGCACAGTGTGCCCATTGTTCAAAATGGATGCTTTCGTATTAGTGTAATGAACTTGCAGCGGTTGCTGCGTTTGCGATGCTTCCAAATGGGTATGCTCTATATTGACAGGAGATTGTTCGTGGCCGTTACCACAAGCAACAAAATCTTTTTCCAGCTCTCCCCAATGCTCCGGTCCCTGATCTCCTTCATAAGACCAGTGCGGGCCTTTTTGAACAACCGCATGAGCGTTGGTAGCTGATGAGGATGAAGTGCTGGTGGTACTAGAAATGGCGGGCTGTGAATTGCATCCTGTTACTGACACAACCAAGATAATGGCAAATATGCTGAACAGGCAACCTTTCCAGTTTTTTTTCATGTTTCTTTATCCTTCTTCCAAATAGAGTATGTGAAACTTTTTACATTGTAAATTATTGTACAAAGTTCCTACAAGGGTCCAAGGACTTAGAAAGAAGCATTTTTCGATTAAATAGTTTTAAGTTAGTAAGTTAGATTTATGTTTGTCCTTTTTGGGCAAGAGTTACTATAATAATGGAGTGTGCATTACAAAATAATTCCATATCTATTTAAAGGAGAGATCTACATGAAAGCAGCAATTGTTACAAAAGACAAGAAAGTCAGTGTAGAAGAGAAACCTTTACGCTCCCTGAAGCATGGGGAAGCGTTAGTCCAAGTCGAGTATTGCGGAGTTTGCCACACAGATTTACATGTAAAAAATGCAGATTTCGGTGATGTCACAGGCAGAGTTCTGGGGCATGAAGGTATTGGGAAAGTCATTGAATTAGGTGAAGGAGTAACCAGTCTTAAGATTGGTGATCGCGTAAGTATTGCCTGGATGTTCCAAAGCTGCGGTCACTGCGAATATTGCCTAACCGGGCGGGAAACGCTGTGTCGTGAAGTTAAAAATGCCGGATATACGGTAGACGGTGCAATGGCAGAGCAATGTATTGTCACAGCTGACTACGCGGTCAAAGTACCAGATAGTCTTGATCCTGCCGCTGCAAGTAGTGTAACTTGCGCAGGGGTTACCACATATAAAGCAGTTAAAGTAAGTGAAGTCAAACCAGGACAATGGATCGGTATCTTCGGCATTGGTGGCTTGGGTAACCTGGCTGTGCAATACGCCAAAAATGTATTCAATGCTAAAGTTGTAGCCTTTGACATCAGTGATGAAAAACTAGAACTGGCCAAACAAATCGGTGCTGACTATATCGTTAACAGCATGAAAGAAGATCCGGTCGCTCGAGCTAAGGAGTTAACAAACGGTGCCGGTCTGGATGCAACCGTGGTTACTGCTGTTGCCAAAACACCTTTCAACCAGGCCATCGACGTTGTGAAGGCTGGCGCGCGTGTCGTAGCTGTAGGTCTCCCAACCGATAAGATGGATCTGGACATTCCACGTCTGGTTCTGGACGGCATTCAAGTTATTGGCTCCTTGGTCGGCACTCGTGAAGACCTTAAAGAAGCGTTCCAGTTCGCTGCAGAAGGTAAAGTTGTCCCTCTTGTACAAAAACGTCCGCTCGAAGACATTAATGAGATCTTCGAGGAGATGGAGCAGGGCAAAATCCAAGGACGTATGGTCATTGATTTCACAAATTAAAATGATGTCCAATTCGTAACCCTTGGAATTCGGAGAGAGAAAGCGCCTGCTGATGTATTGCAGGCGCTCTTTTTGGCTTTACAAATTATTCAGAATGTTATCTTCCAAAACCGCAGATTTATCCCCGTATTCTTTAATAATATGTCTTTCTCCCCAAGCACAAAGAGAATCTAAAATGCCTTTCAGACTACATCCATATTCACTAAGCTCGTACTCCACCTTGGGTGGAACCTGATTATAGCTAATCCGATTGACAATGCCGTCTTCCTCTAATTCACGAAGCTGCTGAGTCAGCATTTTTTGTGTTATGGAAGGCATCATCCGTTTTAATTCGCTTGTCCGCATCTTTCCATGTGTCAAATGACACAGAATGACGCATTTCCATTTCCCACCGATCACCTCTAACGTCGCCTCAACAGAGATATTGTATTTTTTCTTCCCCAATGCCGATCCCCCCATGTGTATCGCTTCTGTTATACATACCTTAACAGCCTGTTTTAATTAAAAAGAACTTTATTTAGGGTACTTTTTAGTACCTATATCACTAAAAAGTACGTACTGTTCATATTTGCTTGAATAACTCATAATAACATCTGCTGGTCGAAGATTTCTATAGATAGGAGTGAAAAACATGTCGCCAGAATCAAAACGAAGTATCTGGCCATTACTGGCTCTAGCCGTAAGCGCCTTTGCGATTGGGACAACTGAGTTCATCAGCGTGGGACTGCTTCCCCTGATTGCTGAAGACTTGCACATATCTGTAACGATGTCTGCACTAACTGTAACGCTGTATGCATTAGGGGTGACCATCGGGGCACCTGTCTTGACCTCATTAACATCAAGTGTTTCCCGTAAAACGTTGCTGCTGTGGATCATGATTATATTTATTGCAGGCAACAGCCTCGCTGCGGTCTCTAGCGGAATTGCCTTGCTACTGATTGCACGTGTGATCTCGGCGTTCGCTCATGGGGTATTCATGTCCATCGGTTCCACTATCGCGGCCGATCTTGTGCCGGATGATCGGCGAGCGAGTGCGATTTCCATTATGTTCTCCGGGTTGACCGTAGCCACGGTTACAGGCGTACCTTTGGGTACCTACATTGGGCAGCAATGGGGTTGGCGGGCAGCATTTATGGCGATTGTGGTCGTCGGTGTAGTGGCACTCATCGCCAATCTGATTCTGCTGCCATCTACGCTGCGCAAAGGGAACAAGACTCCTTTCCGCGAGCAGGTCAAACTGGTTACCAATGGTCGCTTGCTACTCGCATTTATCATTACAGCTTTGGGGTATGGAGGCACATTTGTGGTATTTACTTATTTATCTCCATTACTTCACGACATAACCGGATTTCAGCAAAGTACGGTAACGTTTATACTTTTGCTGTATGGAATTGCGATTGCCATCGGGAATGTTATTGGCGGAAAAGCAGCAAACCGCAAGCCGCTTTCAGCTTTGTTTTACATGTTTCTGATTCAAGCAGTGATCCTGTTTCTCCTGTTGTTCACGGCACCTTTTAAAACGGCAGGACTGATTACGATCTTCTTTATGGGATTGCTTGCGTTTATGAACGTGCCCGGGCTACAGGTATATGTCGTCATGTTAGCCGAACGGTTTGCACCCAAAGCTGTCGATGTTGCCTCTGCTGTTAATATTGCAGCTTTCAACGCAGGGATAGCAATCGGAGCTTATGTAGGCGGGATTGTAACGGATTCACTCGGTCTCATTCATACGGCCTGGATCGGGAGCATTATGGTTTTCGTTGCGGTTTTGCTCACAGGCTGGAGTCGTATGCTCGAAAAAAGGGATACAACCCCCATTACAGGTTAAAGCTTTTAAAAAATAGAGAGGAAGATTCAAAATGACACAAAACTTACAAAGCACAACATTGTTAAACAACGGAGTTCGCATGCCTTGGTTTGGCATCGGGGTATTTAAAGTGGAAGAAGGTTCGGAGCTGGTCGATGCTATAAAGGCTGCTGTAAAGCATGGCTACCGCAGTATAGATACAGCTGCAATCTATGCGAACGAAAGCAGTGTAGGGCAGGCTATTCAGGAAGCCCTTCAGGAAAATAATCTGTCCAGAGAAGATCTGTTCGTCACGTCCAAAGTGTGGAATGCAGATTTAGGCTATGAAGAGACACGAGCCGCTTATGAAGCCAGTCTGGACAAGCTGGGTCTGGAATATCTGGATCTATATCTGATTCATTGGCCAGTTCAAGGAAAGTATAAAGAAGCTTGGAGAGCGTTGGAATCCTTGTATAAAGAAGGACGGATTAAGGCCATTGGAGTCAGCAACTTCCAGATTCATCATTTGGAAGATCTCATGAAGGATGCCGAAATTAAGCCCATGATCAATCAGGTGGAATTCCATCCACAATTAACGCAAGCCGAGCTGTTGCAATTCTGTCAAAAGAACGACATTCAAATGGAAGCTTGGTCTCCGTTAATGCAAGGTCAATTGCTCGATCATCCGGTACTGCAAGACATAGCGACCAAGTACGGCAAATCGGTGGCGCAAGTGATTTTACGCTGGGATGTACAGCAGGGAGTTGTCACCATTCCCAAGTCTACCAAGGCGCATCGGATCGTCGAAAATGCCGACATTTTTGACTTCGAACTGACGCGCGAGGATATGGATCGAATCCAGGCGTTAAATGCCGATCTTCGGGTAGGTCCAGATCCGGATAACTTTGATTTTTAAAATTACGTTCATCATGAGACGCCGTTTCCTTCTTCACTGAAGGGACGGCGTTTTGTGCATGATGGGTCTGGAGCTACAGCAATCCAATCCCGCCATATGGTATTATAGGGTTATGTGAAAAGAGACGTTTTGGAAGCTTGTGAATACGAAAAATTTCCGGGGGACTTCATGAATAAGACGATTGCAGATATAGCCCAAATGGCTGGCGTATCCAAGAGCACGGTATCCCGTTTTTTGAACGGCGGGTCTGTCAGCGTGGATACGAAACGAAAAATTGAAAAAGTGGTTAAAGCCACGGGCTATGTGCCCAATGCCTTTGCCCAGAGTCTTAAGGCGAAGCGGACCAACATCATCGGCACCGTTGTCCCGCGTCTGGATTCTTTTGCGACATCTCATACGCTGATGGGGATTGATGAGGAACTGCGTTCTCAGCATTATCAGATGCTGATCTCTAATACGAGCCAGGATGTACAGCGTGAAATCGAAGCCATTTATGAGCTGGGAAGACAAAAGATTTCGGGCATCATTTTGCTGGCTGCTCAAATTACAGACGACCATCTGGCCGCGATTCGTGACATTGGTATTCCGGTGTTGCTGGTGGGCCAGCAGCACGAGCAGCTTCATAGTCTTATCCATGATGACTATCGTGCAGGATATGATATCGGCACGTACGTTTTGTCACAGGGACACCGCGAAATTGCCTACGTTGGTGTTACTGAAAAGGATGTTGCCGTCGGTGTGCAGCGCAAGGAGGGCTTTAGGCAGGCTGTTCGCGATGCAGTGCCTGCTGAGTCTCATACGGACGATGCGATGCGAGCAGCAGGGTATGATATCAGATACTATGAGACCGGATTTAAAATGTCCGATGCACGGATTGCTGCATCCGCCATTTTGGACCATTTCAAGCCATCGTTAATGGTGTGTGCTACGGATAATATCGCGCTGGGCGTAATCAATGCTGCTTATTCCAGAGGGATTGTCATCCCGTTGGATTTGTCGGTAACTGGCTTTGGGGGATACGATATTACGGAGGTCATTCACCCTGCCCTGACAACCGTTCAATATCCGTATATGGAGGCTGGACGTGTAGCAGCGCAAAATATTATGCGGCTGGTAGAACATAAATCGGTAGAAAAAGTGACGGTCATGAATTATTCCCTGATCGAAAGAGAAAGCGTTGACAAACGCTGAACAAGTGGATTATAATTTCTACGAAACCGGTTCCATAGCATTCGAGCACAAATGGAATCGGTTGCAAATCCATGGATGAGCATTTTTTTTAATCGTATAGGAACCGGTTCCGATTAAATATTTTTTTCATTAATTTGGAACCGGTTCCCGAAGCGAAGTTTTAATAAAATGAGGTACAACTATGAAAATGACAAGAGAACAAAAGTATCGAATGATCGAGCAGGCAGAGCCCGGTGAAATAGCCGGCTTGGAGGAGAAAGTGGAGCAATGTCACTGGCGGCAGGCGTTTCATATCCAGCCACCGACCGGTTTGCTCAATGACCCCAATGGATTTTCTTATTACCAAGGTGAATACCACTTGTTTTATCAGTGGTTTCCGCTCGGAACGGATCATGGGATGAAATACTGGTATCATCTGAAATCCAGAGATTTGGTCACATGGAATAGTGCGGGCATTGGGATCGCACCGGGGGACTATTTTGATTCGCATGGGGCTTATTCCGGCAGCGCACTGGAGCATGAGGGTAAGTTACACATGATGTATACAGGGAATACACGAGACGAAAACTGGATTAGACATCCTTATCAATGCATGGCTGTTATGGATGAGAACGGTCACATTACTAAATGGGAGCATCCTGTTATTGCCAATGTGCCAGAAGGCTATACAGACCATTTTCGTGATCCCAAGCTATGGAAAGACGGCGATAGCTTTTACTGTGTGATTGGTGCCCAGAGAACGAATTTAACAGGCTGCGCGGTCCTCTACCGATCAACTGACCTTCGTACGTGGGAGTTTGAGGGAGAATTGTGCACAGGCCTGGAGTCGTTTGGCTACATGTGGGAATGTCCAGATTATTTTGAACTGAACGAAGCGGGAGTCTTGATCTTTTCTCCTCAGGGCTTGGAGCCTTCTGGGGATGAAAATCGCAATATTTATCAATCGGGCTACGTAATCGGCAAGCCGTTGGATACCGAAACAAGAACGCTGGAGCACGGTGCATTCCACGAGCTCGATAGAGGCTTTGACTTCTATGCGCCACAGACGATGATTGACCCACAGGGGCGGCGTATTATGGTGGCATGGATGGGCCTGCCGGATATCGAATATCCCACAGATCCGAACGGATGGGCTCATTGTCTGACATTACCAAGGGAGCTTACGCTTCATGAGGGCAAACTCTTGCAGCGGCCGATCCCTGAGCTGACTACGCTGCGTAGAAATCGTGAGGATCGGGTAGCTGACACGTTATTTTCAGAGAGCAAAACCTATGAAGGATTTACAGGTACGGCCTATGAGCTGATCTGTGAGGTAGATCTTTTGAGCGCTAAGGTGTTTGGTATTGAATTCCGTGCGAGTGAGACTGAGAAGACGGTGATTAAATATAATGCCGTCAGTCGCAAACTTGTATTGGACCGTTCGCAATCAGGTGAGCCTGTAGCCACTTCCTATGGTGAGGTACGGCAGTGTCCATGGGATAAAGATCATATCAAACTACATTTGTTTGTAGATGCGTCTTCAGTTGAGATTTTCGTCAACGATGGGGAAGAGGTGTTCACCAGTCGTATTTTTCCGCATCCAGAGAGTGACGAAATACGCTTTTTTGCCGACAAGGGAGAGGCTCTCTTCCAGGCGGTAAAATGGGATTTTACATGAGTAGGCTAAAACATCAAGTGGTTCGTTAATCATCAAACATAACGGAATGAACGAGAGGATGAACATCATGGCGGAAAACAGAGAAATAGCTAAAGAAGTGATCCAGGCAATCGGTGGGCAAGAAAATATTGCATCTTTTGCTCATTGTGCGACGCGCTTGCGGATTATGGTGCATGACAAGGAGAAGATTGATCAGAAAAAAGTTGAGGAGATCGACAAGGTCAAGGGTGCTTTCTTCAATTCCGGGCAATATCAGATTATTTTTGGTACAGGTACGGTAAATCGAATTTTTGAAGAGGTCGAAAAGCTTGGCGTGACCGGTTCATCTAAAGAAGAGGTGAAGAGTCAGGCGAAAAAGGAAGGCAACGTCTTCCAACGCTCCATTCGTACCTTTGGCGATGTGTTTGTACCCATTATTCCTGTGCTGGTTGCTACGGGGCTGTTCATGGGGCTACGTGGCTTGCTCACTCAGCCGCAAATTCTCGCTCTCCTCGGCATGACGCCACAGGACATTTCACCCAATTTTCTATTATACACACAAGTATTAACGGATACGGCCTTTGCTTTTCTGCCCGCGTTAGTCGCATGGTCAGCCTTTAGAGTATTCGGCGGTAGTCCAGTGCTGGGTATCGTTCTCGGTCTGATGCTGGTAAACCCGGCCTTGCCCAACGCTTATAGTGTTGCGGACGGCTCAGCCCATCCGTTGACGATGTTCGGGTTCATTCCTGTAGTGGGCTATCAAGGCTCGGTATTGCCAGCTTTCTTCGTGGGCTTGATCGGAGCCAAGCTGGAGCGAGCGCTGCGCAAACGGGTGCCTGAAGCGCTAGATCTGATTCTCACACCGTTTTTAACACTGTTGATCATGATCACTTTGGGATTGTTTGCCATCGGTCCGATTTTCCATTCACTCGAAGAATGGGTGTTGCACGGAACAACGTTTGTGCTGGATTTGCCTTTCGGTATTGCAGGGATTGTCATCGGTTTCTTGCATCAGATTATCGTCGTTACAGGTGTGCATCATATATTTAATTTCTTGGAGATTCAACTGCTTGAAAAGAACGGCGTAAATGCCTTTAACGCCATCATTACCTGCGCTATGGCTGCTCAAGGTGCTGCCTGTCTGGCGGTTGGGCTGAAAACGAAGAATAGCAAACTGAAAGCGTTGGCACTTCCTTCCTCGTTGTCTGCTTTTCTGGGGATTACGGAGCCGGCTATTTTCGGGGTCAACCTGAGATACATGAAGCCTTTTGTTATGGGCCTTATCGGTGGGGCGGTTGGCGGTTTTATCGCTTCTGTCTTCCATTTGGCGGCTACAGGCATGGCAGTTACGGTCATTCCAGGCACGTTGCTCTACATGAATCATCAGCTTCCGCTTTACATTTTGGCGAACTTGGCTGCTATGGTTGTAGCCTTTGTCCTGACCTGGATGTTTGGCTATAACGATAAAATGTTGGAAGAGGTCAAAACAGCGGGTTCCTCCAATTAACACCACCCAAGTAATGCGAATACACGCAGATTTATACGCTTAATTATAAATATGATGGTCGTTCTATATGGAACGCTCTTGGTCCCTAATCAAAAAGGACTACTAGAGCAGGGTTCCAGGTAGAACGACCATTTTTATTAACTGAGGATTTTGCAAAATCCTGTAACTATGAAATTCTGTTCTAGACCATCCAACTAAACAATCGAAGAGCGTTCATCCAGAAATTCGGACGGCGAGCAGCCTGTCAACCGTTTGAAGATCCGATGAAAATAGGAAACATCGCTATATCCCACATACTCCGAAATTTCACGAATCGTTAGCCGGGACTCGGTCAGCATGTAGATGGCGGTTTTAATGCGTTGCGTATGTACATGCTCGCTGATCGTTTGGCGTGTTACCTCACGCAGCAGCGTCGCGGCATAATTGGGGGTTTTACGGATGGCGTCGCCAAGCTCCTCCTTGGTTACCTTTTCCCGGTAGTGGTTCTGGATATACTGTTTCATATGTTCCACATGTCGCTCTCGATCGCAAGAAATGGCGCCTTTGTCCCATTCCTGATTCATATATATCATTGCCTCGGTCAGCAGACAGTCAGCCATCAGGGTGTAGTAGCTTGGGTGTTCAGTCCATTGATAGTACATCGATTTAATTCGTTCATGCAGCATATCGTAGCATCCAGGTTTGATCAACAACGGCTTGTCAGTATTCAGTATGGGAAGTGGGCTGTTCGTACATGTTTTGCGGCAATGTATCACATACTTGGTATGAAAAAGCGTAGGAATGCTCTTGCCATAGTAATCCAGATGACCGGGTAAAAGCAGTGTTTCACCCTTACCGAGAATGAATTTGCAACCGTTCACCCAATATACACATTTGCCAAAGGTAACCAAAATGAACAGTAAGTCATCGTTGTCGCTATTTGCACCAGCCTTTTCATACCAGTCCACACCGTTGTCCTGCCGAATATCCACCAATGTAATCACGAAACTCACTCCCCGATGTCTTCAACATTCATTATACTGTAGTACATTCATCATACTATAGTTCATAGTCTTGGTGCACGGGTACAGGTAGAATAGAGCTATATAAGTTTAATGTAGATAGAGAAGCAAAGTGGAATAGAAAACCATACAGTAAAGACATTCAGGAGGATGACATTACTATGCTTAAAACGAAAATTATTTGTACTATGGGACCTGCCTGTGACTCCATTCATTTGCTAAAAGAAATGATCCAGGCTGGTATGACTGTAGCCCGCTTGAATATGGCTCACGGGGAGCTGGAAGATCACGTTAAACGTATCGAAAATGTGCGTCAGGCTGCGAAGGAAATGAATACCTTTATACCTGTCATGATGGATATTAAAGGACCAGAAATACGGATTGGCAAGCTGAGAGAGGCATCTTGTCTGTTGAAACCAGGTAGCCAGCTCATTCTGACCACAGAAGAGATTCTAGGGGACGAGCATCGTATTTCAGTGAATTACCCGGATATGCCGAAGGACATCAAACCAGGCGACCGCATTCTCATTGACGACGGTTTGGTTGATCTGACTGTAACCTCCATCGAAGGTACGGAAATGATTTGTAATATTGTAAGCGGCGGTATTTTGAAACCGAGAAAAGGTGTAAACCTGCCAGGGATTCATACGACCCTTCCAGGCGTGACGGAGCGAGATGTGAGGCACATCCAATTTGGGGTGGAGCAGCGTGTTGAGCTTATTGCGGCTTCTTTTGTGCGTAAAGGCGACGATATCCGTGAAATCCGTGAGATTTTGAAGGGACATCATGCTGAGCATGTACAAATCTATTCCAAAATTGAAAATGCTGAAGGCATGGAAAACCTGGATGATATTATCGAAGCTTCCGATGGCATTATGGTAGCCCGTGGCGATCTGGGTGTCGAAGTGCCGATTCAAGATGTGCCTGTGATGCAAAAAGAAATGATCGACAAGTGTAATCTGGTCGGCAAACCCGTTATCGTAGCTACCCACATGCTGGAATCCATGCAGGTGAACCCGCGTCCGACGAGAGCCGAAGTTAGTGACGTGTTTAATGCCGTTATGCAAGGAGCCGATGTTGTTATGCTGTCGGGCGAATCAGCTGCGGGTAAATATCCTGTCGAGTCTGTACGGACCATGGCCGCTGTAGCTGCCAGAGCAGAATCGCAATTCGATTATCAGGAGCAGTTTGATAAGCGCCGAGCACGTCAAAGCACCAACATCACCGAAGTGATTAGTCAGGGTGCGGTGAGTTCGTCCCTGGAGCTGGATGCGAAAGCAATTATTACATCGACTGCCAGCGGATTCACGGCACGTATGGTATCCAAATATCGTCCGAAGGCACCTATTATTGCGGTTACTCCGAATAATACGGTATTCGCTAAAATCTGCCTGTTATCCGGCGTATTCCCGATCAAGGGGGATAAAGTAGCAACAACGGATGAAATGTTCGAATCCTCCATCCGTAACGCGCTGAATGCAGGATATATCCATAAAGGCGATACTGTAGTCCTGTCAGCAGGTGTTCCTGTCGCTGAGGCGGGCACCACTAACTTGATCCGAGTATATCAAGTGTAATTTACAACAAAATATAGACAAGCCAAAAGGCGCTGGCCCCCATGGGTTCAGCGCCTTTTTCACATTCTGTCATATCACTAACTTACAGCCCGAACACACTTTTAGCAACGACCTGTGTCAATTCTGCCTTATGGGCTTGGTATTGCTCAGGTGTAATGCTCTTATTGGCCAGTCGTTGATCCAACTGCTCCGTTAACTGAGCTACCTGTAAATCAACAACAGCCTGTGCGTCCTGTTTATTGGATTGTGCAATATCTGCCAAGGTTTGACCGTTATATAACGCATCATACAATTGCTCATCCGAGGATGCGCCCAGTGTTTTCAAAAGTTCATCATCCTTGGAAGCTTCATTATCCTGTACCTGAGGGGCTCTCTCTGGAGCCAGTGTAGCAGCATTAGCCCGACTTCCCCAAGTAGAAGACTGCCCAATAGATAACGCCAGCAACAGTGTACAGATGATCATAATTCGTTTTCGATTCATGAGTGTAAATCTCCTTTGTGTTCATTCAATTTCTGACAAGGTGGAGCCTTATATGGATATCCAACGGGAGTAATGTTTATGCCTTTAGCCGATCCGGCTTATGTAGTTACCAGATTCTAATATACATCATACACACCCAATCTTAGCGCCAGCTTAATACTCGTTTAAAATAAACTAAAAGAGGAGGATATAAACAGGTAAAACCAAAAAAAATTCACGGATACGAATAATGGATGTGACTTACCCTTTGGATTCTGCCCTTTTCTTTGACCACATTGTTCGTATCCCATGAATACAGAGCATCTGCTCAGACTTACTTTCGCTGTGCTGGATTGGCGGCTTTTTAACTTTGTTAGGGGAGAGGCGGATATGAAAAAAACCTCCTTCACAAAAGTGAAAGAGGTTTTAGACATCTACAACCACTATGATTTAGGGTTTTTTCCATACTTATTGTCGCCAGGCTGACTGTCTAGGCATTCGAATACAAGCAGCACAATGCCACCGAAAGGCACAAGAGCAATCAGAATCCACCACCCGGTTTTACCTGTGTCATGGAGTCTGCGGACAAACACTGCCAGAGACGGTAACAAAACAGCCAAGCTATAGATAAGTGTCAATACTAAAGGAAGTCCCAAAAGGAGATCCACTAAGTATAATATCAAACAAGCTATCACATTGAACAGAGTAAACATCCAGTATTCTGTACGTCTTGCTCTGCCTTGGAATCCTACATAGTTTTGCAGCACTTTTAAATACCATTGCATATATTTTTCACCTCCTTATAAAATCTAAATGTTTCTATACACGTAAAATTGTTCTTTTAGGTATATCGGCAGGAAACATATAGAATTTTAGTTGTAAAATTATAACTTTAAACTAGAAATTTACGCAATACATTTATTAATGTTAATAATTCGATGAATAATTTATAAAAACATAAAATTACATATTGAATTTTCCATATCCATTGAATAATATAGAGGTACGGTTAACCGCCAGGTTTGAATCGTCCTTCTTAACAGAAGGTGCTTTTATTTTTCAAATCAATTGAAAGCGCTTTAATTCCAATAGGAGGGATGACCAACATTAAATTCGAGGGTGAAGAAGTTAATACAAACATAATCCTGACCGCTTTCTCAATATTCTTTTATGTTATCAGGGATGTTCACAACGAGAGGAGATTGATTTATGAAGCAATCATTTGTTCGTAAAGTAACGGCAGCTTCACTCGCAGGTGCGCTGTTGTTGCCTGCTTCTTTGGTAGGCGCGGAGCCAACACTCCATTCAGATACAGATGGAATTCAAAATGTAGGGCAAACTTCCCTTCAAGCTCAAGACCTGGAAAACTTTTCAATTCAAAGTAAAAAGGCTGTCTCTTTCAAGGAGACTTCCGTACATGATCCATCCATTCTGAAAGTGAAAGACACATTTTACATTTTTGGCTCACATCTGGCGGCTGCCAAGTCCAAAGACCTTATGAATTGGGATACGATTGCTACAGGAGTGGCGAATGGTAATGCATTGATTCCCAATGTCAAAGATGAATTAAAGGAAGCACTGGATTGGGCGCAGACGGACACGCTGTGGGCAGCTGATGTCATTCAACTGGCAGATGGCAAGTTCTATATGTATTATAACGCTTGCAAGGGTGACTCCCCGCGTTCAGCGATGGGCCTAGCAGTTGCTGATAAAATTGAAGGGCCTTATAAGAATAAAGGAATTTTTCTAAAATCCGGCATGTGGGACCAACCGAGTGAGGATGGAACGATCTATGATGCAACCAAGCATCCGAATGCCGTGGACCCGGACACCTTTTATGATAAAAACGGCAAGCTGTGGATGGTATATGGCTCTTACTCTGGAGGCATTTTTATTTTGCAGATGGATGAAAAAACAGGGAAGCCGCTCCCTGGTCAAGGCTACGGGAAAAAGCTGACAGGCGGTAACCATGCTCGTATGGAAGGGCCATACATACAATACAGTCCGCAAACGGACTACTATTACTTGTTCCTGTCCTATGGTGGATTGTCAGCAGATGGCGGATACAACTTGCGGGTGGCTCGGTCCAAAACACCGGATGGCCCTTTCTACGATGCTGAAGGCAATGATATGATCAAGGTCAAGGCAAATCCTGATAAACCACTTTTTGATGACGCTTCCATTGAACCATACGGTGTCAAACTGATAGGTAATTACCTGATTCCAAGAGAAATTGGTGATCCGGGTACTGGACTGGGTGCAGGCTATGTGTCGCCCGGACACAACTCGGCTTATTATGATCCCAAGACGAAAAAGCATTTTGTCATTTTCCATTCCCGTTTCCCGGGGAGAGGCGAACAGTATGAAGTGCGGGTACATGAAATGTTCATGAACGCTGACGGTTGGCCTGTGGTTGCACCTTATCGTTATTCGGGAGATGAGGATTCACTGAAAAAGCTGTCAGAAAAGGATGTCCTCGGTCAATATTCGTATGTAAATCACGGGAAGGAAATTTCGGCAAATATTAAGCAAGCCGTTAACGTCAGTCTGGATAGCGGCGGCAAGCTGTCTGGTGGAGTGAACGGTACATGGAAGTTGGGGGCAGGCAATCAGCTGGAAATTACAGCAGAGGGTACGAAGTACAAAGGCGTATTCCTGCAGCACCGTCATCCAGACACAGGTGCCAAGACGCTTGCTTTTACCGCGTTGTCCTCAAAGGGTGTTGCGGTATGGGGTTCGCTAAAGCCTGACCTGAAGGCCAGCAAGATTGTAGCTGCTGTGCAGAAGGATCTGAGCCTGGGCGATACGAGCAATGTTCTTTATAATCTGACGCTACCTACTCAAGCAGCACAAGATACCACTATTTCATGGGAGTCCACCCACCCGGAGAGTATTTCTGTGACAGGTGAAGTATACCGTCCAGAAGCCGGTTCTCAGCCTGTAACAGTTACATTGACGGCGACCATCAAAAAGGACAAAGCCACAGCTAAGAAAAGTTTTACAGCCACTGTTCCCGGACAGGCGCAAGGTCCTCAGCTTGCACGCTATTCGTGGAGTGAAGATCAAGGAACTTCGGTTGTCGACAGCACATACAATCAATTCGATGGTAAGACCTATGGTGGTGCCGCATGGGATAAAGACGGGAAGCTTGGCGGTGCTCTTGTCCTGAACGGCAAGGATGGTTACGTGCAGCTACCAGCGACGGTAACGGATGCGAAGGATTTTACCTTTTCCGCTTGGGTGAACTGGAAGGGCGGTGCAGCTTGGCAACGGATTTTTGACTTTGGCAACGGCCAAGCCCGGCATATGTTCCTCACCCCTTCCCAAGGAAGTGGTGTGCTCCAGTTTACAATCCATGAGGGTACGGATCAAAGCTTGCTTTCCAAATCATCATTACCTCTAAACCAGTGGACGCATGTAGCGGTTACACTGGAAGGGAATACAGGGAAGTTGTATGTAAATGGTGAGGAAGTAGCTGTTAATGACAGCATTACCTTCAATCCCGATGAGTTGCTGACGAGCGAGGCTTATCTCGGCAAAAGCCGTTTTGCCGCCGATGCTTACTTCAATGGCAGCCTGGATGAAGTTCAATTGTATAACAAAGCGCTGACAGCAGAGGAAATTAAAGCACTGGCAGAATTGTAGTTCAAAATGAGCAAATAAACGCAGGAGATGAGCTTTTAGTAAGAAGTTCGTCTCCTGCACAATGTTTTGTATATTTATTTCTTGATTGCTGGTATAATAAGAAGCAACTGCGGATATAATGTTTTAAGTAGGCGTTAATGACTCACTCCCTTCGAATGAACACAGCTTTGAAGTTCGCAATAGAGAACATAAGCACTCTGCATAAATTAAATTCACCAGTGCTTGCGTTTTCAATACACTTATGGTAATATGAGTATATTGAAATTGTGACCTGAGATTCGCATATTGTAGAGGGCTATTGTTTTAGGTTGAAATAACCTTGTGCAATATGTGAATTTTTATTTGTAAAAAATAAAGGTCATATAAATACATTTTGGAGGTAATTCCATGCAAACAGGTACAGTAAAATGGTTTAACGCAGAAAAAGGTTTTGGTTTCATCGAGGTTGAAGGTGGAAGCGACGTATTCGTACACTTCTCCGCAATCCAAGGCGACGGCTTCAAATCTTTGGACGAAGGCCAACGCGTAGAATTCAACGTAGTTGAAGGAAACCGTGGACCACAAGCTGAGAACGTTGTAAAACTGTAATTTAAAATTACAGCCTACTTCAGATGCCCCGAACATAGCGTTTGGGGCATTTGTTTTTATCTGTTCACAAGACCGTTTTTGAACTGATTACATCTTATCGCTTTATAAATCATGAAGAAAGAGGGATGTTTATGTACAATTCACGGAAAAAGCCAATGGATGAGATTCCTGAGGAAATTACAACTGTCTGGAATTGCGCCAGCGATACATGTAACGGCTGGATGCGGGATAACTTCGCTTTTTCTGTCGAGCCGACATGCCCCATTTGCGGTTCTGCCATGGTGAAGGGCGAGAAAAAGCTGGCAGTTTTAAATAATACGAGCTTCAATCATACCAAACAATCCTAAGCGGATAAATGTTTGTAGTGAAAGATGCCCCATAGCCATTAACGGCGCTGAGGCGTCTTTTTGTTTTTTATAAATATAAATTATACATAAGAATGAACAGGCTTTCAATTATGGTGTGTAGGATGGGGCTAGTATGCTCAGTAAGATAGAATTAAATTCAGGTAGCGCTTCGTAGAATACACCGTGGCCGCTACGTTCGAAAGGAATAAGCTTTGATCCGGCGATTCCTTTTTGAGTTTGGACAGCCAGGGGGAAAGGACAGACCCGATCCAGCTTGCCGTGTAGAATCCAAGTAGGCACGTGTATACATGGCAAATCAGGACGCAAATCAGAGTCACGTAGTGAATACAAAGTACAAGCCATGCTATGAACTGAAGCCGCAAAGCCCTGATCACGTAACCAGTCGCGTAAGCTCTGGCTGACGGGATTGGCAAACAACATTTCGCCAAAAGAAGTTACCAATTGTGGGCGATCTGTATAGGCTTGTTTGATGAGTTTATCTACCTCTGTGACAGGAGTACCATAAGGGAAGTCGCTGGTTGGCGTGAACCGGGGTGTAGCTGCTCCGATTAAGATCAACTGATTGACGCCAAATCCCCGGTGCCTGCTCATGTAGCGTGTGACTACAGCTCCCCCCATGGAAAAACCAATGAGCCGGACCTGGCTTAACTGAAGCGCCTGCATAACAGCCAGCAGATCGTCCGCCAATCGATCGTAATTGTATCCATGCCATGGTCGATCAGACTTGCCGAACCCTCTAAGATCAACCTGAATACAGCGATACCCGTAAGCAGGCAACAAGGCGACCTGGTATTCGTACATTCGGTGATCCAGCGGCCAGCCGTGCACCATCAGAACAGGGATGCCTTCTCCAATATCCTCAACATACAGCTTCACGCCGCGTTCCACCTCAATATAATATCCCATCGTGTTCACCCCTCTAGAAATCACGTCATTTCATTCTCTCTCACATATATGTAGCCAGGGCTTAGCTCATTCGAAAAAGGGATGAGTCTGTCACGATATAAGCATATAATATGTCAAAAAATGTATGTCATCCTGTATAGGAATAGGATATAATTATGGAATGAAACAGCATCGGGAGAGTGGAACAATGACACCATCAAAAACATTAAAATGGATTACAGGCGGATTGGAGCTGTTTTTAGCTATTCCCGTTTTGGGCGGGCTGCTCATCGTAAATTCCGCGTATACTATATTGTTCTTTATGCTGATTTTCCACATTGTTACGTTGGTGCTATCGGTGACGAATAGAGAGTCTTATTATGGATCTATTTTAGGGATCGTGACCTCGGTTATTGGATGGATTCCGATTGTGGGCTGGTTGATGCATTTGCTCTCAGGCATATTTTTGATGATTACCGCAGCCCAGCAGCCGCGTGATCAGTATCGCAATCGCAATCCTTATGATGATTATCGCTATTAGGGTAAGTGTGGGGATGCAAAGATGAAAGATCCTGTTGAACAGGGTCTTTTTTTATTTATGAAATCTCCCCATGATTATGGTGTTGTAGTATTTTCCATCTGAAAGAACCTTATCGTTTTTTAATAACCCTTCGATTTCAAATCCATGTTTTTTATAAAGCTCAATGGCTTTATCATTCGTTTCCAAAACTTGTAGAGTTATTTTCTTGATGCCATTGGAGTCAGCCCAGGAAATAGATTTTTTTAAAAGATTCGTCCCGATCCCGTAACCCCAAAAATCCTTTAGTACACATACGCCGAATTCAACTTTATGAGAGAATCTGCTCAGAACATGGCCCTCACATCTTGAAAATCCGACGATTTTATCATGAACTACCGCAACTAAAAATAGGTTTCTGTTATTCTCTGTATCTGATTCAATGAGCTGTTCAAAACCGGATGTACTTATAAACGCTTCTCCCTTCTCTCTATCTAAATTTTCAGTTTCTCCATCAATCAGCAAGCGGATTTCAGACAAATTCTTCGCATCTTGAATTATGGCTGATCTGATCGTATAGTGTATTCCTTGCACATCAAATTCCTGTTTATTTATTTTCATTACATTCTCCTTATTATGAATTAGAGTGAAAAATGACCTCTGGATCATGTTAGTCTACCACATGTTATCTTGTTTACATGACAAATAAGCCTGTCTCCTTCTGTTGTACCGCAGCAGGGGACAGGCCTATTGATTTCTCTACCCGTACAGGGAAGCCGGATGGAGATTTATTATACATGGGTGGATGTGTCAGATTAACAAATGGTTTTTATGAATGCGACTTATCGAGCTACAGCTTTTGGAAAACGGAAGTTGTGGCTATTTCTGCTTAGCAGAGGCTTTAGCTGCATTGGTTTTAGCAGGAGCCTTGGCTGCATCTCCTTGAGTAGGAGCTTTACCTGCATCCGCTTTACCGCCATCTACTGGTGGTTTGGATGGTTTCACGCCATTCACCATATCTGTCATCATTTGCTTCAGATTAGAGACACGTTGGTTATATTCAGTTGCCGTAATCTTGCCGTTTTGTTTTTCCGTAGCCAGTTTCACTTTCATATCTGAAACCATTACATCAATAACGGAATTTACGCTCACGCCCTGTGCTTTGGCGATCGTAGCAAGGGATTTACCTGCTTTCAACTGTGTATCCAACTGACTGGAGGATAATTTCAATAATTTCAGGAGAGCTTTGTTCTCAGCATAGTTACCTCCTGCGATTTTAGGGCCATTAGCATCGCCGGGATTCCCCTTAGGTGCCTGTGCTTTGTCTGCGATGGGAGCCTTCTCAGGTGTAGTTGAAGCAGCATGGGCTGCGCTTGTGGAGTACAGTGCCCCGCCTCCTAAAAATGCCAAGGCCATCGTTCCAGCCAAAATTGCTTTCTTGGTGCTCTTCATCTTCATTTTCCACCTTTCGGTTGTGGTTTGTTTGGTACGTGATACATCATAAGGGATCAACTTGAATGCTATCTGAGCGCAAGCTGAGCATTTACTGAATGAAATTTGGGTGGCATGACTAAAATTTCAGCTAAAATAAACTTGTATTACGTGTATTAAGTGATATAATACACTACAGGCACGATAGATGCAGCCGATTAGGGGGAAACACCCATGGAAGAACAACGGGTTGGCTCGTTCCGATTTTTAATTGACTTTAGCCAGCCATTATATGAACAAATATTAAATCAAGTACGAAGCTCCATTGCTAAAGGGGAGATCGAAATGGGAAGCAAAATGCCATCTGTTCGTGATTTAGCGCAGGAATTACGCATGAATCCGAATACCGTGATGCGGGCATATCAGGAGCTGGAGCGGGACGGATTGACTGAGAAGCGGCGCGGGTTAGGCACTTATGTTACTTCGTCCGGTGAACGGATTGCCAGCTTTCGGGAACAATTGGCTATAACATATATAGATCAGTTTCTCGGACAGATGAGTAGCCTGGGGTTATCGTGGGAAGATGTACAGCAGTATATACGAAGCAAACAGGACGGAAATGGCAAGGAAGGAGGCGATAAGGCATGACGGAGTCTGTTGTGGTTGCGAATCATCTGGTGAAGCAATACGGCAGTAAAAAAGCACTGGATCAATTAGATGTCATCATTCCGGCAGGACGTATTGTAGGCGTGCTTGGACCCAATGGCTGTGGGAAGTCCAGCTTCTTTCGAGCAATCACCGGATTGATTCAGCCAGATGGGGGCGAGCTTCAGGTGTTGGGCCGACAGCCTGGTTGGGAAACCAACCGGGATATATCCTATCTTCCTGACCGGGCACGCTGGTACCCCCATCATACAGTTCAGCAGACGCTGGAATGGGGGAAGTCTTTTTTGCCTGGTTTCAATATAAAAGATGCGTATAAACTTGCTGATCATATGGACGTCGAGCTGGAACTTAAAATGACTGGGCTGAGTCGCGGACAGGAGGCACGTGTGCTACTGATTTTATGTCTGGCACGTGAGGTTCCAATCATGATCCTAGATGAGCCGTTTGCGGGTATTGATGTCCTCTCCAGAGAGGCCATTGTAGCCGGGATTATTGATTATTTGGAGGGGCGGCAGCAGTCGATACTCATTAGCACGCATGATATTCAGGAAGTGGAAGGCTTGTTTGACTACACGGTCATGATGGACCGCGGACGGATCATATGGTCTGGTGATTCGGATGATCTGCGTGCAGAGCATGGCTCGCTGAATCAGGTGTTCCGCAATTTGTACAAAAAGGAGTGGAAGGCGTGAATTCATCAGGGCTGTTCAAAGATTTGATACGCCATGAATTTCGAAATAAAGGAAGCTGGAGAAAGCAAAGTCGCAATCGACTACCGAGATCGTGGAGACTCGTGTATTTCTCATTATTTCTAATTGCGGCGTTCGCTATTTCCTTGTACTTCGCACTTCACAACCAGCTCGAATTGACAAGGCTGTGGTATGTCACCCTGGGCCTGCCGTACATGATCATTTTTATGGGTGTGGGAAGTTTGAGAAGAGAATGGGAAAATGACACCTACGGATGGTGGCTGACCCTTCCCTATCCGCGCATATGGCTGATTAGCGCCAAATGGATTGCGGCTATTTTACAAACCATGGTCGTAATATCGCTTTTGTTTGTGGTGGGTTCTCTGTACGCGTTGTTCATCTCATCAACCATACAGCCTTATACGTTTGCGGATGCAGCGTCTTTTATTGTAGCCGGATTGAACTGGTTTGTGATGATTATCGCCTTCACACCGTTGGTTATTGCGCTGGGTCTATTGACGGCCAGTACCAAATACAGCACCTTGCGGCCGCTTAACCCGATACTGTGGATTCTTTTGATGGGTGGCGGGAGTGTCTTTTATTGGTCGGGCGATCAGGGGCTTTATGAGCAGTTTGACCATGCTCAAACAGGACAATGGTTTCCATTTACCTGGCATTTCCCGATTGCGGTGTTGATGAGTTGGATTGTTGCGTATGTATTAATCCGCTTGAGCGCGTATCTGCTGGAGAAAAAACTGTCGATTTAGGCTAGCGTATCTACAGGATCTATGAGGAAGGAGTTACTACACCATGACGACGATATTTATATATGTATTGATGGCTGTTCTGGTGGGGCTGATGATCTGGCTAAGGACCAAGAGACGAAGGGGACCGGTAAAAGGAAACGGAATCCGGATTCTGCTCCCCTTGTTTATCGCATTCCCGCTTATGATGATGTCTGTGTACCAATTAATGCATATTCCCGGTCAAACGTACGCGCTCCCCGCCTTTTGGGAACTGCTGGTTGCCGGGCTACTAGGGGCTCTGTTTGGCTATGTTATCTTGCTGCATACGGCGTATGAAAGACGGGATGACGGTCTTATTTATCCCAAGCCGAACCAATATTTTAAATATATTATTATCGCTATTATCTTGATTCGCGTCGTTTTGACCCAGTATCTCAGTAGTTTGGGTACGACCGAAATTAGCATGCTGGCAATTACGATGGCGCTGGTGTATATCTCAATCTGGCGAATCGGGAGCTTTATCAAGTTTCGGAGAACGTTATCCGTATAACAATAGCAATGGGGTTAACACAGCGGCTTACTATTCAAAAAGCGTTCATTCGCTTGGCGATAGGAGCCGCTTTTTGAGTTTTGGCATTAGCAAGTTATCACACATTGTTATTGCTCCCCATATCCTTTATTCTAAGGCTTGTGGCTTGCATTGTAGCAGTACAATTATAAATTTTTGAAAGGAGGGTTATTGAGGTTTCAAAAGATTTAAATGGGGTTTAAAGTTAGATAGGCGGGGAAAAGTTGCTTCTTGCGATTAGGTGTAACTTAATTAGTTACATAAAAGGGAATTGTTTTCAATTTTCTATTTTTTTTATGTTGAGAGGGGCTTACATTCATGAAAAAACATACGGTTACTGCCGCACTCGCTGGCTTGCTCGTGCTATCTTCTGCTGTACCGGCCTTGGCGGCCGAAACAAAACCCGCTACAGGTATTCAGGTTTGGGTAGATGGCAAGAAGGAGGCTTACAAAATTGCGCCTATCGTGAGAAATAAGCAAGTCTTAATTCCCCTGAGACAATTGGCCTCCAGTTTGGGAATTCCGTTGGATGCCAAGCATATTACATTCAATACGGCGCGACAAAGCACGACCATCCGATATGATCAGGCGACGGTTGTACTGGTGTCTGGCAGCCCGGAAGCGCAAATCAACGGGATTAAAGTGCCACTGTCCACCTCGACCATCTTGACCAAGCAAGGGGTAACCTATGTACCGGTTGATGTCGTCAAAGAAGCATGGGGCAAGCAAGTGATTTGGGACCCGGCCAGCCAAACGGTGCAAATCGGGGTGAGTAATAAGGATAAGGTCATTGAAATCGTGAAAAGCTTTGAAACCGGAGACACGAAAGCGGCCGAGACTTGGATCAGCAAGGATCAGTACATTCAGCACAATCTGAGCTTTGCTAGCGGAAGAGATGCGTTGCTGCAAGGGATTAGCCAGGCGAAGGGTGCCAATGTACAGGTTGAAATCCAACGTGTAATTCAGGATGGTAATGATGTAGCGGTTCATTATAAAGAATCCATTGCAGGGAAAACGAGCATTGTTTTTGATATTTTCCGCTTCGATAGCAATGGTAAAATTGTTGAGCATTGGGACAACATGCAGGACTCGGCTCCAGCCAATCCAAGCGGACACACCATGATTGATGGAACAACACAGATCACGGATCTCAACCAAACTGAGACGAACAAAACACTGATCCGCAAGTTTGTGGATGATGTCCTGGTTGGCAAAAATCGTGCTGCATTGGAAAGCTACTATAACGGTGACCATTACATTCAACATAATCCTCTTTTTGGTGACGGTGTATCCAATTTGAAACAAGCATTTTCCGCAGCGGGAAGCCAAGGAGCTTCTTTTGGATATGATCAGGTTCACATGGTCATTGGAGAAGGCAACTTTGTGCTGGTTGTGAGTGAATTGACATCGTCTAAGGGAACTTCAGCCGCTGTTTATGATCTGTTCCGGGTAGAGAACGGCAAGGTAGCGGAGCATTGGGACGTAGTTCAGGAGGTTCCAGCTAAAACAGAGTGGAAAAATACAAACGGCAAGTTTTAAGAAAGTGCATTTGTGGTATGGCGTGATTGGCATGCTTCCCTAATCGTCCTCTTCCTGTTAAAATGATGCAAACTTATAACAGGAGGTTGGACGATGGAAGGCTTGAAGCAACGTGTGGGCTGCCTGCATGCACATCACTCGAACATAGCCTATGTGGAACGAGCTTTTGCTTCTTATGAGGTGGAGCTGATACATTTTGTGGACCCTGGGCTTATGCGCCGGATCTCGTCAGACCCGCATTTTTCTGCGGACGATGCCAGTCGCAAGGTAGAAGAGCAACTGAGCTGGATTGCTCAAAGCGATATAGACGTTATTTTGATAACGTGCACGAATTATATCGTTTTGGCAGAAAAAGCTCAATTGACCCTGTCTACACCAGTAATTGCGCTGGATGAGCCCTTTTTTCATGAGATATGCGATGATTTGCGGCCACGGACCTTGGTATTCACGAATCCGGCTACTGTAGAGGGAACGATGAAGCGTCTTTATCATACGGCTGCTCTGTTAGGCAAACCGGATATCTCTTCTTGGATAGAGGTTAAGGTGGTGGAGGAC
The DNA here is from genome assembly GCF_001719045.1 of Paenibacillus polymyxa. Lineage (NCBI taxonomy): Bacteria > Bacillati > Bacillota > Bacilli > Caryophanales > Paenibacillaceae > Paenibacillus > Paenibacillus polymyxa. The sequence continues at coordinate 3,197,561 of NZ_CP015423.1, forward strand.
GCTTTTGAACTGATTATGCAGGGACGTGAAGACGAGTATAAGGAATTGCTGGTTCGTTCGCTGTATGAGCTAAGGGAGGTTGATCCAAGCAGAGGGCTGGCTGTAGCACAGTTGTCTATGGTTGATGCTGCGTTACAGGTGGAGCTGGAGACGGGGCAAACGATTGGTAATCCCTTACGGTCGTTGTCGAATTCAATTGAGGATTTGTTAAGTTAAATAAGTATAACCAAAAGAACTTCCGCCCCGTGTTTTGGGCCTGTGGAAGTTCTTTTTTTTTGGGAGGAGGCTGGCGAGCAGTTTACTTCTACGCTGTTCATCACAGATTCTGTTGATCTTGGGTGATGAGTGCTGCGCCTGCCGATTCTCTTTGGACAAGCGTAACGTATAAACGTTCATGCTCCACGTCTTCCCCAGCAATGATTTTGAGAACTTGTTCGGCAGCTACAGCGCCCCATTTACGCTTGGAATAGTCAATCGTTGTCAGACGGGGCTGAATATATTGCGCCAGCTCGATATTATCAAAGCCGACGATATGAATATCCTTGCCAATCGTCAGCTCTGACTGAGCCATTCGATTGTACAAGCCCACTGCCATTTCATCATTGAGACAAAATACGGCTACAGGTTCCGAACCCGGGCTAACGTGTTGCTGCAAAATGATCTCAGCCGCCTGTTCACCGCCCGATTTCTCAAAATCGCCGTCAATTTCGATCATTTCAGCCACGCCGCTACGCTCAATGGTCTGCTTGACCGCCTGCATCCGTTGCCATGAATCGTAAGAACCTTCTGGTCCGGTAACCACATATAGCTTACGGTGTCCCAATTCTAATAAATGTTCGATTGCGAGAGCGGCGCCCGCTTTGTTATCCAGCAGCACCTGGTTAATGTTAGGATGATTCAGTTCACGGTCCAACACGACAATTTTATGTCCTCGCTCGGCGTAGTTCAGTAGCTCCTGACTATCAAACGTCTGATCCAGCACAATGGCGCCGTCGATCATGCGTTCCGGCAGCATTCGGTGAGACTGCTTACCGCTGCATACGATGAGATCATAGCCCTTGCGGTTCAAAATTTCCTTGATGCCATACAGTAAATCTCCATAAACGTCTCCACGGAAATCAGTTAGGAAAACGCCAATAATTTTGGTCTGCCTTTTCTTGAGATTACGTGCGGCGGCATTGGGCACATAGTTAAGCTCTTTGGCAATGGCTAAAATACGTGCGCAAGTTTCTTCTGTTACCTTATCGCTACCATTCAAGGCATATGAAACGGTAGATATGGAAACGCCCGCCTGTTTGGCGATATCTTTAATGCTGACCACATCGTCACCTCCTTGTCGTCCGTCTTATAATTGCTATTGTATATTCATTATTAACCACATATCTATTCCAAATGTCTTAGTCCTACACATAAGCAGCAAAGGGCGATCCCGCAAGATCGCCATCCCTTTGTTGCCTATACCAGATTTAGCATTAAAAACGCTTTATAAAATAATCTCCAGACGGTGTACACCGTCATGTTCTGCCAAGGCTTGCTCGAAAATCTCGCGTTTGATGCGCAAGGCACCGGAGCGGTAGCGATTATCATCGGCTGGCACGCTTTCCAGTGGTGTTCCGTTCAATACTGTACGGCCTTGCTCACCGCCAGTATGCTCTTGCAGCATGCGGTAGACGAAGGTGATCGGTTTTCCTGCAAAGGAAAATTCAAATTCCAATCCGTCGAGATGCTCCGGCAGCACGGGGTCCAGGATCAGATCTTCGCCCGACTGACGAACACCAAGGACATTTGATATGAGCTGATTCATATAGATTCCTGGACCACTGGAATAGATTCTCCAGCCGCCTTTGACGGGTACGGCTCCTTCACGCAGTTCACCAAACCGTTCCTGTGCTTCATAGCGGGTATTAAATTTACCGTCCGAGCTGCTGAAATAGGCGTTGCTTTGGCGCCATTCGGCATTCGGTACGGACGCACGTATGCCGACCGGATTGATGAGCTTCAAGCTGTGCCAAGCGTCATCCTTGCGTCCCAATTTGGCCATCGCTTCCGCAAAGCGGATATGGGCATGCACATATTGCAGCCCGACCTCACGTCCGAAGTTGGCCGCTTGCTCTGCACGCTTGAAGTGCGAGCTCACACCGCCATCATACTGTGCAGGGCGGTTCATCAGACGCACGCCATCCGGGCAGAGGAACTGCTCACGGATGAGTTGCTCATGAGCCAATGCTTGCTCAGGCGTGAGCAGCTGGCTGATCATGCTGCGTGTCATCGGCAGCAGCCGATAATGGATTCCTGTCTCGGTGTCAGACGGATGGAGCATCAGCTTAGGTTGGCCGGGCTCTTCCATATACACGAAGCCCGGAATAATTCCGCTCTCCAGCATGTAGCGGTTAAAGTCTTTACGGATGCCATTGGCCATCTGATGTAGATCTTGTGCGATCTTGTCGGCTTCACTTACTACACCCGCGGGGGCCTGCTCCAAAGCAGCAGCAAAGTTACTAATAACTTGGTAGGTGAGTGCAACCGTCCAGCTGCTCGCCATGTATTGCTTCAGCTGAGCATTGGCTGGTTGGAGGGTATCATCCCAATCGCCGTCGCCATAGGCCGACAAATACGTATCATGCAGGAAATTCTCGCGAATATATTCGATTTCCTTCAGGGCATGTTCCATGAGAGTCGCGGTCTGCTTGGTATAATCGAAAGTATGCCGATGGGTGTAAGGCACATTTTCTCCCAGAATACTGTAATCACGGGTAGCGGTCAAATAATCGCCCAGTACCTTGAGCGGCCAGACGATAATATCTCCATGGCTTTCTTCTTGCTGCACGTGAGTATAGTTGTCAAACATAAACCATTGCGGCCAGTTTCCGCTGTCCTCGTACTGATGGCTGAAAACAGTCAGCAAAATGGAACGAACCTCATCGAACTTTTGCATAGCTGAGAAATATTCCACAGGCCCCTGACACACATCACGTGTTCCCCAGGCTGCACCGCCGTATTGCTCCAGACCGTGAGGCACAGAGTAGTGAACGAGCATATTGTGGGTGTACCACCAAGCCACTGCGTTCACACGGAATAGCTCGCTCGTTTCGTGTTGACCCAGCGACAGATGGAAACCGTTCATAAGCTCGGCAAAATATGCCCGATAGCGCTCGCACTCATCTTCAAAGGAAGCGTGACGCTCTTTGTGCGCTGATTCTTGCCCAGCTGAAAGCCCATTCAGCCAACCCTGCACGGTGCAGGTCCATTCGCTGCTGTCACCCAGCTCCAGCACAACCAGAGACGCATCAGGAGAAGCTTTCCCCTGTAGCAGTGCGTGAGCGTCGCTCACATGCTGTAATGGAGCGCCCTCTATGTGCATTCGGTACAGCAGGTCTGGATAGGCTTCGGCACTCAGGGAAGCTGAGTCTGCCCGGAAGAGTAGGGCGTCACCTTCACGTTCCATATGAAACGGGAGTTCATATTCGTTCACATGCATAGACATTTGCTGAGTGATGAGGAACGGATAGGTTTTGCCACTCGCCGCACGCATGTGAAGCCGTACTTCTGGGCTATCGACATTCGTATGGTTTGTAATAATGAATGTATCGTCTGCCGTTTTGTAATACCAGCGCACATAATTGAAGCCAATCTCGAACAGGGAAGGCATCGTAAGCAGGCGGTATTTCCCTTGGATTCCGACATAAATACGTTGACCGGATGTCTTGGGAATATTGAGCGCATTACGCGCGTTGGTAATCATTTTGTTGAAATTTGTATTGCCGATTACGAGTTGGGAATTGAACACCCCGTACATATAGGAGGTGGTTGTAATGGTTTCTTCCTTACCTCCTGAGTAATGCCCACCCATTAAAATGTGCCCATGGGGACGCTCTACACGAAGCTCTTTGGATTTGAGTACGACATGCTCATAGCTGTCCGTGAAAAAGGAAAGTAGCTCATCGCCATCCCGTTCTTCTTCCTGCCGTTTGGGGAAAAGTTGATCCACTTCGGCATCGGTTAAGTCCAGCGTGCGCAGCGGCTCACCGATGGTTTGAGCTGGAGCCACACGCCCTGCCTGAAGATCACTTGCCGCGCGTACCGGTATGATGGTCTCGGAAGCGTCTACTAGAATGGCAGCTACTTCGTCACGTGCTTTTGTCACCAGTTCCTGATACTCCAGCTTTGTCACTGCGGCTGGATGATTCGGCTGGAACAGACCGTAAAAAGTAAAGCGAGCTTCCCCAGCCAGTTTCACCCGCTCAGATTGCAACGCGGTATAGGCGAATTCGTATTGGTACACTTCATTGGCGAGCGAGTCGCGACGGAGTGCTTCCGGCTCATTCGTTTCTTTGTACGAAAGTCCAAAGAACTGAAATCCGTCAGTCGAGTAACCAACAGTGCGGGTTAACGAGCCTTGTTGAATGTATGGGAATGCCTGACTTTGAGGCTGGTTTTGACGTGAGCAAACGGTATAGCCTCTTTGTTCATCATGGTAGACGGTGTGGTCAATATATTGAGATAAATAAGCTTCATTACTGCGCACAGCAGCGGTATCGGCAATGCCGATATCCTGACCGTACACGACATCTGCTTCCACGTCATCGCCCTGTAGGGTTACATCCCAGAACCATACTCCCAGGCGGCTTAGCGTGAAGGTCACCTGATAGCCTACACCAGCGGTGAAACCTTCCCAAATAATCTGCTGATCCGTTTGTCGGATTACTCCCGGTGAGCGAACCCCAAGCAGGGGAGTGATACTTACACCGGACGGACGGTACAATCTCAAGTACAGATTGTTCAAGGAACCGTCGACTGAATTGGTCAACAGTTGGTTGATCATCGTTGAGCCGTGAGCGATCTTGTACACATCACCGCTGCTTAAGAAGGTAAAAGACAGGTCTCCGGTCCGCAGCAAAATATTTTGATCTAGACTTGTATTTATCAAAGGGAACGCCTCACTTTCCTGTTTCTTTTACTAACCGAAAATGGCCTTCTGTAGTATCTCGGCTGTTAGGTCCTGTAAAGACGGCAAATTCACCGCTGTCACTGTCAAAGCTCAAATCTGCATGATGATAGCGCAGCTGAGGCTCGGTCACTGTAAATTCCACTTCCCGGCTTTTGCCTGGGGCAAGCAGGACTTTGCAGAAATCTTTCAGTTCTTTCATCGGACGAACCGTATCACCGCTGATATCACGAATATAGAACTGGACGGTTTCCTCGACTGGACGCGTTCCTGTGTTCGTTACCTGCACTTTAACGGTCAGCTCCTGACCGGGAGTAAGAGTGTCGCCGGAAAGCTGTACGCTGTCATAGGCTACATTGGTGTAGCTCAGTCCATAGCCGAACGGGAATAAAGGTTCGTTCGGTACGTCTAGGTATTGGGAGACGTAACGTTCTTTTGTATTCGGGTCTAGCTGCGGGCGTCCTGTATTAAAATGATTGTAATACACGGGCACCTGTCCGACCGATTGCGGGAATGACATGGTCAGGCGACCCGTAGGTTCGGCATCACCGTACAACAAATCGGCAATCGCCGCGCCGCCTTCGCCACCAGGGAACCAGGCTTCCAGTACAGCGTCTACTTCTTCAATAACACCGTGCAAATCCAACGGACGACCATTAAATAGTACGGCTACCATAGGCTTGTTCAGCGTCTTCAGGCGCTTCACCAGTTCCAACTGGGCTTGTGGCAAGCGAATATTGGAACGGCTGCCTGCTTCACCACTCATATCCGAGCGCTCTCCAAGCGCCAACACGATAACCTCTGCTTGGCTGGCAGCTTGCAGAGCTTCTGTATATTGCTCCTCAGTCATATCGTCGATAGAGCATCCTGCCGCTACCGTGAGCAGCGAGGAGGATATTTTCGATTGGAACCCGTCAACAACACGAATGGCTTCCTCTTGTGAACCGCTCCACGACCAAGAACCCAGAATATCGCCGCTCTCTGCAAAAGGTCCGATCAACGCAATAGGTTGATTGCGATTCAATGGAAGAATGGAATCATTTTTGAGCAACACGCAAGATTTAATAGCTAATTCTTTGGCAACTGTGCGATGAGCGTCGCAGAACACAACTTCACGTTCACGCTCAGGGTCTGCGCCGCGTAGCGGATTCTCGAACAAGCCCAGCTTTTGTTTGAGCTTCAATATACGCATCACTGCTTCATCAATGAGCGCTTCATCCAGCTGTCCGCTGCGAACCAGCTCAGGCAGATGCCCGTTATAGCAGGAGGTCATCATTTCGATATCTACGCCAGCCAGCAGTGCTTTCTTCGCGGCCTCGCGCTCATCCTCGGCGATGCCGTGAGGGATAAGCTCCTTAATGGCGGCCCAATCCGAAATGAGTACACCATCAAAGCCCCATTCATCACGAAGCAAATCACGCATCAGGCGCTTATTGCCCGTTGCGGCTACGCCTTCTACGGTATTGAAGGATGTCATCACCATTTCACAGCCTTCATCTAAAGCAGCTTTGTAGGAGGGGAGATAATACTCTCGCAGCTGCCATGCGGACACATCAACAGTATTGTAATCCCGTCCGCCTTCGCCAGCTCCATATGCGGCAAAATGCTTCACGCATGCGGCCACCCGGTCGGTATCGTTCGTCAGATCTTTACCCTGAAACCCCCGCACAAACGCACGAGCAAATTCGCTGTTGAGGTAAGGGTCTTCCCCTGTAGATTCCATCACACGGCCCCAGCGCGGGTCACGCACCAGATCGACCATAGGAGCGAATGTGACGTGAACACCGGATACAGCCGCTTCTCGGGCAGCAATGGTAGCGCTCTCTTCTGCCAGCTGCATATCCCATGAGCAACCAATAGCCAGCGGTATAGGGAAAATCGTTTTGAAGCCGTGTACAATATCTGCCATAATTAAAAGCGGAATACCCAGACGGTTTTTACTCAAATGAGCCTGCTGAACACGAATCGCTTCTTTAGCCCCTGCGATGCCAAGCACGGAACCGACGTTATGGACATTTTTTTCTGTGATGCCGAGAGAAGCCATAGGACCGGTAATTTGACTATCTGTTCCCGCTTCTTCAAAGAAGGCACCTACAAGCTGTAGCAGTTGATCGACTTTTTCTTCAAGCGTCATGTTTTCTAAATAGGAATTCAGGTGTTGTTCCATCATAATCCTCCATAAGCTGTATTGTTGGTGGACAGCTCTCTTTTTCAGATTCATGAGATTTTTTGGATAAAGATGATTCAAAAAAGTGCTGAACAGGCTAATAGCTAGTATAGAAGCATAATATTCTGTCGTATTATTAATCGAAACGTTTCTATTGATGAACTCAGTTGGATTATATACGCTTTCAAATGGAGAGTCAAATCCAATGCAGCGGATTTTTATAGGCTAAATAGCGTAATAAAGATGATAAAAACGAAAAAAAGTCAGGATTCCGAGTGAATAAAAAATAATATTGCTATTGAATACGGTTTCAATTTGTTCTATAATGACTATCGAAACGTTTCTATTGACGGGTATGGTCCTTGTGCTTTGAACATAAGTGTTATAGCGGTATGCTTTAATCGCTATGTATTTACATGCATCAGGATTTTGCAAAATTCGATTCCAATCAATTATTGTATTTTTGCAAAGTCCTCGTATTTGAATCCGTTATCATATTGCATGATCGGTAAACCGATCATCTCGGGAGGAATTTGTATGATGAAAAGAACGTTGGGGATCATTTTGGCAAGTACCTTATTACTGGGGGGCGCGCTGGTAGGCTGCTCGTCCAAGGATGATTCGTCTGGCAAAGATGCGAACGGCAAGACGACCATCACCATGTGGGGCATGGGAGCAGAAGGAAAACTGCTGCCTGAAATTGTAAAAGATTTTGAGAAAGAAAATCCAGATATTCACGTTGATGTACAGGCGTTGCCTTGGGATAACGCTCACGATAAGCTGCTGACAGCAGTTGCTTCAAAATCCGGTCCGGACGTGGTTCAGTTAGGTACATCATGGGTTCCCGAACTTGCGTCTGCGGGTGCATTGACGGATATTACCCCTTATATCAGCAAGTATCCTGAACTGGAATCGAAGAATTTCTTCGAGGGTGCTGTAGGTACGACAAAATTTGAAGGGAAACCAGTCGGTGTGCCTTGGTACACTGAAACGAGAGTTTTGTTCTATCGTTCTGACCTACTGAAACAAGTCGGATATAATGAAGCGCCTAAAACGTGGGAAGAGCTTTCCGATGCTGCTCAAAAGCTGGCGGCTCGGGGCAAAGGCAAATATGGCATCTCCTTTAGTGCAAAGGAGCAGTCTATGGGCTTTATGTTTGCTCTCCAGAACGGTTCCAAGCTGGTTGACGAGCAGGGCAATCCGCTGTTCAATCAACCACCGTTTGTGGATGCTGTGAAGTATGTGAATACCTTTTTCCAAAATGGCTCTAACGCAGTGGATATTGGAATTGATTCCGTTCAAGGTTTGCAAGGCGAGGGTATCGTTCCAATGTTTATCAGCGGTCCTTTCATGATTAAAGAAATCAAGAGCAAGGCACCAGAATTGGAAGGTAAGTGGAATATAGCGGAGCTTCCTGGCAAAGTAAACAACCTGTCCGTTTTGGGTGGAGCCAACCTTTCAATTATGAAATTCAGCAAGCACCCAGAGGAGTCGGCCAAATTCCTGGCTTACATGAGCAAACCAGAAACACAGCTGAAATGGATGGATCTGTCCAGTAACTTGCCTGCAACTACTAAATCGTGGGAAGATGCCAAACTGAAGAGTGATCCGATGCTTCGGACGATTCGCAAACAGTTGGATCATTCCGCAGCATTGCCGCAACTGGCCGCATGGGAAGAGGTTTCTCAACAATTCATCAAGAGCTTCGAACGTATTTACCGCGGTCATGCCGATGTACAGAAGGAAATGGATGACTTTAATCAGCAGGCTGCAAGTATAATGAAAAAATAATGATCCATATCCGTCATTGTCAAAGGGAGTGAAGGCATGAAAGGAAGCTCGCAGAAGCTTGCGCCATACTTGTTTATCGGTCCCTCCATCATCCTGTTAACGCTGTTTTCGTTGTTGCCGATACTACTGGCGCTCGTGATCAGCTTCACGGATATGGATCTGTCCGGACTCGTTAATTATGAAAGTATTCGCTTTATAGGATTGGAAAATTACACGAACGTGCTTTTGGACCCTTCCTTTATAAAGTCCCTTGGTAATACCCTGTTCTTCGTCATCATCGGTGTTCCGTTGGTGCTGATATTTTCGCTTAGCATCGCGATTCTGATTAACATGGGGAAATCACGTGCTTTCAAAGTATTCCGCGTCGTGTTTTATCTGCCTTCCGTAACGAATGTGGTTGCGGTCGCAGTGGTTTGGAGCTATCTGTATAATCCGACGCTTGGATTATTCAACTACGTACTTGGTCAGATGAATTTAGGTCCCGTCCCATGGCTGACCGATCCAACAGTAGCGAAAATTTCGCTGATTGTGTTAGCGGTTTGGCGGGGCATCGGCTTAAACATGATTATTTTTATTGCGGCTATTAAAGGGATTCCGGGTTCTTATTATGAAGCGGCTCAGCTCGACGGTGCCAATACATGGCAGCAAATTCGTTATATTACGCTTCCGCAGCTTCGTTACGCTATTTTCTTCGTGTCCATCACGACGATGATCGGCTGGCTGCAATTTTTCGAGGAACCGTTTGTCATGACCAAAGGGAAACCGCTCGACGGTACGCTGACGGCATCCCTGTTCATTTACAATAACGGATTCCAATTTAGTAAATTCGGGTATGCCGCGGCGGGATCGTTCATTCTGTTCTTCGCGATCATCGCGGTGACGCTGATTCAGTTCCGTTTGCAAAATAAAGCGGAGTCCTGATAGAGAGAGGTGATGAACGTGAAAACAGCTGTTCAGCAAGCCCGCGCCAATACGCGCAGTGGTGAAAAAACATTTCAATGGTTCGTGGCGATTCTCCTGACCGTAGGAGGTCTGTTGATGGTGCTGCCTTTTGCGTGGATGATTCTATCCTCCTTTAAGACAGAGGGGGAGGTAACCAAAATTCCTCCGACCATCTGGCCGCAGCATTTTACACTGGATAATTTTAAATTACTATTCGATAGCATGGCTTTTGGAACCTATCTGACGAATACGCTGATTATTGTTTTAGCTTCCTTCTTCGGATTATTTCTGAATGCCATGGCAGGTTATGGCTTTGCCAAATTCCAATTTAAAGGCAAAGGGTTTCTGTTCTATTTGGTACTGGCAACGATGATGATTCCAGGCCAAGTGACGATGATTCCCGTCTATTTGATTCTGAACCAGATGGGGTTGACCAATTCCATGCTAGGGATTGTCCTGCCTGGATTGGTAGGTGCGTTCGCGATCTTCCTGTTCCGGCAGTTCATGTCCGATATCCCGGAAGAACTGCTAGAGGCGACACGCCTCGATGGAGCAGGGGAGTTCCGTACTTTTCTGCAAATCGTATTGCCTATCTCGACACCGATTCTAGCAGTACAGGCCATTTTAACCTTTATCGGCGGATGGAACAGCTTCCTGTGGCCGCTCATTATTGCGAACGATGAGAAGCTGTACACATTGTCCGTCGGACTGTCACTGCTCAAGGGACAGAACGAAAGTCAATTTGCCCTTCAAATGGCAGGCTCGACCTTTATGGTCGTTCCGATCATGATTATCTTCATTGTTTTCCAAAAGTATATTATCGAGAACTATACGATTTCGGGGATTAAGTAATAGTGTAGTGACAAACTATAGGCTGAACATAGTAACGGCGTAGTTTCTTGGTTCTAAACCAACGAGACTACGCCGTTTACTCTAATGGAAATATGATCAGCAGGACAACTATTACTATTTAGAAAAGGGTTATTCACTCAATAAGTTTGTTTATAAAACGAAACACTTAGAAATACGTAACCAATTGCTTATCGTTTATTCTAAACATTAATAAATGCATTAAGTATTTAATAATAATATTGACTATAATAAATATGGTGTGTTATATTAAAACCGTAAATAAAACGGCTTCTTAGTCTTGGTGGTACAACGGATTTTATTTTCGCATTCAGAGAGGATGGTTTAGGTGGCAGCAGCTGTAAAAGCAAAGATGATCGTAGACAAATCTTTTCGTATTGCTGAAGTCGATAAACGCATTTATGGCTCTTTTGTAGAGCATCTCGGGCGTGCCGTATATGGTGGCATTTACGAGCCTACTCATTCAACCAGTGATGAAGGCGGTTTCCGAAATGATGTTAAAGATTTGGTAAAACAGCTTGATGTTCCTATTATACGCTATCCGGGAGGCAATTTTGTATCCGGTTACAATTGGGAGGACGGTGTCGGCCCTGTCGCGTCCAGACCTAGACAGTTGGAGCTGGCGTGGAGAACGGTCGAGCCGAATGAAGTGGGTACGAATGAATTTTTCAAGTGGGCCAAGGATGTAGGTTCCGAAGTCATGATGGCAGTTAATCTGGGTACGCGCGGAATTGATGCTGCGCGTAATCTGGTGGAATATTGCAACCACACAGGCGGTTCCTACTGGAGTGATCTACGTCGTAGTCACGGTGTAGAGCAACCACATAAGATTAAAACCTGGTGTCTTGGTAACGAGATGGATGGCCCATGGCAGATTGGTCATAAGACAGCAGAAGAATATGGCCGACTGGCTGTTGAATCTGCAAAAGCCATGAAGCTGATTGATCCTGACATTGAGCTTGTATCTTGTGGTAGCTCCAGTTCCACAATGCCGACGTTCCCAGAATGGGAAGCAACCACACTGGATCATACCTATGAGGTAGCAGACTATATTTCCTTGCACCAATACTACGGCAATCATGACAATGATACGGCTAATTACCTGGCACGCTCTATGGATATGGATCATTTTATTCATACGGTCATTTCGACTTGTGACTATATCAAAGCAAAGAAACGCAGCAAGAAGAAAATGATGCTCAGCTTTGACGAATGGAACGTATGGTACCACTCCAATGATGCGGACAAAAAAATTGATCCGTGGTCTGTGGCGCCGCCGCAGCTTGAGGATATCTATAACTTTGAGGATGCACTGTTGGTAGGCAGTATGTTGATTACGTTCCTGCGCCACGCGGATCGTGTGAAAATGGCTTGCCTCGCCCAACTGGTCAACGTTATTGCGCCGATCATGACCGAGAATAACGGAAAGGCGTGGAAACAAACGATTTTCTATCCGTATTTGCATGCCTCCCGTTATGGTCGTGGCATATCGCTGATGCCTGTTGTGGATTCGGAAAAATACGATTCCAAGGACTTCACAGACATTCCTTATCTGGACAGCGCTGTAGTTTATGATGAAGAGGGAGACGCACTGACTGTCTTTGCAGTGAACCGTCATTTGTCTGAATCGCTGGAGCTGACAGTAGATGTACGCAGTTTTGAAGGCTACCGCATTGTCGAGCATACTGTATTGGAGCATGATGATCTTAAAGCGACCAACAGTCCAGCTGGTGAAAAAGTTACGCCTCACAACGGCGGCAACGCCAAGCTTGAAGACGGAATTGTAAAAGCTCATTTGGGCAAAGCATCGTGGAACGTTATCCGTCTCGCTAAGTCACATTAATTCTCTTCTGTAAAAGGTCCAGCTTCGACTGTATCTAAATAAGCTCGCATTCTCTCTTGTAAGAGTATTACAAGAGCGGCAATGCGAGCTTTTTGCGTAAAATGAGCCATTTGTCCCTCCATAGATATAGGTCTCTAAGAGAAGGGTGGATTTTAAATAAATATTATGTTTATTACTAAATTTAACTAGACAAAGATGATCCTTATTCACTAAGTGCTCGTACTCCGTACATTTTTATGAAGTTAATTAGACCCAGTGCCAGACTTCCCAGGTGAAAAAAGACCCTATTATATCGTTGTCAACGTACTGATATCTGAAATGCAGGGTGTGCAATCCGACTTAAATCCACGTTATACTTTAAAAGACAGTCTATTTAAATCCAAATGGTGGTTGTAGTATTTCGAGAAAGGAATGATCTGTATGAGTCAAACAGACGAATATCGTTTTCAAGTGAACTTGGGCGGTATGATTGATATTTTGGCCAATCATTTATATAGCAGTCCGCGAGTGTTTATACGTGAGGTTCTGCAAAATGCAACAGATGCGATCACGGCTCGCAAGGAGCTGCGGAAGGTTGCTGCTGAAAGTAATGTATTACAAGAAGACAAGGCCCTTGAAGATACAGCTTCTGAGAGTAACGACTATGAAGGTAAAGTCATCGTGGAGTTATCTGGTTCCGGGGAGCATCAGGTATTGATGATTCAGGATAACGGCATTGGATTGTCAGAAGAAGACATTCACCGTTTTTTGTCGATCATCGGTCAGTCTTCCAAGAAGGGAGCCGATTTGCTGGCTTCTGAGACTTCGTTTATCGGACGCTTTGGGATTGGGTTACTATCCTGCTTTATGGTGAGCGATGAAATTGTAGTGCTGACCCGCTCGGTGAAGGAAGGCATCTCCATGGAATGGAGAGGGAAGCCGGATGGGACGTATACGATTCGTCGATTGGAAACCGAGCTGCCTGTAGGGACACAAATTTATTTGCGCTGCAAGCCGGGAAGTGAGTTTTATTATGAGCCAGCGCAGGTGGAGGAGTCTCTATTCTATTATGGGGCGTTGCTGCCGTATCCGGTCATGCTGTCTGTAGATGGGGAGACCAAACGGGTCAATCTTCCGTCGACGAGCTGGATGCAGGACCCAGATCAATTACGGAGTCGCCGTAGTGAGGTACTGGATTTAGGCTATCGCCTGATGGGCGAGCGCTTCAGTGATTTTATACCGTTGCGGACGACATCGGGCAGAACAGGCGGGATTGCATTCATTTTGCCTCGCAGTGTTAATCTGAACAGCAAGCGGCTGCATCGGGTGTACCTGAAGCATATGCTGGTGTCGGACAAGGCGGAAAATGTTTTGCCGGAATGGGCATTCTTCATTAAAAGCCTGATTTGGACAGATGAATTGCAACCAACGGCATCACGTGAGTATTTTTATGAAAATGAGCAGCTTGACGATGTTCGTTCTGAACTGGGGACCTGTATTCGGGAAGAACTGCTACGCATGGCGCAGTATGAGCCAGACCGCTTGCAGCACTGGATTCGTTTGCATGAGCTGTCCATGAAGGCGCTCGCCGTGGAGGATGATGAATTTTTGCGGATAATGTACCGTTGGTTTTCCTTCGAAAGTACATTTGGGCGGCGTGAGCTGAAAGAACTGATCCAAGAGGCGGACGGACGTCCACTGCATTACACATCGACAGTAGATGAGTATCGTCAGATTACGCATGTGGCGGCGGCGCAATCCATGTTGGTGATCAATGGCGGCTATATTTATGATTCAGACATTTTGGAAAAGCTGCATTGGATTGACCCTAACCTGCAAACAGAGCGTCTTAGCCCTGAGGAAGTATCTCTTTCATTTACCGGGCTAACGCAGGAAGAACGCGAGAGTTATTACGGTGTGCTACGTGTCATGGATGCTGCTTTGCAGCCGATGCGTTGCCGCGCTGAGTTGAAGCGTTTTGAGCCTGTGAGTTTGCCAGTGTTGTATACTATTTCTCAGGATGCCCTGACCTTGCGCTCTATGGAAAACACGGTTGAGGAGACAACCTCACTTTTTTCCAATGTGCTTGATAGTCTGAAAGCAGGAGTTCAGCAAAATTCGGGCTATTCCACCTTATACTTTAATCTGAACAACCCGGTGGTGGCGCGGATTCTTGAAGCTACCGATACGCAGATGGTCACGGCAGCTACAGAAATGATGTATGTGAATGCGCTTATGATGGGGCACTACCCGATGAACCGCAGTGAGTTGGGACTGATGAATCGGAGTGTGCTGCATTTTATCAATTGGGGATTAGGGAACGGACAAAATGCGTAATTGCGTAATTATAGGGGGAGCCAAATGGAAGATACGATATATGAATTGATGGAACAGGCGCAGGATCTGCCCGGGGGTGCAGCAAAGCTGGCGATTCTGGAAGAAGCTGTCCGCTTGGCAGACACATCCGGGTTGAAGGAACTTGCTTATGAAATCCGGGGAGAGATTGTAGACTGCGCTATTTTTAACGGATATCCATTGAAGTCGCTGATTGCTTTTTCGTGGCAGCTGGGCCAATTTGATCAAAATCCAGAGGAATACGACGCAGATGAGCTGTTGTGGAATTACAAATGGATACTCGGGAAGGTGTGCAGCTTTTCCAATATATCGAAGACTCAAATAGAAGATCTGGCGGAAGATATGCGCAGACGTTATGCCGAATATGGGTATAATGAGCGTCCATATTACTATTATAAGTTCCGCATCGCGATGGACATGGGTGAACTGGATGAAGCACGGCGATATCTGGATACCTTCCGCTCGGTCGAGCGGGACAGTATGAGTGATTGTGAGGCCTGCGAGCAAAGCCAGATGGTGCGTTTCTACTACTTGACCGGAGAAGACGAGCAGGCGCTTGCCGTGGCAAAACCGATTTTGTCGGGACGGATGAAATGTGCAGAAGTACCGCATGTGACGCTTTCTCAGGTACTGTTGCCGCTTTATCGTCAAGGCGAGGTTGATGAGGCAAAGGAGAATCATCGCAAAGGCTATCGCCTAATTCGGGATGAACGCGACTTCCTGAAAACGATAGCGGAGCATATCGAATATTTGGCGATTGCCGATCCAATTCAAGGAATCGAAGTGGTAGAGCGTCATCTACATATGGCACTGGACTATGAGAGCGGGCTGGAGCAGATGTATTTTTACGCGACGATGGTGAGTCTACTGCAAAAGTTGGATACTTCGGGAGAAAAACGGTTGATCCGGTTGCCGGCTTCCTTGGAATGGGCTAGAGAGGATCGCACATTGACAGAAATCATTGCGTATTTTAGGCCACTGGCAGAATCAGCGGCGGCTGATTTTGATCGACGGAACGGGAATACGTTTTATTCCGATTGGATCGGGAAAATTGTTCAAACGGCATAGAAGAAGTGGTAGCTGTGACGAATATTTTATACAGCCCAAACAATGAGCAGGTATAATGTTCCTGTGAAATGACAGGAGGGGTTATGTTGTGACCGTAACCGAAAAGGTGATTAATTTCGCACACCGCGGAGCTTCAGGTGTATGTCCCGAGAATACGATGGCGGCATTCCGCCACGCCTTGGAACTGGGAGCAACAGGTATAGAGACGGATGTGCAGCGTACCCAAGATGGGCATCTGGTGCTGATTCATGATGAGTCGCTGAAGCGTACGACAGGTTGCTCACTGGATGTAAGGGATATTACGCTGGAAGAATTAAACAAACTGGATGCGGGCGGTTGGTTTGATGAGAAATTCCGAGGTGAGCGGGTCCCGATGCTGGATGAGCTACTGGAACTAGCCCAGTCCTCGAATACAATTATTAATTTAGAGTTGAAAAATAGCATTTATCTCTATCCGGGAATGGAGGAAGAGGTCATTGCTGCCGTGAAGCGTTTTGGGTTGGAACAGCGGGTAATCATATCCAGCTTCAATCACGAATCGCTGGCGCTCTGTGCGCAGCTTGCTCCTGAGATCAAGACGGGGGCGCTGTATATTGAAATTATGGTTCGTCCATCGGAGTATGCCACCCAGTTCGGGGTTACAGCACTTCATGCCTACAAACAAGTTGTTACACCAGAAGCTGTATCAGAGGCTTTGGCATTAGGCGTCGTCTACCACCCATGGACGGTGAATGAACCGGAAGAAATGAAGCGTCTGCTGGAGGCCGGGGTGAACGGCATCATTACGGACTATCCTGATCGGTTGGCGCATTTGTTGGCTGTTCGCTCTTCCTAAGTCGAAACACACAGCGGAACTGCGACTTAGGTTTGCAGGTATATGACTGTGGCTATTTATTGAAGTGAAAAAGACTCTCCTATACGCACTCGTTTTTACGAGGCGAGGGAGAGTCTTTTTTTGCCTTAAGCCGAAGAGCGTATCATCCACGATGACCTTGATTCCTTTCTACTTGATGCCGAGCCGCATGCGATAGCTGAACAGGATATCTAGTGTTCTGCCCTGAAAATGATTCTCTACCAGCTTCACGAAGCGGGCTATATCGTCGTCAAGCGCTCGATTGCCAAGTTTGAAGAGACTTTGAATACCCCCTTGGCTGAGAGCGAGCCCTGTATAGCGAGCTGCGTCACACTGCTCACGGTTGTGAAAGACAATCTCCCGGGTATATCGGAATTGTCCGCTGCGGTGCAGATTAGCTAAATGCTGATCCTTGCTCCATTTATGAGCTTGTTGCTCTACTGGGGCTTCCTGTTCCAAAAGGGTATCCGCTTTGGTGATAAGCTCTATATAAGCTTGCTCTATCTGCCATTGCAGCACCGGAGGCCAGTCACAGTCAAAGGCCGCAAACACGCCGCCCTGAGCCAAGACCCTGCCCGCTTCCTGAAGCGTGCTCTCGGGGTCCATCCAGTGAAAGGATTGAGAGCAGGTAATGACGTCTACAGTTCCGTCTTCAAAGGGCAGGTTGTTGGAGAACCCGCTTTTGAAGGAAATGGTTCCTGCTATTGTCGTTCCTGCTGTCTCCAGCTTGTGCTGTGCTTTTCCTCTCATGTCCGGGTTAGGCTCGATACCGACGATTTGCCGAGCGGCGTTTTCCCATATGAAAGTTGAAAGTCCTGTACCGCAGCCAATATCGGCAACTAGCTCTACGTTTCGCTCCAGATAGCGGCTGATGATTTCCACGACGAGTGTCGGCGCTTCCGGGCGATGCTGATCGTAGTTGTCGGCAAAACCGTTGAAACGATCCACATTACTTTGCAGATTTCCCTCAGGTATCATAGGTCCTTTTCCTCCTTAGTTTCGACTGGGCGGCCGTGTAGATTCAAATGCTGATGTACTCCTTTATTGTACAAGTTTACATGTTCATCCATCTACTCTCGTGATTTCACAGCACCCGTCGGATTTCGGAGGGAGGCAATTCCCCTATTTTATCATTGAAGCAAGCGCCCACTCGCGCATCATGGAGTCAAGCATCGGACGCAAATCTTCGCGTTGCATACCCATGTGGAGCACGGCTTCCAGATATCCAGCTTTATCTCCAATATCATAACGTGTGCCTTCCAGCTCTAATGCGAGCAGTTGGTTCTGCAATGCTACTTGATGAAGGGCATCTGTCAATTGGTATTCACCGCCCGCTCCAGTGGACAGGTTTTCCAATATAGAGAAAATGGAAGGCTCCAACACATACCGACCAATGACTGCCTGCCGCGAAGGAGCCTCTGCCGAAGAAGGTTTTTCAACAAGCCCACCGACTTCGTGAATGAGACCGTTCTGGTGAGTGGAGTCAATAATGCCGTATTTACTTACATCCTGTTCTTCCACTGTGCGCACGCCGACCACTTGCTTGCCAGTCGCTTCGTAAACATCCATCATTTGACGAATCGCCGGGGTGGAGGAATTCATAATATCATCGCCCAGCAACACGGCGAAGGGCTCATCGCCAATGAACTGACGAGCGCAGCTGACCGCATGTCCCAGGCCGAGGGGTTCTTTTTGACGGATATAGTGAATGACTGCTTTACCCCCGATGCTTTGAACTTCACGTAGGAGATCGTATTTACCTTTGCTCTCCAGTACCTGCTCCAACTCCACAGACTTGTCAAAATGATCCTCGATGGCTTTTTTATTACGCCCCGTTACGATAATGATGCTCTCAATTCCGGACTTGATGGCTTCTTCTACGATATATTGAATAGCCGGCTTGTCTACGATTGGAAGCATCTCTTTCGGTAAAGCTTTCGTAGCTGGTAGAAAACGGGTTCCTAATCCGGCGGCTGGAATAACAGCTTTTGTAATTTTTCTCATAGAAACTCACTTTCCTTTCGTGATGGGGAACCGAATACCCAGTATCGGCTCCCGATATAATTGATGATCATTCCGGCTGCGGTCGCGATCAGCTTGCCTAAAGCAAGTGGCAGCTCGGTTCCAGTGTGAAGCACTTGCAGTAATAAGGAGGTTATCCCCAAAACGATCAGGTTGATGACGATAAATTTAGGTAATTGACGCTTATTAGTATTGTTTGATAGTTGTTTGTTGAATGTCCATTTGCTGTTCAAAATATAACTGTTGGCTGTGCCGCAGCTGTACGAAATGATCTGCGCCACAATAACCGGTACCCCGACCCAAGCCAGCAGCATAAAAATGATATAATCTACACCCGTATTCACCAGACCTACGATACCAAATCGGATCATAGGAAGCAGCTGGGCCATGCGACTTTTCATGGTTTAGGCTCCATGACCGGATTTGGGTCCGGTATATACCGCACTGTTGCCGCGCACTGTGCGTCCTGCCGAAATCAGACTGTCACGAGCTCCTTGCATGTACAGGGATTCACGGGGTTCAGGGGCTTTCATAGCATGTGTCGGACCGTTTTCGTATTGTCCACCCAGATGCTCACGGACAATGTAAAGCGGGCGTGCTTTGGTTTCGTCATAAATCCGTCCAACATATTCACCCATAATACCGAGAATGATCAGGATCAACCCGTCGAAGATCAGGCTGATGCTAATCATAGACGACCAGCCCTTCATCACATAGAAATCGGTGAAAAAGTTGAGAAACAATACGTACATCAGATACAGGAAGCCGGACATGGATAGAAGTGCGCCGATATACCCTGCCAGCTTAAGCGGTTTAATCGAAAAGGATGTGATTCCGTCCAGACTGAGCTTGATCATTCGTTTCAACGGATACTTGGTTTCGCCTGCGAGCCGCTCGTCGCGCTCATATTCTACAGCAGTTTGTTTGAACCCGATCCAGCTGACCAGTCCACGAACGAATCGGTTATTTTCCGGCAGCCGTTTCAATTCATCTATAACCTTGCGATCCATTAAGCGGAAATCTCCGGTATCGACCGGGATATTAATATCCGTTGATGCTTTAAGTACACGGTAGAAGAGGCTGGCAGACCATTTCTTGAAGCGAGTTTCACCATTGCGTTTGAGCCGTTTGGCGTAGACTACTTCATAGCCTTCCTTCCACTTGTTAGCCATCTCAACAATCAGTTCCGGCGGGTCCTGGAGGTCGGCGTCAATGACGACGACCGCCTCTCCCACTGCATAATCCATCCCGGCGGTAATCGCTAGCTGATGACCAAAATTGCGAGAGAAATCAATCAATACAATGGTGTCATCTCTGAGACTGAATTCCTTGATCAATTGGACGCTGCGGTCCGAACTTCCATCATTTACGAAGATCAGCTCGTAGGGCTCACCCATTGAGCCCATGACTTGTTTCAGCCTCCGATAGGTTTCCGTAATAACGGCTTCCTCGTTGTACATCGGAATAACTATGGAATAACGGATAGGTTCACTCATTCGTAGTTCCTCCTCATTTATAATGTGATTTCGTATAAAGTACCGCTTCCGCCAAGTTCGTCTCCGCCAGGGCCACCTTGACCATCCTGGGCGTTTGCATTGCTGTTTGTGGTGTCGCTTCCGCTCTCGGTTGCTTTAACGTCTGTACTTGTTTCGCCTGTTGTTGTTTTCCATTCATCTGTAGGGATCACTTTGCCGTGTTCTTTGATCCATGCAGTGACTTCAGAGTTACCTCCGTCCGGTCCGCCGCCTCCACCAGAAATCATGAAGTACTTCACTTGGCCGCTTTCGACCAGCGCCTTGATTTTATCGACGGTATAGACTGGATCGGAAGATACAAAACCATTCATAATAATTACTTTTTGTCCGGCCTCGACCAGGTAAGGAGCAGCCGTTGAATAATTACTTGCTGCGAAAAGGTAGGTTTCACCTGTGTTGTTTTTTTGCAAATAGCTCAACGTTTTTTGATCTAAACCTTGGCTGCCGTTTGGTCCCCCCATCCCTCTGGAGCGGGTAGAAGATTTTTGTTCCGTGTCTGTACTTGTTTGTGTGCTTGAAGTATTTCCATCAGGGCCGGAATTCTCTGTATTATTGGTCTGGTTATTCGTTTGAGTTCCCTCGGCTTGTTGTCCATTAGCGCTCTGGCCTCTATTGCGATCATTGCCACCCGGCATTCCCCCACCACCGCCGCCAAATTGAGTCGGTCCGGCTTGTGGAATCATGCTGTTCCCCCCGTAGACGATCGGTGTCAATGCCCAGTACACAGGGCCGATAAACATAGCGAGTACACTTGCAATGATGGCGAATCTTGTGAACTTCTCAGATTTCATTCGTGCTACTACCAATAGCGCCGTGCCGATGATCCCTAGGGTCAATACCGCGATGGACCAGCCGCTGCCAATGGTATCGTTGTAATTTTGCAAAACAAACCAGCTAAATACCGAGGTTGCCAATACTGCGGCGGGTAACAGCCAGGAGAGCCAGTTGGAACGCTCACGATACTGCTTCCACAATTCTACGAATCCTGCTCCAAAGAGCGCTGCAATTGGTGGTGCGAGCATAATCAGGTAATAATGATGAAAGAATCCTGCTACGCTGAAAAATGCAGCTACGGGAATCAACCAGGCCAGCCAGAAGATGACCTCTTTGTGCTTTTGTGTGATATTACGACGTCGAATGCTTGCAAGCAGACCGATGGAAGCAATCAATGCGAATGGAAGCAGCCAGCTGGCTTGACCTGACAAGGAAGATTGGAACAACCGCAAAGGTCCTTTTTCGCCAGTGCCGAACATGCCACCACCGGAATTTCCTCCCGGTCCACCGCCTGGTCCACCCTGGCCACCTTGCCAATCTCCAGGACCACTTTGTCCGTTACCGCCGAATCCGCCTGTTGCCATGTTGTTGGCACCAGAGTCATCCGTAGTGGTAGTGCTGTCCGATGATGTAGTCGTCTGAGCTTGATCTGTGTTCGTATTGCTGCTATTCGTTGTAGCGATATTGTCCCGATCTGTGCGTTCACCGCCACGATTGCCACCTGTACCCTGATCTCCTGTCAGACGGGACAGGCCGTTATAACCAAAGGCCAAATTCAGCACAGAATTGGTACCGCTACTCCCCATATAAGGGCGTTCATCTGTCGGAGTGGAGTCCACTACGACTGCCCAGGAGAGCGATACGATCAGGAGGACAACTGCTGATCCTGCCAGTGTTACTGCTTTTCGCTTCCAGTTAAACTTGGAAGCCAGCAGATAGAACAAACCCAGTGCGGGAACGATCATATAGGCTTGCAACATTTTTTCGTTAAAGGCGATGCCTACGACTGCGAAAGCAGCAAGGATCAGCCCGGTTTTGCTATTTCTAATGCCTCTGAACAATAGCCATGTTGCGAGCAACAGTGTGAAGACCAACATAGCGTCGATGTTATTCGTGCGGCTGACCGCTACGGCTATCGGTGTCGTTGCCATGGCGAAGGCGGCCAATCGTGCGGCCATCGTACCGAAGCTCGGTTTGACGAGCAAGTAAACGAGCAAGACCGATCCGACCTGAGCTAGCGCCTGTGGCAAGATAACGCTCCATCCGTGAAGCCCAAATATATAGGCGCTCAGTGTCTGAATCCAGAACACCACAGGCGGTTTGTCTACCGTTACTGATCCGGCAGAATCAAGTGAGGCGAAAAAGAAGTTGTGAAAGCTCTGTAGCATGCTTGCTACGGCCGTCGTATAGTAGGTGTTTACATATTTGTCTTGCCAGATGTTGTATCCGTTCAAAAATGCGGATATCAGCATAATGATGATCAGGGGGATGTCCGCCCTGGTCTTAAACCATTTCTTAATCATGTTCATTCCACTCCCTGTGAAAATTCTTTGTATTTATTCCATTGTTCTAGCCGCTATCTTCAGGACTGCGGAATGACCAGTCGCTTCTGATCTTGGCCCGGTGAACTACCGGCTTGCTATTATCATGCCATACGTACCTTAATGGGTTCTGAGCGCTCCCTGAACGTTAGCTGAAAGCTGAGCAGAGGTGCTTTTTTTGCGACAGGATTCAGGTATATTAGATACAGGTAAAAAATGAACCGACTTTTTTATGAGAAAAATGCGGCAACATGAAAGGGAAGATTAATAATGAATCCAATACACGGAGTTAAAATTATGCTGGCAGATGATGAGCCTCATATTTTGCAATTTTTAGAGCTTGGACTGATTAATGAAGGATATGAAGTTAGAACCGCCGAGAACGGGAGTGAAGCGCTCGATTTGGCAAGAGAGTTTCGTCCGCATGTAGCGGTGCTGGATGTGATGATGCCGGAAATGAACGGTTTTGAGGTGTGCCAAAGTCTCAAGGAGACGGAGGATAACATCGCGGTTATTATGCTGACCGCCAAGGATGATGTAGACGATCGGGTAAAGGGTTTGAAAATCGGCGCGGATGATTATGTCGTGAAGCCCTTCAGTTTTAATGAGTTGCTGGCTCGCATTGAAGCGCGCTTGCGCAATCAGTTCCCCGATCTGCTGGGCGAAGTGATTCACGGACCCTTTCAAGTGGATGATCGACGGAAGGAAATTAGTTATCAGAGTCAGGTGCTGGAGCTGTCGCCTACCGAATATGAACTATTGAAGTTTCTGGTGCTAAACCACGGGATTGTGCTGAGTAAAAGTCGTATACTGGACCGGGTATGGGGGTACGATTTTGGGGGCGAGGATAATATTGTTGAAGTGTACATCCGCTCCTTACGTGAAAAACTCAAAGACAAGGAGCACCGGGTCATTCGTACGCTGCGCGGTGTGGGATACCGGGTGGATCTGCTATGAAGGCGGGAGGAAAAAGTCGGAGAAAATATGCGCTCCGTTCTCTCCGGTCCCAACTTTTAGCCAGAACGTTACTCATTTTGGCTTTGCTGCTCGTATTGATTGGTTTTCTACAATATTTTCTGATGAAAGATTTTCTGTATCGTAGTCGGGCAGAAGCTATGGATACGCAGCTGAATTCAATTCCTGCCGATTTATTGATTAAGGATTCACAGGAGCAGAGTAGGGTAACCGCTCCCCAAGAACAAACTAATCGGAGGAATAATCGACCGGGGCCGTTTTTGTTCTGGCCGGATATGTCGCTCGCTTCTATAGATACAGACGGTACCTTCCAGAGCTTGTCCAACGAAAACGGACTTAAGCCGCCACGTCTCACCACTGAGCAATATCAAGCGATGCAGCAGAGCAAACGTATGCGTCACGGCTATCAATTAATCAGGGATGCTCAGGGGAAAGAGCAACTGGTTGTATTCCGTCCGCTCGGTCCACCTGACCGTTCGTCCGGTTTACTTCAAATGGGCGTATCCACGAATTCTATGCAAGAGCAGTTGATTAACCAGCTCCGCACCTTTATTTTATTGTCATTGATTGCGCTTGCGATTGGGTTGGCGCTTATGCTTCCTGTGCTGCGACGCACATTGGTGCCCCTTTCCAGGATGGTCGAGGCAGTCAAACGTATTGATGCGGGCAATCTGGCCGAGCGCTTTGACGCAGAGCAGGGGCAGTATGAGGTGGATCGTTTGGCAGTTTCATTTAACGGGATGCTGGAACGGTTGGAGCATTCGTTTGCTGCCGAACGGGAATTGCAGATGCAGATGAGACGATTTATTGCGGATGCTTCCCATGAACTGCGCACCCCGCTCACATCTATTCACGGTTTCTTGGAAGTGCTGCTTCGTGGAGCAGCATCTAATCCGAAGCAGCTTCAATCGGCACTAGAAAGTATGTACGGTGAATCCAAGCGGATGAATAAACTGGTCTCTGATTTACTATTGTTGGCTAAGCTGGACCGAACACCGGAGTTGAAACTGGAGGACATACCACTAGATGCGTTGCTGTTGGAAATGAAACCGCAGCTCCTTATGCTGGCAGGTACACGTAAGGTAGTTTTTGATATGACGGCAGGTATACGGGTGTTGGCAGAGGGGGATAAAATCAAGCAGGTAGTGCTCAACCTGTTTCATAATGCTGTTCAGCATACTGATATGGAAAGAGGTGTGATCCAGGTAAACCTGTCTGCGGGTAAGAAGTTGGTGGATATCCAAATTCGTGATAACGGACCAGGCATGAGTAAAGAACAGCTGGAGCGGATATTTGAGCGTTTTTATCGTGGAGATGAATCGCGTACACGTAGCTCAGGCGGGGCGGGCCTTGGTCTGGCCATTACACAGTCTATCGTGGAAGCACACGGCGGGAACATTACGGCTGAAAGCACACCGGGAACGGGAAGTGTATTCAAAGTAACGCTACCTTTAGCGGGAACAGTATAGTTTTTAAGATTATGGCGTAACATAAAAATAGCCCCCCGAACCGCAGCTTTGGTTATAACACGGCTCGGGAGGCTTTTCTATTGTTAGTTAATCAGCGAAGCTTTTTGTAAAAGTACATGTAGCACCTTGGCGGATGCCTCACGGGTTGTAGGTGCATTCGGCTGGAAGTAGGAGGAGCCTTTGATCGCTTCTCCGTTGATAATACCTGCTGCACTTACTTTTTCAATACTGTCCTTGGCATAGCCTGCAAAGGATGAAGCATCATGGTACGGTGTGCGTGCAGGGCCATCGGCTGTAGCTTTGATTTGAAGCAGGTCTACAGCTTTACCCAGCACGACAGCAATTTCTTGACGACTGATATTAGCGTTCGGATCAAACTTGTCGCTGCTGCGACCCGTAATCAAACCAGCTTCATAAGCGGCTGCTACATCGCCGGAGTACCAGCTACCTGCCGGGATATCACTGAATGGTGCAGCAGTACCTGGTGTCAGGCCGAGTGCTCGGGTTACCAGGGCTGCAAATTCTGCACGCGTCACGTTCTTCTTCGGTGAGAAAGTCGTGTCAGTCGTGCCGTTAATCAGCAACTTGTTCGCCAGTGATTGAATTTCCGATTGGGCATACGACGATGAAATATCTTCAAAGCTAACGGGACGTGTCGCCGCTGCATACGTCGAGAAGCCCGGACGGCTTACCTTGACGACGGTAGATCCATCAGCCTGCTTGGTGAAGACGGATGGAACGGGATAGACATTTCCATTTGCCGTGTAGAGTACACCGGCTGTATTGGAATCAATTTGACCAGGTACGGTAAAGGATCTGCTAATAAACTGTCCTGGAGCAACTTTGAGCGATTGACTCTTGCCACCAGTGACAACATTAGCTTCAAACCCTACCGGGGTGCCGATCACATTGGAGCCTTTCAGTTTACTTGTAAAAGTGTTGCTCGCCTCTGCCTGGCTGCTGATTACCACTTCAATGCCTGCACCAGCAGGAACATTTTTCAGAGCGGATACTGGCAAAGCCAGAGAAGAACCTGTATTGCTTACAATCAAGCTGCTTCCTGCTGAAGCCTTGCCCAGCGTTACCAGTTGTGTGGAAGTGAGCGATGCCTTCGTCGTTTGGCCTGCTTGGCTAGTAGCCGACAGTACAATAGCTGTCGGGCTGGAACCTGCTGCTGTCACGGCAGCCTGCAAATCTGCATCGGTTACTGTCAGCGACTGTACATTATTGTTCAATGCAACGGCTGTAGTGATAGTTTTAACAGCCTGTCCTTGTTTCACAACGCTTTGAAGTGAAGGTGCAGATGTAGGGACAGGAGTGGATGTGTTCGTTGTAGCAGAAGGTGTAGTATTGCTTCTACCGCCACCTCCACCACCTCCGCCTCCACCACTACCGCTAGATGCGGCGCTATTATCCACGCGAATAGCTTTAGTGGCGGTGAAGAGTTTAGGGCCGTCGGCATTGCGTACGACTTCGCCGTCTTTATTCAGTTCTGGAGAACTGACTTCCAGCTTGTATACGCCGTCCTTCAAATGCTGAATCACGGGCTGACCATTAGCATCCAGAACAGGTTTTCCCTTGTCATCTAATTCGACGTAACTTCCGTCAATATCCTTGAAGGAATATGCACCTTGTTTGAGGCGAGCATTGTCACCTTGTTCCTTGGAGGTCGTAATTCCATCGATCAGACCGATTAATTTATCATCTACGCCGTATACATAAAGCGCGATCTGGTTGGTTTTATCTGTGGTCAGGCGGAATGTCAAATCTGTTGAACGTTGAGCACCTGTACGACTCGGATAAATAATCGGGTTGGTGACACTCAAGTCCTGCAAGCCGAAGCCAGTTGTAGGATTTTCTTTGCCCACATGAACGACGAACGGCAGATGAAGTGTTGGCAGTCCGGCGCTTTTCAGAATAACTTCCCCTTCATATACACCTGTGGCTGCACCCGAATTTGGTTGTACAGACAGGAAGAACGGTTGCGATTTACCCGGTTCTGCCGAGATTGCTCCATTCGCGCCCACACCTTGCAACTGAACGGCAATGTTGCTCACGTCAGGTGTAGCAATCGGTTGAGTTGGATCAGAAGTTACATTATCATGTAAAACGGTGCTGGCTTCATATTGCACAGTGTTAGCCGACAAGTTTTTGAGTTGAAGCTGAATCTGCTTCGCATCACTACCAGGTCGTAACACCCCGAAGCTGGCGGAAGGATTATAATTCACAACCTCCTGCCGATTAAAGTTTTTGTCGAGAATCGTAATCTTTTCGACGGTTTCCAGCAGGGCTGGCGTCTGAATCGCATTAGCGATGTTTACAAGGCCTGCACCTTGGGAATACACATCATATTGGATTTTATCCTCATCAAAGAGTGTAATCGAAGTGTTGGCGAGCGCAGCGCGGATATCAAACGGTGTCCAGTTCGGATGCTGCTGCTTCAGCAGTACAGCAAGTCCAGCCACATGTGGAGACGCCATACTTGTACCGTTGCTACGTTTGTAAGCCTGCTCATACGATGCATCTGGATAGAACTTGGCGAAAGCAGGGTAGGTTGATAAAATGCCAACCCCCGGTGCGCTCACGTCTGGTTTGATACTGAGCAGTTCATCTCCGTTCGGTCCGCGGGAGCTGAAATCGGCCATGGTATTACCTGCATTATCTGTGCGAATATAGTCTGCTCCAAAGGAAACTGAGAACTTTTCTCCAGCGTTGTCTACGATTTGTTTAGCCAGTGCACGGCCTTCCTTACCTTTCATGTCAAAGGTTGGAATAAAGTCAAAGCTGTCACCCAAATTGGAATTAACGTAGTCATCGCGACCTGAAATACTTTCCCCTAAATCAGCTTTGGTGATGTCGCCCGCTTTCGTATTCCCATTAAAAACGATAACAGCCTTCGCGCCGTTTTTTTTCGCATTTGTGATTTTATCCACGAATGCCAAGTTGCCGCGTGAAACGAGGACGATTTTTCCTGCTAAGTCTTTCCCTTCAAAATCATCAGGTTGTCCCAGATTCGCATATACGAGCTCATAAGGGGCAGTTCCCAAAATGGAGGAAAAGTCTTCTCTGCCTGTCTCCCAGCCCATCAAATTAAAATCATAATGTGCATAAGCATCATTAGTTACGGTCTTTTTCAATTCACCGTTAGCCTCCCAATAGGTGTCACGGGTGACCGAAGCTGTACCCGAGAAGCTTTTGCTCGGCGAAGTAGCTGCACCGACGGAAATCGCCAGCTGTGATGTTGCGGGAGAACCCATGGAATAAAAATAAGGGCCATCCTGTGCCGCATTACCATTCGCTATGACCGCGACTACGCCGGAAAGTACAGCATTATTAATAGCAATGGAATCCGGGGAGTTCGGGTCCTTTTCGGAATCCGAGCCCAGCGACAGGTTAATGACGTTCATACCATCTTTGACAGCGCGTTCAATGCCATCAATGACCTGTGCGGAGGAACCGGAGGAACGACCCGTCTTGGTATTGCGTCCAAGCACTTTATACACGTATAAGTCCGATTTATAGGAAATACCCTTTTGTACAATATCTGAGGATTTATTTGCGGCTTTACCGGCAATCGTGCCAGAGACGTGAGTACCATGTGTCGTTCCGCTAAAACCTGTGCCGTATGGGTCATTCTCTTTTTCAAGGAACGGTTCCTCGTAAGGATCGTTGTCCTGTTCAAAAGAGTCATATCCGCCTTTATAGGCTTCTTTCAAGTCCGGATGCTCATAATCGATACCGGTATCAATAACCCCGACCTTGATTCCCTCGCCATTCAATCCTTTGGCCCAGGCTTCAGGAACACCAATCTGGTCCAGCGGTGCGTTATCATAAGTGGCTTCACTGGCTGTAAGTGTTGGCGGGTCCTGTACGGGGATGGAATAATACGTTTTGTTTTCATGAATGGATTTTACGCCTGGCAGTTTAGCCAGTGCTGGAATCTTATTGGCTGGCAATG
Source organism: Paenibacillus polymyxa (assembly GCF_001719045.1). Classification (NCBI taxonomy): domain Bacteria; kingdom Bacillati; phylum Bacillota; class Bacilli; order Caryophanales; family Paenibacillaceae; genus Paenibacillus; species Paenibacillus polymyxa. The sequence goes on from NZ_CP015423.1 coordinate 3,226,648, forward strand.
TGACCTCCAAGCCGTTAAGCACTGTGTTGTACTGGTAATTCACCTGGAGAGAAATACCATGCTCAGCGGCTTGGTCCACGAACGTAGTTTGCTCGTTGGCAATCGCGGATTCCGCTTTTTGCTCAGATTGAGCTGTGAAAGCTTGGACGCCTGAACGTGCCGCATATTTGTCTACGGCTAAGGGCTCACCATCAAGCTGTACGATGACTCTGACCTGGCGGGAAGAGTCTGTACTTAGCTCTGGCGAAATGAAGGCCGGAGCCGCCTCAATAGTCAATGCTTGCTGAGCTTCCAAAAATGAGTTGAGTTGTAGATCTGCGGTAGCAGCAGAACTGACAGACGGCAGAGACAAGCTTACCGTCAAGGCAAGAGCGAGTGATACGACAGGTATTTTTTTCAAAATGATCGGCTTTTTCAAAGATTTCCCTCTTTTCAATCAAAATATGATATGTCTACATACTAGGATTTGAAGCCACTGCCGTTGTTCTCACGCCTCCCTTAATATCTAAAATAATAGAATTGACCACTGGTGACTAACTTGCCAGTTTTGAGGCATATCTTACCATATTGGTGGGATATATTACTATATGTTTTTTATATTTTTAGAAAAAATAAGGGTAACATTACATGTAGATTCCATGGAAATGTTATGAATTTACTAGATTATTTTTGAAAACAATCAAAGGGGAATGGGAGAATGCGAGATTTAATGATATAATCTGCATTGGAATTGTTGAGGTTTCACAATCATGTAAAATGCCTAAGGCAAAGGAGTCGATTATGTTGGCAAAAACGTTGATTTTCGGGCATAAAAATCCGGATACGGATACCATTTGCTCAGCTATTGCTTATGCAGACTTAAAAACCAAACTGGGCGCGGACGTAGAGCCGGTTCGTCTGGGCGAGGTGAACGGGGAAACCCAGTATGCACTGGATTATTTCAAAGTGAGCGCGCCACGTCTGGTTGAGCAGGTTGCTGCTGAAACGGACAACGTCATTCTGGTCGATCATAATGAACGCCAGCAAAGCGCCGCTGATATTGACAAGGTACGTGTAACTGAAGTCATCGACCATCACCGGATCGCTAACTTTGAAACAAGCCAGCCGTTATACTTCCGAGCTGAGCCAGTGGGTTGCACAGCCACCATTTTGAACAAGCTCTACAAGGAAAATGGTATAGCGATTCCGAAAGAAATCGCAGGTCTAATGTTGTCCGCGATTATTTCCGATTCCCTGTTGTTTAAATCCCCAACTTGCACGGATCAAGACGTAGCTGCTGCTCGTGAACTGGCTGAAATTGCTGGTGTAGATGCAGATCGTTACGGTTTTGACTTGCTTAAAGCGGGAGCTGATTTGAGTGGTCATACCATTGAACAGTTAGTAAGTCTGGATGCCAAAGAATTTCAGATGAATGGTCGCAAAGTGGAAATTGCTCAAGTGAACGCAGTAGACGTCAACGATGTGCTATCGCGTCAAGCTGACCTAGAAGCTGCATTATCCCAAACCATTGAGGCCAAAAATCTCGATCTGTTCCTGTTCGTTGTAACAGACATCGTGAACAGTGATTCCATTGGTATTGCCATGGGAAGCCAAGCACAAGCGGTTGAGAAAGCCTATAATGTTCAGTTGGACGACAATAAGGCTGTTCTAAAAGGCGTTGTATCGCGCAAATCGCAAATTGTGCCTGTATTGACTGACGCTTTTAACAGTTTGTAATGATAAATAATAAGCCTCCTGAGCCCGACTGCATAATGGCAGTGGAAGCAGGAGGCTTATTTTTATTTCTTCAGTTCTGCCAGGACATCTCCGATGCGGAATTCAAATGCCAATTTCAACTGATCGCTCATCAGATGCCAGGCGTTTTCAGCTACAGCGAGATCGCCGCTATGAGTAAAGGCATGTGCGGCACCCATGTATTTTTTATACTTCACGGGGACATCTGCTTCAATCAGCCGTTTGGCATACAACTCGGCTTCGTCAGCCAAGGAGTCCAACTCCGCGGTTATGATCAGAGCAGGAGGGAGATTATGTAGTGATTCTGCAAAAATGGGGGAAACCAACGGATTTCGCGCCTCATCTGGTGAGTTCAGATAACTTTCATTAAAGATCTTTGCTACTCGTGGCGGGATCCCCTTCTCGAATTGGGGTTTCAATTTGGGATCTGTAGCAATATCCAGTGGTGGGTAATCCAGTACCTGATATACAATCGGAAATTCCTTGCGCTCCCGGGCCATAAGACACAGCGCTGCCGCTAGATTGCCACCCGCACTGTGTCCCCCGACCGCAATGCGTTGAGGATCTACGTTAAGCACATCAGGATGCTTGTACAACCATTGGGTCACCTCATAGCTTTCCTGTAGCGGGATAGGGAATTTATGTTCTGGGGCCAAGCGATAATCGACATTAACGACGACGCAATTCGCACGTTCAGCAATGACCGGGCACCAGGGATCATCCATTTCGGCGCTACCCATTACAAAACCGCTGCCATGGAAATTAACGAATACAGGGAGTGGATCAGCAGACCGGTGAGAAGGTTCATATACAATCACCCTGGAGTCACCAATAGAGGTGGGGATGATCCTTTCCTTCCGATGTACTTTGGGAGAATGCGAAGGTTTGAAATCGGACGCAGCTACCATTCTGCCAGCCGATATGCGAGCAAGTTTGACGAACAGTTTTTGTCTCAGTCTTCGCACCATTTTTCTCTCTCCTCTCTGGAGTCGGTTAGACGCGAACCTTTAACATCTTCAAACGCAGAACGTACGCGTGACAAATAGGTTTGGAACTGACAGATTTCCGACTCACTAAAGTCTGACATCAGACGTGAAGCCAGCCCTACGAAAAACGGATCCATCTGTTGAATTTTACTTCTTCCTTTATCGTTCAGGGACACGAACACTCCCCGCTTGTCATTGGGATCGTCATATTTATTAATGAATCCCTCTTGTTCGAGAGAAATAACCATAGAACTGATTGCTGCCCGGCTTACACCCATCTTATCAGCCAAAGCAGAAGGAGATGACATTTCATCTCTTTGCGCTGAAAGTACACAAAGCGCAATATATTGCCCGTAGGAGAGACCAAATTCACGTGAACGTTTTTCCATATTTTTGCGTATTTCATACGTTATGGAAAATAAATCTACCAAAACACCAATCGGTTTATTGCCACCTGGAAAGAGATTATAGGCCAGTTGACGAATTTCGGAGTCCAAAAAAAAGAACATGCGATCCACCTCGATGTAGTTAATTAGTTAACTGTAATTTAATTAACCACTGGTTGCAATGATTTATACAAACTTTGTTCCGCATTTTTTTAAAATATATCTGTAAAACGTCATATCCAGGGACCGATACACTGATCGAGGCTCTGATTCACAAAGGCTTGTATGGAGGGCTGACGCAGGGTACGTCCTTCTTGCCACCGCCACTCACTATATTGAACCTTGGCGGTATACATGGGTTGCACCCAAAATGCATCTTGATGCCGATCCGGTTTATTGCTAAAAGGTCGCTCCGATATGGTATGTGGCAGCAGGCGCTCGGTAAGCTGACGCCAATCTTCCCGAGTCAGCTTACCTGTACCCACATGCCCGATATAGCGCAGCATGCCTTGTTTATCATATTGGCCCAGCAACACAGCATTGATAATGCCTCCGTTTAGGGTATAGCCACCGATGACGGCAATGATATCGCCATAATTTTTGACCTTGACCCATCGTCCGTCTTTTCCGCCCAATGTGTACGGACTATCCAGCTTTTTACACACAATGCCTTCCATTCCTTGGCTGCACATGACCTGAAATAGAGCTTGTCCATCAGGATGAGCGGGAGCCAGTTGAATCCGTTCATTCGGTATGATGATCTGATGCAGCAGTTCAAGCCTTTCCTGTAACGGTTTAAGATGAACCCACTCCCCGTTCAGATAAACAATATCAAACAACATGTAAGTAGCGGGTACAGCTTCATAGGCTGACTGAATTCGATCCGTTCGACGAATCAGATCCCTTCGCATAATTTCATGGAACGATGGCTTACCGTCGGCACCGAGTGCGATCATTTCCCCGTCCAATATGACCGAATCAGCCTTACAGTAGGAGGGGAAGAGAGCAAGCTCCGGGTATAAAAGCGTTCGTTCGTGCTGTTTGCGGTTGAACAGACGCGTGCTGCCCTGGTCGTGATACGTCAAAATTCTCGTACCGTCCCATTTTATTTCGTAACGCCAAAGGCCTGTTGCATCTACAGGTACTTTTTCGCTCAGTTCCGGTTCAAACGGGATGACAGGTTTTAATTCCGTACGCAACGCAGCACCTCCCTTGCCTTCATTGGAATAAATATAGTGTCGACGATAGATCTTATTTTATGTATGTGATGTTTCGCTGATTCCTAAATAGGGGAATGATAAGGATATCTTGCGCCGGCATGAAGTGATTGCAGTAATTCGTAATTCGTTAGCATGGAGTTGTAACGGGATGTTCTTCAGTCAGAAAGGAGATTGGTTTCATGAGACAAATTCGCGAGGAGGACCATGCAGTAGTCATGGTGGATGATGGGCAGGTAGTTGCAGAAGTAGGCTATAAATCCATAGATGACCACTCGTTGGTCATTGACCATACATTTGTATCCGAGCAGTTACGGGGTCAAAAAATCGGCAAGGAGCTTATCGACCGAGTGGTTGATATGGCAAGGAATGAGCATAAAAAGGTTATTCCTGCTTGCTCGTACGCGCTTGCTCTGTTCAAGCGCCATAAGGAATACAGTGACGTATGGCAGCAATGAATATGGATCATCAAGGCTGCTTAATTGCATAACCGATACAACACCGGAGCGGGTAATCAGACCTTCCCGGTGTTTTTTTTGTGTGCATAAAGCTTGTAAAATCAATGCATTCTACCGTTGATATAGGGAAGTAAAGGGCTATTCTCAAATGTTGAAGCATATTTTCTGACAGATGGCTATGAAATTGTTCATACTGTTGTCACTTCACAGGCTGTCCATGAGTTCTATATAATATATTATGGTTATGACTACAACAGTAACGAAAACCTGAATTTAAACGAAGGAGACGCTCATGATGAATAAAGCGAGTGAGGACAAGCAGTACGTTCCAACGAGCAATCGTAATTTTACAGCCTTGATTATCACCGTTTCCATAATAGCCAACGTGATTATTTTGCTGCTGTTCTTTTCGCCGATCGGATACCAGGGTAGTGTGAGTTTTGATCTCACTATTTTCCCAAGGCTGAATGCGATTTTTAACAGCTTCACATTTATTTTTCTGGTGGCTGCACTGGTTGCTATTTTCAAAAAGAACATTAAGCTTCATAAAACCTTTGTTTTGCTGGCCTTCGCCAGTACCGTTTTATTTTTATTTTCCTATTTGACCTTTCACTACATTTCGCCGGAAACTGCAAAATATGGTGGGGTGGGTATCCTTCGGCCGATTTACTTTACGCTGTTGATTTCGCATAGTATACTGGCTGCGATTATTGTACCGCTGGCCCTGTTCACGGTTGTATGGGGATGGACGATGCAGGTAGCAAAACATCGTAAGATTGCACGCTGGACGATGCCGATTTGGCTATATGTGAGCTTGACCGGGGTACTGGTGTACGTTTTCATGGCCCCATACTATTAATAGATTAAACCCTTTGCGGGTTGATTTAGGGAAATGGCGTCTCTGCTGAAGAGACGCCTTTTTTGTATCCAATAAAAGAAAAATTATTCCTTCTAAATTTATTTTATTGAAAAAACGTTCCTTCTTTAGCGGTATTTCTGCTATAATTTGCCTTAATCAACTAAGAACAAGGGGGTCACCATGTGACAAAGAAAGCGAAAGGCAGGTTACGGTTGCTTGTATCTATGCTAGCGCTGGTTGTACTGCTGAGCAGCTGCGGTGGTGGAGGATCAAAGTCGGAAAAGGTTGACGGAGGGAAAGTAACACTGCAATTTTGGACCATTGCACTACAACCTACATTTACCCCGTATTTCAATCGGGTGATTGCCGATTATGAGCAGAAGAACCCCAATGTCAAAATTGACTGGAAGGATTACCCTTATGACGCAGTAACCAACAAGCTGTTGACAAGTATCGCTAGTAACAGCAGTCCAGATGTAGTCAATCTCAATACAGAATTTGCTAGCCAGATGGGCTCCAAGGGTGCTGTTGTTGATATGAATGAGCATTTGTCGCCCGAGGAAAAGGCTGCTTATTTCGAGGGTATTTATAATTCTACAGTTATTAACGGTAAAGCTTATGCGCTACCCTGGTATACCGGTACAGAAGTGCTTTACATGAATACAAAGCTGGTCAAAGCTGCCGGATTGGACCCTGCTCATCCGCCCAAAACCCGGGAGGAATTGTCTGAATGGGGCCGTCAAATTAATAGAAAAATTGGCAGGGCAGGCTATGCTCAGCAGCTTGTATCCAAGCTTTTCGCTGTGGACGGCATTCCTATCCTAAATAAAGAAAAGACAGCAGCGGCGTTCAACACACCAGAAGCAGTCACTATGATTGATAATCTAAAGAAACAGATGGAAGATGGCATTGTACTCAAGGAAGACGCTGAATTCTCACAACAAGTGAAATATTATGCCGGCGAGCAGGTTGCTTTCGAGCTGGCAGGCCCGACGTTCATCAATTTTATCAAAACGGCAGCACCGGATGTTTATAAAAACACAATTGCTGTCCCTGTCCCAACCGGCAAAGCCGATGTGCGACTCTCCAACTCCATGGACCTGGTCGTACCTGCTAAGTCTGCACATGTGGACGAAGCAGTGAAATTTGCTGTTTTCTTGACAAACGCAGAGAGTCAAACAGCTTTTTCTAAAGCGGCGAATACACTACCTTCCACGAAAGACTCCATTAAAGATCCATATTTTACTCAGTCTGACAAATCATTAGAAGCACAAGCCAAGGTAGTATCCGCGCAAAGCTTGGATAAGGCGACAGATTATATGGTCGGTGTGCCTAATGCCAAAGATGTGAATAGTGCCATCGCACGAGCTTTACAAAATATGGTATTAAATGGCACGGATACGAAGCAGACGCTTACTGCTTTGGAGCAGGAAGTGAACGATATTTTAAAGCAATAGGTTTGACAGGGGAGTAAGTGAATACTCCCCTGTTCATTTATCAAAATCAGGTGGTGATGCAGCATGATCAAATGGTTGAGGTCGGAGTCCTTTACGGCCTGGGCCTTTATGACGCCGGGACTGTTATTGCTTGCCGTCTTTGTATTTTGGCCTATTATTTACAGCATTCCGCTGGCATTGACGGACTACTCGGTCATATCAGACACCCATTTTGTCGGCTTGGATAATTTTGAAGCGGCGTTTAAGGACCGTAACTTTCTTATTTCGATTTGGAACTCATTGTTGTACGTGCTCATTGTCCCCTTTCTTCAAATTTTCTCCATCCTGATGGCTGTGCTTGTGAATAGCCGTATCCCGGGAATTAAAATATTTCGTACGACCTACTACATCCCTGTTGTGACTTCGATGGTAGCGGTAGCCTTAATTTGGAGCTGGCTGTTGGGCAAAAACAGCATAGTGAACTACTTGCTCATGCAGGTCGGCTTGATTAGCAAAGACATCCATTGGTTATCGGACAGCAACTTGGCATTGTATGTACTAATGTTCATCACAATGTGGAAGGGACTCGGGTATTATATGATGCTCTATCTGGCTGGATTACAAAATATTCCCCAAGATCTGTACGAAGCCGCTAGAGTCGACGGAGCAAGCCGATGGCGTCTGATTGTCCATATTACTCTTCCACTGCTGAGACCCTACGTTCTGTTCTGTACCCTTATATCGCTCATGTCAGCTATTCGCGTATTTGATGAAGTATATGTACTAACCAAGGGTGGGCCGGGAACGGCCACGTTGACATCCAGCTTGTATATTTTTCAAAAGGGCATGGAGCAGTTTAATTTTGGATATGCTTCCGCGCTTGGCTTAATTGTCGGTGCAATGATTGCCCTACTTAGTATTATCGTATTCCGATTCAATAGGAAAGGCGGTGTCAATCCCTATTGATGAATCTAAAGGATGACAAAATGCTACGCTCATCTCTTCCTAAAAAGGAAAGCAGCCGCATCATGCGCAGTCTTGCTCGAATACTGAGAATGACGGTCATCTACGTGCTTCTAGTGCTACTCGCCCTCTTTTTAATGGGACCGTTCCTATGGCTGCTCAGCGTATCCCTCATGCCAGGCCGCAACATTTTTTCAACGCCACCCGCTATTTTTCCGACCTTTATTGATTTCGACAACTACGTTCAGGTGTGGCAGTTCATGAATTTTCCAAAGTATATGCTGAATACGGTCATCATTACGGTGTTGGGCGTTGTGCTCAATGTGGTGCTCGCCAGTCTGACAGGATATCCCTTGGCTGTATTTCGTTTTAAGGGTAAAAATCTGGTGTTTACGCTGCTGATTGCCACTATGATTATTCCTTCCTACACCGCATTTATTGTGCATTATCTGACCATTCAGGGGCTTCATCTAGGCAATACCTATTTGGGTGTGGTGTTGCCTGGGGCAGTCTCCGTTTTCAACATTTTTCTAATGCGACAGACGTTTATTCATATTCCTACCGATGTGCGTGATTCCGGTAAAATGGACGGCGCTTCGGAGTTCCGAATTTGGTGGCAGCTGGTGCTTCCGCTGGTCAAGCCAGCGCTGGCTGTAATCTCTCTATTGGAGGCGATGTCGTTCTGGAACAGCTTTCTGTGGCCTATCGTTATTTTGAACGATACGGAGCTATATCCGCTGGCAGCTGCGCTCACGTATCTCAACGGTCAATTTGCCTATAACTTCGGCTGGATTGCTGCAGGCACAATGATTTCGGTACTGCCGATCATTATATTGTTCCTATTTACACAGCGCTACTATATGGAAGGTCTGGCGGGAGCGGTAAAAGGATAAGCCAGTAGTTACGGCTACGAAGAGCCTGTGAAGGGAAGGAGACGATTGCGATGAAATTGTCCAAAGGAATGGGGCCTCATTCAGGTGTAGGGCTATCGCGGCAGGAGATACAATATTTTTTTCGTGATGTGTATGACAGCGAGGAAAGGCTGGTTATCTCCGAACCGCGACTGATCTGTGAACTGTCCTCTCGCTTTGCAATGAATCAGGAGTATGAAGGTGTGCTGGACCCTGAGGGACCGATCAAGCTCATTGTACCTCCAGGACCGGGTGTACCGACTGAAACACGGGGAAGCGTACAGTTGGTGCTCGAATATGACGGAACGCTTGCTGCAGACGGATATCGGTTGGACATTCAGAAGGACGGGCGGATTGAAATCCACGCTTCTAATAAAAGAGGGCTCAAATACGGCATGGATGCCCTGCATCTCCTGCTTCAGGTGGAACAGGAGCGATGTACTCTGCCGGTGATGTCTATTCGGGATGAGCCTTCCTTTCCGGTCCGAGGAATTATTGAGGGCTTCTATGGGAAACCGTGGAGTTTCGCGGATCGGCTGGATGCCGTCCGTTTTATGGCTGCGCATCGGATGAACACGTTCATGTATGCCCCCAAGGATGATCCATATCATCGTGAGCTATGGAGAGAACCGTACCCTGAGGATACGTTTGACCAGATCCGCGAATTAAAGGAAGCCTGCGAACGGCATGAGGTTGATTTTCATTATTGTATCAGCCCAGGGAACGACCTGAGCTTTGGTAGCGATGAAGATTTTCTCAAATTGACGGAAAAGCTGACGGCCGTGATTGCGATTGGCGTACGTCATTTTTCTGTATTAATGGATGACATTGACTACGTACTCAAAGGGGAAAATCGACATTTGCTGGGCCGCTCGGGTCACGCTCATGTCTTTTTGACGAACAAGGTGCATGCATGGCTGGCTGAACGACTGCCTGAATTTACGCTGACGGTCTGTCCTTCGGAATATTGGTCATATTGGGATACCGAATACAAAAAGGATTTCCGTGAGCGGCTGCATCCGGAGATTAAGGTGTTCTGGACGGGGTACTTTGTTTTTGCTCCACAGATTAGTCGCGAGCACGCCGCTGATAATCATGCATACTTTGGGCATGAGCTGTGGCTGTGGGATAACATCCCGGTGAATGATTGTGACCATGATCGGTTATTCCTTGATCCGCTACGCGGACGGTATTCCGGGCTACCGGACTGCGGACATACCGGTATGGTGGCCAACCCGATGAATCAGTGGGAATGCTCCAAAGTGACGCTCATCACGATGTCCCACTACATGTGGAACAGTGAACGGTATATGCCTGAGCTATCTTGGGAATGGGCTGCGCGGGAGTTAGCGGGAGAGCGTGCGGATGAACTGATGTTTTTCTGTCGTCAAAACAGGAACAGCCGATTAGGCGGCAACACGTATGAGGACGTGGACCTTGCTTTGAAAATGCGCGATATCCCTGCGCTGGATATGTACTTTGAGCGGCTGCTTCAGGCGGTGAGCGTCCTGCGGAACGTGCCTGCCGATGATCTAGCCGCAGGGTTCGTGTTCCAGGCTGCACCGTGGCTGGAACGTGCCGAGCTGGACGCGGGCCTGTGGCAGGTGCTGCGTCAAGCTGCGCTCAGCAGCGAGCGACAGGACGATGCACAGTCGGGGGAGAGCAGCACGCCGAGCGAAGAAATTGACGGGCCAGAGCCGTCGCCTCTGACGGACGAAATCGCAGGAGAACTGCGACGCGGTATCACTGCTTGCTTAGAAGCGGAGGTTCGGCTGGGTAGCAATCCAGCAATCCGTGCTGCCGCGCAGTGGGGTTATGTCGATCAGGACGAACAAGGCAAATATCGGCTGATCTTGTGAGTGTTTGCGATGGATTAAGAAACCAAGGCAGCATAGCTGCCCTGAAAATAATCATTTGCCGTTAGGATAACGGTAATTTTCAGGAGAGGTGGAATGTACGATGAAGTCAAACACCCGATTACTTTTTATACCGCTGGATGAGCGGCCCTGTAATTATCAATTTCCTTATTTACTGGCACAAGGCACAGACTTGGAAATGGAGCGGCCCCCATTGGAATGGATGGGGCAAAAGAAAACCCCTGGCGATACGACCAGACTATGGGCATGGCTCGAAGAACGCGCAGCGACTGCTGATGGAGCCATTGTTGCGATGGATACGTTGCTGTACGGAGGAATCGTACCTTCTCGACTACACGGTATGTCGAGCGAGCAGGTCAGAGATAGAGTGAATCGGCTTCGCAGGCTAAAGCAATTATATCCGCAACTGACCCTGTATGCATTTCAACTGATTATGCGTTGTCCGCAATACTCTTTGGCTGATGAAGAACCGGATTACTATGCCGATTGGGGCCGTGAGATATTCAGAAAGGGCTTCATTGAGCATCGTCAGGAGTTGGGGATCGCTACCTCAGAAGAGTTGCTCGAATTAGCTGATATCAGCGAGCGTTTGCCAATGGAAATACTGGATGATTATCTGGGACGTCGCCATGTGAATTTGGAGGCCAATGAGGTTGCACTGGATCTCGTAGCAGAAGGTATCATTGATTTTATGATCATCCCACAGGATGATTCGGCTCCCTACGGCTATACCGCCAAGGATCAGCAGCGGCTAAGAAGTCGTATTTCTGAGCTTGGGCTGGATTTGAATGTATACATGTACCCGGGGGCAGATGAAGTGGGTTGTACGTTGCTGGCTCGTTGGGTTAACAAGATGAATAATGTAGTCCCACTGGTGTATCCTCGATTGTCTGCTTTGCAGGGGGCATTCGTAGTTCCGCTTTTTGAAGATCGCTATTTTTACGAAACCTTAAAATATCAGATTATGGCGGCAGGTGGGCTAATAGCTTCCTCAGCAATGGAGGCTGATTTGATTTTGTTGGCTAACACACCCGGTGACACGATGGCAGAAGCTTCATCCCAGCAGCGTGCAATGACCGGATATGATGTACATCGGAATGTAGTAGAGCTGGTTGAGTACGGTTCTTATATGCTGCAATATGCAGGTCAAAATGTTGCAATTGCTGATGTGGGCTACGCCAACGGAGCAGATCTCAAGCTAATTAGACTATTGAAGCAAAAAGGACTGCTTTTTAAGCTGGCAGGTTATGCAGGCTGGAATACCAGTTCTAACACGCTGGGCACCGTCATTGCCCAGTCTATGCTGTATACCCACTATGGCCCTACGGAGGAACATTTGGATTTTCTGTCGCTGCGCTACGCCGAGGATGCCTGTTATTGCGCTGTGGTACGTACGGCTATGAATAACGGGATTGTGGAGCAGATGGGTTTTACCAAGTTTATGCTCGATGGACCGAGAGGCTCGGTAGCTGCGGTTATTCGCGGACGGCTGGAGCAGGCGCTCAATGAATATGTGAACGGGCCGGAAGGCCACGTGGAAATTACAGATTGCTACATGCCGTGGAACCGCACCTTTGAAGTCGGATTAACCGTACGGCATCATGCCGAGAAGAGAGGGTGATTCCTATGGGAATGGAAGGTGTGTTATCCAAAGTTCAGCACGGACTGATCGTATCCTGTCAGGCGCTACCAGGCGAACCGTTACATGGAGCAGATTCTATGGTCAAAATGGCGCTTGCCGCACAGCAGGGTGGAGCTGTAGCGATTCGCGCCAATGGCGCATCGGATGTACGTGCGATTAAACAGGCGATTTCTCTACCAGTCATTGGCTTGATTAAGCGGGATTATGATGATTCTGATATTTACATTACGCCTACCCTTCGTGAAATGGAGGAACTGGTGGAGGCAGGCGCGGATATCATTGCGCTGGATGCCACATTACGACCGCGCCCAGCGGGATGCAAGCTGAAGAGGCTCATAGATTATGCCCATGAGCAGGGAGTTACTTCCATGGCAGACATTTCGACACTGGAGGAGGCGCTTCATGCGGCCTCTCTTGGCGCAGACTGCGTATCCACCACGTTATCCGGGTATACACCGTACTCTACTCGGATTGAGGGTCCTGATCTGGAGCTGGTTCGGAGAGCGTCAGAACTGGTTCCCGTTCCTTTAATTGCAGAGGGCAAAATCTATGATCCGGCGCAGGTTGAGGAAGCATTCCGAATGGGAGCACATGCAGTGGTCGTAGGCTCGGCGATTACCAGACCCCAATTGATTACGCAGCGGTTTGCCGATGCCGCAAGGAAGGCAGTGAAATGCATCTATGGAGATGAACGACCGAATTAACACGTATTATCCTTCATTAACGAAATCGGAGCAGAAAGTCGCCTTGTGCGTACTGGAGCATCCCGCAGACATCATATATTTTTCCGTGACAGAGCTTGCGGATTTTGCAGGTACAGGCGAAACGACCGTCATGCGCTTTTGCCGGAAGATTGGTTTCAAGGGTTATCAGGATTTCCGACTGTCCCTGGCACAAAACCAGACTTATCGTAAAACCGATATGGGCGAGGAGAACATCGACCCAGATGACGAACAAGATATTACGCGTACGGTGTATCACAACATGCTCGATATTTTGCACTCCAGTATGGGACTGCTGGACCATTCAGAGCTTGGCCGTGCGATTGCGTGTCTCGATCAAGCGGGCTATGTTCAATTTTTCGGTGTAGGCGCTTCGGGAATTTCTGCGCAGGATGCTAAAAACCGTTTCTTACGGATCGGGCGTCGCGCCGAGGCTGTGGCAGACGGACATATTCAGTCGATGATGGCGGTGTCCATGAACCCGGGTGATGTGGCTATCGGCATTAGTGTATCAGGAAGTACGCTGGATACGAACGATATGCTGCATAAAGCCAAGCAAAACGGTGCAACTGTTATCGCAATTACGAATTATGCCAAATCACCCATTACCTCCATTGCGGATATCGTGTTGCTGACCGCAGGCAAGGAAGCTCCAATAGAAGGTGGTTCCATCGGCGCTAAAATCTCACAACTATTCGTGATTGACCTCATCTGCGAAGGGCTTGCTCGCAAGCATACGAATCACACCAAACAGATGAAGGAAAAAACAGCGAGGGCCGTTATTGAACGAAGCTATTGAGATTTTTCAGTTGTGAATTGAAAACTTGTGCTCCGACAGTTCAATGACTTGTGTTTGTGGTGCTTATGAATGGTTATTTCAAGTATTGCTATTATTAGAAGGTTTGTACAAAGAGCTAGTAAGCTTTTATGTAGGGCAACAAGGAGGTTGGTGTGGTGGTAGCTGCTGTGAACAGAGTCATTGGAATCGACATTGGGGGCACATCGGTGAAGGCCGCCATAGTGGCACGGGACGGATCGGTGCTTGATGAAATCCGGCTGGATACGGACGCTTCCCGTGGACGTGAATGGGTGTTGTCGCAGGTGTCAGAATCTGTGCTCGGACTGTTGCGTTCTTTTGGGGATACCAGCATCGGTGCCTATATAGATATAGGCGCTCTAGGCATTGCTACTGCTGGCAGAGTAAATGTGGAGAGCGGCGTAGTTGTGTATGCCACAGATAACCTACCTGGCTGGCAAGGTACATCCTTAGTAACGTGGGCTAAAGAAAAACTGGCTTTACGAGCGGTTGCTGATAATGATGCGAACGCCGCTTTACTTGGAGAAGCGTGGCAGGGAGCGGGGAAAGGCAAGCGACGCTTGGTGATGCTCACGTTGGGAACAGGTGTCGGAGGTGCATATATGGAAAATGGCCTCTTGTGCAGAGGGGCTCATTGGAGCGGCGGTGATTGGGGGCACAGTATTCTATACCCCGGAGGACACCCCTGTAATTGCGGAAAAAAAGGGTGCGCCGAGCAATATGTATCGGGGAGCGCCCTGTTACGTCGAGGTAGGGAACACGTCGGTAAATTGTACCGCTCGGGAAACGAGATTGTGAAAGAGGCCGTTCACGGTAACCAGGAGGCAATCCAGGTGCTGGATGATTACACCGCAGATTTAGCTGTACTTCTAGCTAACATCTCGGTGACTCTTGATCCTGAGGGGATCATTGTAGGCGGAGGAGTAGCGGACACGGGAGAGGTCTGGTGGCCTATGCTGGAAAAGCATCTGCACCAATTTGGAGTTCAAACGGAAGTAAGTCGGGCATTGTTGGGCAATCGCGCTGGAATCATCGGCGCTGCACGGCTTGCCTTCGAAATGACCGAGTCCTAGTACAAGAATGAAAGGGGAACGAACCATGACGCAAAAACGGCTTGATACCGACATTGTTGTGATTGGCGGAGGTCTAGGGGGGACATCGGCAGCTCTTGCGGCGGCGAAGGCTGGCATGAGAGTCATCGTGACAGAGGAGACGGACTGGTTAGGGGGGCAGTTAACTTCACAGGCGGTTCCCCCAGATGAGCATCGATGGATCGAACAGTTTGGTTGCACAGCAACATACCGTGAGTTCCGTAATCGTGTACGTGACTATTACCGTCAGAACTATCCGTTAACCGAAGAAGCTCGAAATAATCCCATTCTCAACCCTGGGAACGGTTGGGTAAGCCGTCTGGCTCATGAACCACGGGTAGCTCTGCGGGTGCTTGAAGATATGCTCGCTCCTTATTTGAATACGGGGTGCGTTCATGTATACTATCACACCGTGCCTATTGCCGTTCAGACGGATGGGGACTGTATTACTTCTGTAACTGTCCGTACCTCGAATAGCGCTGATCATAAGTGTGGATTTAGAGTGCTGCACGGAACGTTTTATCTGGATGCGACAGAGTGTGGTGATCTCCTTCCGATGGCGGGCGTGGAGCATACGAGTGGAGCGGAGTCGCGGGCGGCTACGGGTGAACCTCACGCACTGGAGTGTGCTAACCCTTTTGATATGCAATCTATCACACATGTGGCTGCCGTAGACTATATTCCCCAGGAAAGCTTCACTATAGAGCGGCCGCAACAATATGATTTCTGGAGAAATTATATTCCGTCCTTTTCC
>NZ_CP015423.1:3247500-3255000 GCF_001719045.1 Paenibacillus polymyxa
CCTTCGGGGCGAAGCTATGAACCGAAGCCCCAGTAAACGGCGGCCGTAACTATAACGGTCCTAAGGTAGCGAAATTCCTTGTCAGGTAAATTCTGACCCGCACGAATGGCGTAACGACTTGGGCGCTGTCTCAACGAGAGATCCGGTGAAATTTTAATACCTGTGAAGATGCAGGTTACCCGCGACAAGACGGAAAGACCCCATGGAGCTTTACTGCAGCTTGATATTGAATTTGGGTACGATCTGTACAGGATAGGTGGGAGCCGTAGAATCTTGAGCGCCAGCTTGAGAGGAGGCATCCTTGGGATACCACCCTGATCGTATCTAGGTTCTAACTTGGTACCGTGATCCGGTACGAGGACAGTGTCAGGTGGGCAGTTTGACTGGGGCGGTCGCCTCCTAAAGAGTAACGGAGGCGCCCCAAGGTTCCCTCAGAATGGTTGGAAATCATTCGAAGAGTGCAAAGGCAGAAGGGAGCTTGACTGCGAGACCTACAAGTCGAGCAGGGACGAAAGTCGGGCTTAGTGATCCGGTGGTACCGCATGGAAGGGCCATCGCTCAACGGATAAAAGCTACCCTGGGGATAACAGGCTTATCTCCCCAAGAGTCCACATCGACGGGGAGGTTTGGCACCTCGATGTCGGCTCATCGCATCCTGGGGCTGAAGTAGGTCCCAAGGGTTGGGCTGTTCGCCCATTAAAGCGGTACGCGAGCTGGGTTCAGAACGTCGTGAGACAGTTCGGTCCCTATCTGTCGTGGGCGTAGGAAATTTGAGAGGAGCTGTCCTTAGTACGAGAGGACCGGGATGGACGTACCGCTGGTGTACCAGTTGTTCCGCCAGGAGCACCGCTGGGTAGCTATGTACGGAAGGGATAAGCGCTGAAAGCATCTAAGCGTGAAGCCCCCCTCAAGATGAGATTTCCCAGTATGTAAGACCCCTTGAAGACGACGAGGTAGATAGGTTGGGGGTGGAAGTGCAGTAATGCATGGAGCTGACCAATACTAATCGGTCGAGGGCTTATCCTAAGAATAAAACGCAAATAAGTTTCGGATCCAGTTTTCAGGGTGTAACCTTGAATGTAGAATTTACGATGTAAATTCATGTTTGGTGGCGATAGCGGAGGGGTTCCACACGTACCCATCCCGAACACGACCGTTAAGCCCTCCAGCGCCGATGGTACTTGGACCGCAGGGTCCTGGGAGAGTAGGACGTCGCCAAGCGATATCCTTCAAAGGATAATGAAGTTTTGCATGTTAGGGCCTTTAGCTCAGCTGGTTAGAGCGCACCCCTGATAAGGGTGAGGTCGGTGGTTCGAGTCCACTAAGGCCCACCACTTCCAGAATAACAAAAAGATTGGGGCCATAGCTCAGCTGGGAGAGCGCCTGCCTTGCACGCAGGAGGTCAGCGGTTCGATCCCGCTTGGCTCCACCAATATTCCCTGATAGCTCAGTTGGTAGAGCACTCGACTGTTAATCGAGTTGTCACAGGTTCGAGTCCTGTTCGGGGAGCCATGTTTTGAATATTTCTGAATTTTATATATAAGGTGGCGGCGTAGCTCAGCTGGCTAGAGCGTACGGTTCATACCCGTGAGGTCGGGGGTTCGATCCCCTCTGCCGCTACTCGGAGAGATACCCAAGTGGCTATAAGGGGACCCTCTGCTAAGGGGTTAGACTGCGAAAGTGGTGCGAGGGTTCGAATCCCTCTCTCTCCGCCATAAATTTATTGAAACCAGAACTTATTTTGCAAGGCCCGTTGGTCAAGGGGTTAAGACACCTCCCTTTCACGGAGGTAACAGGGGTTCGAATCCCCTACGGGTCATATTATGGAGGCTTAGCTCAGCTGGGAGAGCATCTGCCTTACAAGCAGAGGGTCGGGGGTTCGAGCCCCTCAGCCTCCACCATAAGAAAATTTGAGAAGTGCCTTTTAATGTCGCGGGGTGGAGCAGTTCGGTAGCTCGTCGGGCTCATAACCCGAAGGTCGTAGGTTCAAATCCTACCCCCGCAATTAATTTCCTGTTGGAAATGCCTCTGGAACTGTGGTGTAGAGGCCTAACATGCCTGCCTGTCACGCAGGAGATCGCGGGTTCGAATCCCGTCAGTTCCGCCATTTTAACTTCATATATAATTGGCATATAAAGTGCGGATTATATGATGTAGTAATAAAAAAATATGGCTCGGTAGCTCAGTCGGTAGAGCAGAGGACTGAAAATCCTCGTGTCGGCGGTTCGATTCCGTCCCGAGCCACCTTTCAAGTGGGAAATGAGTAATGTGCCGGTGTAGCTCAACTGGTAGAGCAACTGACTTGTAATCAGTAGGTTGGGGGTTCAAGTCCTCTCGCCGGCACCATTTTGGAGGATTAGCGAAGTGGCCAAACGCATCAGACTGTAAATCTGCTCCCTTACGGGTTCGGTGGTTCGAATCCATCATCCTCCACCAGTCTTTTCATAATCATATGGCGGTCGTGGCGAAGTGGTTAACGCACCGGACTGTGACTCCGGCATTCGTGGGTTCAAGCCCCATCGGCCGCCCTTTATTCTTAATCTATTGGGGATTAGCCAAGCGGTAAGGCAACGGACTTTGACTCCGTCATGCATAGGTTCAAATCCTATATCCCCAGCCATTAAGAGCCATTAGCTCAGTTGGTAGAGCACCTGACTTTTAATCAGGGTGTCGAAGGTTCGAGTCCTTCATGGCTCACCATTTATAATTATTTTGCGGTCGTGGCGGAATTGGCAGACGCGCACGGTTCAGGTCCGTGTGGGCTAACCCCCCGTGGAGGTTCGAGTCCTCTCGACCGCACCATATTTTGCGGACGTGGCTCAGCGGTAGAGCATCGCCTTGCCAAGGCGAGGGTCGCGGGTTCGATTCCCGTCGTCCGCTCCATTATCCATACGGCGCCATAGCCAAGTGGTAAGGCAAAGCTCTGCAAAAGCTTCATTCCCCAGTTCAAATCTGGGTGGCGCCTTGACTACTCATTATGGAATTTAATATGCGCCCTTAGCTCAGCTGGATAGAGCGTTTGACTACGAATCAAAAGGCCGGGAGTTCGAATCTCTCAGGGCGCGCCATTTCTTAAAAAATGTATAATGTCGGGATGTAGCTCAGCTTGGTAGAGCACCTGGTTTGGGACCAGGGGGTCGCATGTTCAAATCGTGTCATCCCGATACTGATTTGCGGGTGTAGTTCAATGGTAGAACTCCAGCCTTCCAAGCTGGTAGCGTGGGTTCGATTCCCATCACCCGCTTTTTGCTATAGCGGATTCTTGTTGCCTCAGTGGTGACACCTTATAAATAAAGAGAGCCTGTCTGGGGACAGAGCTCTCTCTTTTTTTTGTATTTATCCTCATGTAATCCACAATGTGTTGATTATCCATAATCTTCGGTATCGGTGTATATCGTTCTGATCATACAACTGGCATACACCGATAACCGATTTAGTGGACAGTTTTTACACGGGAATGGTCAGCTGGATGGAGGTTCCCTCGTCTGGAGCAGAGGTTATGCTCATAAATCCCCCTACCCCTCTAGCTCGTTCTTCCATACTGAACAATCCAACTCCCTCTCCTTGGGACTTTCCAGAGAATCCAATGCCCTCATCCCGAATGGTCACTTGTATCATTTCATTTTGATCCTCAACGTCGACATATGCCTCTGCTACATCTGCGTATTTGGCTACATTCGTTAATGCCTCTTGTACAATCCGATAAATTGCAATTTCCTTGCGAATATCAACCCGTTTACGTAGGGTGCATTGAAAATGCACCTCAATCCCGTAATGAGAACAGAAGTTTTCAATATAGGTTCTTATGGCTGGGACGACACCCAGATCATCCAGAACTGAGGGACGAAGTTCCCACGCTAGACCACGAACATCTTTGATGATGTCGGTCACCTGCGAACGAAGATTCTCCAGAGTAGCACTAGGTTGTTCGGCAAGTTGGCTATCCAATTGAATAATAAGTGAAAACAAGCTTTGTCCTATCCCATCATGCAGCTCTCTTGAAAAGCGTTTACGTTCTTCTTCCTGTATTTGCATGACTTGCGTCATCATAGACTGGAGTTCTGCTTCTACTTTCTTCAGTTTAGTGACCTCATTGCGGATCGCTAAGTACTGATAGGGTTCACCTTCCTCGTCCATAAACGGAACGATCGTAGTATTCACCCAATAGTAGCTGTTATCTTTAGCACGATTACGTATTTCTCCTTGCCATACCTTACCTGAACGGATCGTAGTCCACAGGTTTTTCATGAAGGCAGAGGTATGATAGCCTGAATTAATAAGACGATGATCCTGACCGATCAGCTCTTCACGACTGTATTGCGAAATCTCACAGAACTTGTCGTTTACGTACTGAATAATACCTCGATGATCGGTCAAAGCAACGATGGAAGACGTATCTAGAGCAAATTTCAGATTGGATAATTGGTGGAGTGAGTTACGCAGCGCATGAAGAAAAGGGGATTCTGGTATATAAATTTCCAGATCATTCAGCAGTTTATCGGTTGATTCACCAAAGGCATGCTGCAGTAAAGGGTTAGAAGGTTCATTCATAATGGAGCAGCCCCTTTTTTAGTGCGAATTTGACTAGCTCAGGTCGTGTTTTCAAGTTAAGCTTCTCCATAAGATTGCTTTTATGGGACTCTACGGTTTTGACGCTAATCACCAGGTGCTCGGCAATTTCCTTGTTGGCATATCCTTTGGCTACCCACGATAGAATCTCTTTTTCCCGCTCAGACAAGGATTCATAGGGTCCGGCTATGCCTTCCTGTTTGATTTTGTCCAGATATTCGCTCATCAGTCGTTTGGTTGCATTCGGGTACAAATAGGCACTACCTTCGGCCACAGACTGGATGGCAGCGAGTAACTCCTCGTGAGGTGCGCTTTTTAAAATATATCCGGATGCTCCAGCTTGAATGGCTCGGAACAGATATTCTTCATCGTCATGCATCGTTAAAATAAGGACTTCTGTATCGGGCAACTGTTTTTTTAATTCAGTAGTTGCCGTGAGACCATCTTTGCCAGGTGGCATGCTAAAATCCATGAGTACGACATTAGGTTGTAGCTCTGCTGCTTTGCGGATCGCCTCATCTCCGTCTGCTGCATCTCCTACGACCTTAATACCATTTTTGCCGTCCAATAGGGCCATGAGGCCAGAACGTACGACAACATGATCATCCACTACTAGTATACGAATCAATTTGTCATCCCCTCGAACGGTAAAAAAACCGTGCGTTTTGTCATAATCATAGCAAATTTTAGGGATTTCAATCAACAGAGATAGTTAGGGACAGCCATATCAAGTATTTTATGAGTTTTATTATCTACAGTACCATTGTTGATCTATGGAGTGAGAGGGTAAGCACATAGTTGGCTAAGGCGTTGAGCGACTTGAGTGGCCTCGGCCACATCAGACTCTGTGAACGTCCTCACATCACGATTACCAAGAAGCAGCACACCGTTAGGCAGATCCCCTGTGCTGGAAAAGGGAATAGCAACAGCAGAGTGAAGCTGCTCGGCCAGCATTAGTGCACACTCCTGACGCAGACGTATACTACCCGATAGTAAAGCACTTACAGTCACGGTACGTCCCAAGCGAACAGCCATCCCGGCAATACCATGGCCAATCTTAAAAGAAATAAGGCGATAGCGATTGCTTCGGCTGCCGGAGGCGTAATACCAATGCAGCCTACCACCCGACTTGGACATAAATGCAAGGGCAGTGAGATCACTATAAATAGTATCTCTCAACTGGTTCAGTTCTTTTCGCATTTCATCCGTTATTTGTAGCATAGAAGACACATCCTTTTTCATAACCAAACTATATCTCTAATTCATTGTAGTTCCGACAGTTATAAAAGTAGATCAGGGAACCCCCTGATCTATAGGCGCAGGAAACACTGACTTTTCATCAGGTCGGGTAAGGAGTAGGGAAAAGGTCGATAAATGGGGCGTTAGCTTACCTCGGAAGTGATATTTATCACAGTAAATCAGGGAGTAGGAAGGTATAAAATCAGGTGTTCTCCCGATAACAACCCAGGCATTAAAACATTATGATATAGATATCAGGTAAACACGAGGAGGACGCTAACATGCAAGCCACTTGTATGGAACGGTTTGGGGACGAAGCGGAACGCACGGGAATTCAGATTTATTTGACAGAAGAACATTTTGTTCTGCTAAAAGATATTATGTCCTGGAAGAAGGTAAAGGCAGGCGTTATGCTTTTCCGAGAAGGCGATGATGCAGAGCAGCTTTATTATATACATTCAGGTCATGTTAAACTTCGTAAATCGACAGAAGATGGTAAAGAACTGATTCTGACCATTCAGCATCAAGGCGACTTAATTGGGGAATTTAGCGGGATAGATGGAGAAGAGTATAGTTGCACTGCGGAAACAGCCGATGTGTGTGAGTTAGGCGTCGTGCTTGTTAAGGATCTGGAGTCGCTCTTGTCCAAAAATGGGGAAATGGCACTTCAGTTCATCCAGTGGATGGCGATGAAGCAACGCATTATGCAATCGCGTTTTCGGGACTTACTGTTGTATGGTAAAACTGGAGCGTTAGCGTCTACATTGATCCGTGCTAGCAATACATGTGGCGTGGCTGTGAAGGATGGCATTTTACTAAATATGAAGCTAAGTCACTCCGAATTAGGTGAGATGATTGGAGCGACGCGCGAGAGTGTGAACCGGATGCTGAGCGCGCTGAAAGAACAGGGAACCCTAGATACAAGGGATGGAAAGATTGTCATTCACGATCTCAAGGTATTACGTGGCATGTGCTGCTGTCCTTCGTACGGCCAATGTGCCCATGAAATTTGTCGCCTCTAATATATGAATACCATTAGGCGGGGTCCAAGAGACTTCGCCTTGCTGCATGTCTTCTAACAATCTAGCACATGGGGTAACGAACAACATAGATTAGAAAAAAACTAATCAACGTCGTATAGCGGCTAATTACCAATAATGTATTTATATTAAATGGAACTGAACACATGACATTTTATGAACTAGCTGTTTTGAAGTAACATTGGAGCTAATAATGGTTGACTAAAAGGTGGAGGGATTTCAAGTTTAAAAAAGGAATTATTTACAAGTTGCTTTCTTTTGCTGAAAATGATATATTATTTGAGCTGACAACAAAACAGCAGTTTCAAAAGTGAAAAGCTTGGGTGAAATGATCTTCAAAAAAAGAAAAAATAACCCTTGCATTTATGAAACGAACATGATATGATCTTATAGCTGCTGAAAAACGCGGCGAAAGAGAAATGTTTGATCTTTGAAAACTGAACAACGAGTGAGTAAAACGATTTTGTTCGCAAAATCAAACAAGAGATATTTTTATCTCGTCAGTTTCAAAATGAGCTTATCGCTCTTTCTATAAACCAACTTCGGTTGGTCTTTAATGGAGAGTTTGATCCTGGCTCAGGACGAACGCTGGCGGCGTGCCTAATACATGCAAGTCGAGCGGGGTTGTTTAGAAGCTTGCTTCTAAACAACC
>NZ_CP015423.1:5620000-5756938 GCF_001719045.1 Paenibacillus polymyxa
TCTATCCTGCTTGAATACAATGCGCTCGTGTATAGCCGGTCTGCCATGCAGCGTATCCAGGGCCATATCGACCATGTCATCGGACAAATCGTGAATAATCCGCATATCCGTGTGAATGAGCTGGAATTGGTGACACCGGAAGAACAGGCACAGCTCGTTCAGGTCTGGGGGGATACGGCGGCAGCCTATCCGCAGGATCAAACGCTAAGTGCACTGTTCGAGCAGCAGGCAGCGAAAACACCGGATCAGGTGGCAGTGTTGTGCGGAGCGGAATCGTTGACCTACGCTGAGCTGAATGAGCGCGCGAACCGTTTGGCTCGGACGCTGCGTGCGGAAGGTGTTGAACCGGATCAACCTGTAGGCATACTGGTTCACCGTTCGCTGGACATGATCGTAGGCATTTATGCGATCCTCAAAGCAGGCGGAGCTTATGTACCCATCGATCCAGACTATCCGGCGGACCGCATCCGCTTTATGCTGGAGGATTCGGGTGCGAAGCTGATACTGACGCAATTGCATTTGGCGGAGCAAGCCTCACTGAGTTTCGACGGCCAGGTGCTGGTGCTGGATCGCGAGGACATTTACCACGAAGACGGCTCGAATCTGGAGCCACTGGCTGGGCCACACCATGTAGCCTATGTCATCTATACCTCCGGCTCCACGGGAAAACCGAAGGGCGTGATGGTGGAGCACCATTCCGTGCTGAACCGGATTTTGTGGATGCATGATCGGTACGGCTTGAGTGCGGAAGATACGATCCTGCAAAAGACGGCCTTCACGTTCGACGTGTCGGTGTGGGAGCTGTTCTGGTGGTCGCTGGTCGGCTCGAAGGTGAGCTTGCTGTCGGTAGGCGGGGAAAAGAACCCAGAAGACATCGTCGACACGATTGCCCGCGATGGCGTGAGCACGATGCACTTTGTACCTGCCATGCTGCATGCGTTCCTGGAGTACGTGGAGCAGCAGCCACGGGAAGTGATGCAAGCGAAGCTGGGCACGCTGCGCCACGTATTTGCCAGCGGCGAAGTGTTGCCGCCACAGCATGTGGCCCGGTTCCAGCGGCTTGTGTCGAGCCTGGCCGGAGCGAAGCTGATCAACCTGTACGGCCCAACCGAAGCGACGGTGGACGTATCGTACTTCGATTGCGAGCCGGATGAGGAATATGGAGTTATTCCGATCGGAAAACCGATCCAAAATATTCGTCTGTACATCGTGAAGGAAGGCACGGAGCAATTGCAGCCGATCGGGGTTGCAGGAGAACTGTGTATCGGCGGTGTCGGTGTAGCCCGAGGCTATCTGAATCGTCCAGAGCTGACGGCCGAGAAATTTGTGAAAGACCCGTTTGCCGGCGGGGAAGCAGGCTATGAGCGGATGTACCGTACAGGTGATTTGGCGAGATGGATGCCGGACGGCAACATTGAATATTTGGGCCGGATCGACCATCAGGTCAAAATTCGGGGCTACCGGATTGAGCTGGGCGAGGTCGAATCGCAGCTGCTCCAAGTGGAATCGGTACGAGAAGCGGTCGTCGTGGCTCGTGCAGACGAAACGGGCCAAAAACAAATGGTGGCCTACTATGTCGCCGGACAAGAAATGGGTGCCAGTGAGCTGAGAAGTGAGCTGGGCCGAGAACTGCCAAGCTACATGGTGCCATCGTACTTTGTACAGCTGGAGCAGTTGCCGCTGAGTCCAAATGGAAAAATTGACCGCAAGGCTCTACCAGCACCAGAAGGCAGCCTACAAACCGGAACGGATTATGCAGAGCCGCGTACTGCTCAAGAACGCGCTCTAGTAGCGGTCTGGCAGTCGGTACTGGGACTACAGACTGTGGGTATCTTGGACAATTTCTTCGATCTGGGCGGCGATTCGATTAAGGCGATCCAAATCGCATCCCGTGCGTTCCAGGCTGGCTATAAGCTGGACATGAAGGATTTGTTCCAGTATCCGACAGTGGAAGCACTGGCACCGCATATGTATGAGGTCAGTCGTATGGCAGATCAAGGAGAAGTGAGCGGGGAAACCGCTTTGCTTCCGATCCAGCATTGGTTTTTTGCGCAGGAGCGCGAGCGTCCGCAGCACTTTAATCAGGCAGTTATGCTCTATCGTGCCGAGGGCTTTGATGAGACGGCAGTTTGCCAAGTCATGGATCATATTGTGAAGCATCATGATGCGCTTCGTACGGTTTTCCGTCAGGCTTCATCCGGTTACGAGGCTTGGACACGCGGTGTAGATGAAGGCGCGTTGTATACGCTGGAAACGATTGATTACCGTAAACAGGAAACCTATGCGGAAGCGCTGGAAGCGAAGGCAAGTGAAATTCAAAGCAGCATCCACCTGTCCGAAGGACCTCTGGTCAAGCTGGGATTGTTCCGCACAGCCGAGGGCGATCATTTGCTCATAGCCATTCACCATTTGGTGGTGGACGGGGTATCGTGGCGAATTCTGTTTGAAGATTTCTCGACAGGTTACGAGCAGTCGATCAAGGGCGAGCCTGTACGATTGCCCTATAAAACGGATTCCTTCCAAACATGGGCACGGGAGTTGTCGTCTTACGCCAACCGTCCTGAGGCTACATCGGATGAAGCCTACTGGCAGCAGCTGGAACAGGCCAAAGCGGAAGCTGCGCCGCTGCCTAAGGATTTTGCCTACGAAGGCTCCTTGAATGCTGACAGCGAAGTGCTGACGGTAGAGTGGACCGAAGCTGAAACCCAGCAGCTGTTAAAGCAGGCCCATCGCGCTTATAACACCGAGGTCAATGATTTGCTATTGACCGCGTTAGGATTGGCGATGCACAACTGGACAGGCGCCGGACAGGTGCTGGTTAATCTGGAGGGACATGGCCGGGAAGCAATCCTGCCAGAGGTGGATATTACACGTACAGTAGGCTGGTTTACGAGCTTGTATCCGGTGCTGCTGGAAATGGGCAAGGGAATGACACTGGCACAGCACATCAAAGAAACGAAGGAAGGTCTGCGCCGCATTCCACATAAAGGGCTGACCTATGGCACATGGCGCTACTTATCTCCTGCGTCTGCATCAGGTGAAGCGCATGCGATTGCAGCAGAACCGGAAATCAGCTTTAACTATTTGGGGCAGGTCGATCAGGATGTGCAAAACAGTGGAATCACATGGTCATCCTATAGTGCAGGGGAGACAGAGGATGCACATTCACCGCTGCAATATACGCTGGATTTGAACGCGATGATCTCGGAAGGCACGCTGCGCTTGACGATCGCTTACAGCCGTAAGCAGTATCGCCAAGAAACGCTGGAACGTGTGGCGAGACTGCTGCAATCCGCTTTGCAAGAGGTGATTACGCATTGTGTCGCTCAGGAACAGCCGGAGCTGACGCCGAGTGATGTGTCCTTCAAAGGTCTGACGACTAGAGAACTGGAACAAATTGCCGAACAGGCGGCACATACCGGTGAGCTGGAAAATGTATACGCGCTGACGCCGATGCAAAAGGGCATGCTCTTTTACAATCTGATGGATTCGCAATCGGGAGCATACTTTGAACAGGCCTCCTTTGATCTGCGAGGACATTTTAATATCGCTGCATTTGCGGCCAGTTTGGATGTATTGGTGCATCGGCATACGGTACTGCGCACGAACTTTTACAGCGGCTGGAGAGATGAACCGCTTCAGGTCGTGTACCGGAATAAGCGCAGTGAATTGCATGTAGAGGACCTGCAGGATATGGATCAAGAGAAGCAAAACGAATACATCCTTGAATATACGCGCAAAGACAAGCAAAGAGGCTTTGATCTGGCGCAAGATGCTTTGATGCGTGTGGCTGTTTTGCGCACAGGTGAGGATGCGTACCGTTTTGTATGGAGCTTCCATCATATCGTGATGGATGGCTGGTGCTTGTCGCTGGTGACAAACGAAGTGTTTGCGAGTTATTTTGCGATACTGGCCCATAAGCAGCCGGAACTGGCACCTGTAACGCCGTACAGTCAATATATCGAATGGCTGGAACAGCAGGATCGTCAGGCCGCATCAGGTTACTGGAGCAAGGTTCTGGAAGGATATGAGGAGCAGTCCCGCTTGCCACAGGCAAAAATCCAGGGTAAGACGGGGTATCAGGCGGATCGTCTGGATTTTGACTTAGGTGCGGATCTAACGGCTGGCATTCAGCGCGTAGCCAAGCGTTATCAGGTGACGATTAATACGTTGATGCAGACCGTTTGGGGCATTTTGCTGCAAAAATATAATGGTACAGATGATGTGGTGTTTGGCAGCGTGGTATCTGGACGTCCGGCAGACATTCCGAATGTGGAGCACATCATTGGTCTGTTTATCAATACCATTCCTGTACGCATCCGCAGTCAAGTGGACAGTTTATTCTCAGACATGATGAAGCAAACCCAGGAGCAATCGATCGATTCCCATGTCTATGATACGTATCCGTTGTATGAAATTCAGGGGTTGTCGGAGCTTAAGCAGGATTTGATCAATCATATTCTTATTTTTGAGAACTATCCGGTAGAGGAACAATTGGAGCAATTAGGCAGCGGTGAAGAGTCCAGCTTCACGATCACAGGAGCCGAGTCTGTCGAGCAGACCAACTATGACTTTAACTTGGTGGTGCTGCCGGGCAACACTATTCACATGAGCTTTGGTTATAATGCCCTTGCCTTTGAACGGGAAAGCGTAGAGCAAATTCGAGGTCATCTGATGCAGTTGCTGGAGCAGGTGACAGCGAATCCGAACATTCGTGTACATGAACTGGATATGGTTACGGCACAGGAGCGTGAGCAAATCGTTGAGGTTTGGGGGAATACAGCGGCAGCCTATCCAAGCGAGCAAACGATCCACGGCTTGTTCGAGGCGCAAACCGCGCAGACGCCGGAGCAGACAGCCTTGTTCTTCGAAGGAGAGCAGTTGAGCTATCGCGAGCTGAATGCACGCGCCAATCGTCTGGCTCGTACCTTGCGTAGTCAAGGTGTGACGAAGGATCGTCTGGTGGGCCTGATGACTGAGCGTTCGGTGGACATGATCGTAGGTATCTTCGGGATTTTAAAAGCTGGAGGTGCATATGTCCCCATCGATCCGTCGTATCCAGAGGAGCGTATCCGCTACATGCTGGATGACTCGGGAGCGAAGTTGCTGTTGACACAAAGTCATCTGGTAGACAAAGTCACGTTTGACGGCCGCATGCTGGTGCTGGATGAAACGCAGGATGTGTACCATGAGGATCATTCCAATCTGGAACCGTGGTCCGGTCCGAACGATCTAGCGTATGTGATCTACACGTCGGGTACAACGGGGCAGCCGAAGGGTGTAATGCTGGAGCATCATGGGCTGTGCAATCTGAAAACGTATTTTGATCAGACGCTTCGGATGAGCACGTCGGATCATGCGTTGCTGTTCGCCAGCTATTCGTTTGATGCGGCTTGCTGGGAAATCTTCCAGGCACTCTTCTGTGGAGCCACACTGTATGTACCAACGTCAGAGACGATTTTGAACTACGAGCGGTTTGAGCAATATATGGCGAATCACCAAATCACGGTAGCAGCTTTGCCGCCGACCTATGCGGTGTATCTGGAGCCAGAACGGATGCCAAACCTGCGTATTTTGTTTACGGCGGGTTCAGCATCTTCAACCGAGCTGGTGTACAAGTGGAAGGATCAGGTGGCGTACTACAACGGCTACGGTCCAACCGAAAATTCAGTGGCGACGTCCATCTGGCCGGTATCCCAGGATGAGAGAGCTGGACAACTGATTTCCATCGGACGCCCTGTGCCGAATCATCGGGTATACATGGTGGATGTGCATGGACATTTGGCTCCGGTAGGCGTCGCGGGTGAACTGTGCGTGTCCGGTCCGGGTCTGGCTCGGGGTTATCTAGATCGTCCAGAGCTGACGGCTGAGAAATTTGTATCGAACCCGTTTGCGGCTGGCGAAGCCGGCTATGAACGAATGTACCGTACGGGTGACTTGGCGAGATGGATGCCAGACGGCAACATCGAATATTTGGGCCGGATCGACCATCAGGTGAAAATCCGGGGCTACCGGATCGAGCTGGGCGAGGTTGAGGCACAAATTTTGAAAGTGGAGGACGTACAAGAGGTCATCGTACTGGCCCAGGCGGACGAGCAGGGACAAAACCAACTGGTGGCGTACTATGTTGCTGAACGGGAAGTAAGCGCTGGTGAGCTACGCAGCTTACTGGGCGAGGAGCTACCAAACTACATGGTGCCTTCGTATTTCATCCAGCTAGAACAAATGCCACTGACGCCGAACGGTAAAATCGACCGCAAGGCCCTGCCGGCACCAGAAGGCAGCCTGCAAAGCGGAGCGGATTATGCAGAGCCGCGCACAGCGCTGGAGCAGACTTTGGTTTCGATTTGGCAGGCTGTATTAGGAGCCAAGAGAGTCGGAATTCTGGATAATTTCTTCGATCTGGGCGGCGATTCGATCAAAGCGATCCAGGTATCCTCCCGTTTGCTGCAAGCGGGCTACAAGCTGGACATGAAGGATTTGTTCCAATATCCTTCCATCTCGCTGCTGAGCGGTCATGTACACAAGGTCAGCCGTACAGCCGATCAGCGTGTGGTTTCGGGAAGCGTTAAGCTGACTCCGATTCAACAATGGTTCTTTGGACAATCCTCAGCAGAGCCGTATTATTTCAACCAGTCGGTGATGCTGTATAGAGCACAAGGCTTCGATGAAGCCGCATTGCATCAAACGGTGACCAAGGTAACGGAGCATCATGATGCTTTGCGTATGGTCTTCCGTCAGACCGAACAGGGCTATGAAGCGTGGAATCGCGGTTTGAACGAAGGCGAGCTGTATCGTCTGGACGTTGTTGATCTGACGGATGTGCAAAACATTACAGATGTTGCAGCAGCCATTGAAATGAAAGCCAATGCCATCCAAAGTTCCATTCGTCTGGACGAAGGACCGCTGGTGAAGCTGGGACTTTTCCGCTGCATGGATGGAGATCATTTACTGATTGCCATTCACCATTTGGTCATAGACGGGATTTCGTGGCGAATTGTGTTTGAGGATTTTGCCACGGGATATGAGCAGGCCGTGCGGGGAGAAGCGATTCGCCTGCCTTATAAAACGGACTCTTTCTCCGCTTGGGCAGAGCGCTTATCACAATATGCGAATAGTCCGGCGATCGAAAATGAACGCGAATATTGGCAGCATCTCGCTCAAATGGAAGTCGCATCGTTGCCTAAGGATCAAGAGAGAGCGGAGGGACAACATTCTCTAATCAGAGACACTGCGACGGTGACCGTGGCTTGGAGTGAACAGGAAACACGACTGCTGCTTCAGGAAGCACATCGTGCGTACCACACCGAGGTTAATGATCTGCTGTTAACCGCACTCGGCACAGCGGTATATAACTGGAGCGGTCAGGAGCGTGTGCTGGTCAATCTGGAGGGACATGGCCGGGAAGCCATTGTTCCAGATATCGACATCACCCGTACCGTGGGCTGGTTTACAAGCCAATATCCGGTGCTGCTGGATGTGGACGGAAAGGCAGCAGTCGGGCAGCGAATCAAGCGGGTGAAGGAAGACCTGCGCCATGTACCGCATAAGGGTATTGGCTACGGCATTTTGAAATATATGTCTCAGGAAGATGCTAATTCTTCATGGACCCTGCAGCCTGAAATTAGCTTTAACTATTTGGGACAATTTGATCAGGACTTGGAAAATGGGGATATTACGCTGTCTTCACATTCAGGTGGAGAGCCGATGAGTGACCATACCGTACTGGAGCATCCTTTGAATGTGAACGGAATGATTACAGCGGGCGCGCTGACACTGGAAATTCGCTATGACAGTAAGGTATATCATCAGCAAAATGTAGAAAAATTTGCGCAGTTGCTGCAGGAAAGCTTGCAGGAAGTGATCGCTCATTGTGCCTCCAAAGAGCGGAGTGAGCTAACACCAAGTGATGTATTGTTCAAAGGCTTGACGCTTAGGCAGCTGGAACAATTGACAGAGCAAACAGCTTCTGTGGGCGAGCTGGAAAATGTATATGCTCTTTCGCCTATGCAGAAGGGGATGCTGTTCCATAATCTAATGGAGCCGCAGTCAGGCGCCTACTTCCAGCAAGCCTCGTTTGATCAAAAAGGCAGCTTTGATGTTGAAATTTTCCGCAAGAGTCTGGATGTACTGACACAGCGTCATGAAGCGCTGCGAACGAATTTCCATATGTTTGAGACAGGGCACAGTCAGGAGCCATTGCAGATCGTATTCCGTCACAAAGATAGCGACCTTTCTTTCCAGGATATACGGGAAATGCAGGAAGCGGAGCAACAGGCATATATCCAGGCGTTTAAGCAAGAGGACCAGGCTAGGGGCTTTAATCTTGGTACGGATGCACTCATGCGCGTACAGGTATTGCAAACCCATGAAGAAACGTATCATTTGGTCTGGAGCTTCCATCATATTGTCATGGATGGCTGGTGCTTATCGCTCGTTACGGGTGAAGTGTTTGGTACGTACTTTGCGCTGCTGGAGCAGAAGCAGTCGGAGCTTGCTCCTATCACACCATATGGCCAATATATCGAATGGCTGGGGCGTCAGGATGAGCGTGCAGCAAAAGAATATTGGAGCAGCTATTTGGCCGGCTTTGAACAGCAGACGTTGTTACCTGGATCGGATACTTCATCGAAAGACCAAGCGGCTAATACTGTATCCACTACATCGGGTGAAACCAGCGAATATATTTCTGAAAAAATAACGGTAGATCTGGACCCAACGTGGAGCAAAGCCATACACCGGATTGCGAAGCAGCAGCAGGTCACGATTAATACGCTGATGCAGAGCGTGTGGGGCCTGATTTTGCAGATATATAACAACAATGAGGATGTTGTGTTCGGCAGTGTCGTTTCTGGACGTCCGACGGATATTGCTGGTGTAGAGCATATGATCGGTCTGTTCATTAATACCATCCCGGTTCGGATTCAAAGTGAACGGAATGCCACTTTTGTGGAAGTGATGCGGAAAACGCAGGAGCAAGCGTTGGCTTCGGGAGCCTATGACAGCTTCCCGCTGTATGAAATTCAGGCGCTGACCGAGCAGAAGCAGCATCTAATAAACCACATTATGGTATTTGAGAACTATCCGGTAGAGGAGCAAGTCGAGCAGCTTGGTGAAGTTCGTCCATCCGCTTTTGAAATTACGAATGTAGAGGTTGTTGAGCAAACGAACTATGATCTGGACTTGATTGTGATGCCCGATGAAACATTCCGCATCATGTTCAGGTACAACGCCAATGTATACGATCGGTCTACAATAGAGCGGATGCAGGGACATGTACTGCATGTCATCGAGCAAATCGTGAACAATCCGCATATTCGTGTGAATGAGCTGGAATTGGTGACACCGGAAGAACAAGCACAGATCGTTCAGGTCTGGGGGGATACGGCGGCAACCTATCCGCAGGATCAAACGTTAAGTGCGCTGTTCGAGCAGCAGGCCGCGAATACACCGGATCAGGCAGCAGTGTTGTGCGGATCGGAATCGTTGACCTACGCGGAGTTGAATGAGCGCGCGAACCGACTCGCACGCACTTTGCGTGCGGAAGGCGTCCAACCGGATCAGCCTGTAGGCATACTGGCTCACCGTTCTCTGGACATGATCGTAGGTATTTATGCGATCCTCAAGGCAGGCGGAGCCTACGTGCCAATTGATCCAGAATATCCGGCAGACCGTATCCGCTTTATGTTGGAGGATTCAGGAGCGAAGCTGGTACTGACGCAGTCGCATTTGGCGGAGCAAGCCTCACTGAGTTTCGACGGCCAGGTGCTGGTGCTGGATCATCATGAGCAGGATGGCCAAGACATTTACCACGAAGACGGTTCGAATCTGGAGCCACTGGCCGGACCGCACCATGTAGCCTATGTCATCTATACCTCCGGCTCCACGGGAAAACCGAAGGGCGTGATGGTGGAGCACCATTCCGTGCTGAACCGGATTTTGTGGATGCATAATCGATACGGCTTGAGTGCAGAAGATACGATCTTGCAAAAGACCGCCTTCACCTTTGACGTGTCGGTGTGGGAGTTGTTCTGGTGGTCGCTGGTCGGCTCGAAGGTGAGCTTGCTGTCGGTAGGTGGGGAAAAGAACCCGGAAGACATCGTAGATACGATTGCCCGCGATGGCGTGAGCACGATGCACTTTGTTCCCGCCATGCTGCATGCGTTCCTGGAGTACGTGGAGCAGCAGCCACGGGAAGTGATGCAAGCGAAGCTGGGCACGCTGCGCCATGTCTTTGCCAGCGGCGAAGCGTTGCCGCCACAGCATGTGGCCCGATTCCAGCGGCTTGTGTCGAGCCTGGCTGGAGCGAAACTGATCAACCTGTACGGTCCAACCGAAGCGACGGTGGACGTATCGTACTTTGATTGTGAACCGGATGAGGAATATGGAGTTATTCCGATCGGGAAACCGATTCAGAATATTCGTCTGTACATCGTGAAGGAAGGCACGGAGCAATTGCAGCCGATTGGGGTTGCGGGCGAACTGTGCATCGGTGGTGTCGGCGTAGCCCGAGGCTATCTGAACCGTCCAGAGCTGACGGCCGAGAAATTCGTAGCCGACCCGTTTGCCAGCGGGGAAGCAGGCTATGAACGGATGTACCGCACAGGCGATTTGGCGAGATGGATGCCGGACGGCAACATTGAATATCTGGGCCGGATCGACCATCAAGTCAAAATCCGGGGTTACCGGATTGAACTGGGCGAGGTCGAATCGCAGCTGCTCCAAGTGGAATCGGTACGCGAAGCGGTCGTCACGGCGCGTGCGGATGAAACGGGACAAAAACAAATGGTGGCGTACTATGTTGCGGGGCAAGAGATAGGAGCCAGTGAGCTGAGAAGTGAGCTGGGCCGGGAGCTGCCAAGCTACATGGTGCCGTCGTACTTTGTACAGCTGGAACAAATGCCGCTGAGTCCAAATGGCAAAATTGACCGCAAAGCCCTGCCAGCACCAGAAGGCAGCCTGCAAAGCGGAGCTGATTATGTCGCACCGCGGACGTGGGTGGAAGTGAAGCTGGCGCACATTTGGCAGGATGTGCTGGGCCTCACGCAGGTCGGTGTGAAGGAAAACTTCTTCGAGATTGGCGGACACTCGCTGCGGGCGACGACACTGGCCTCGAAGATTCACAAGGAGCTGAACAAGCCGCTTCCACTGCGCAGTATTTTTGAAGCACCAACGATTGAGCAACTGGCAACGGTGTTAGAAAGTCTGGATCAAGTAACATATGCGTCCATTCCGGTAACGGAAGATCGTAGCTTCTACCCGTTATCTTCGGCGCAAAAACGACTGTATGTGCTGCATCAGTTTGATCCAAGTGATGTGAACTACAACATGCCGTCGGTGCTGCAAGTGAGCGGTCCGCTGGACGTAAAACGAGTAGAAGACGTGTTCCGTCAATTGATCGCCCGCCATGCAACCTTGCGTACCCGCTTTGAGCTGATCGACAGCGAGCCAATGCAATGGGTTGAGGACACCGTGCCGTTCAAAGTGGAATATACGAAGGTACAGGTAGAGCGTGCGACTACGGATACAGATCAGGACACATCTACAGATTTGGATACAGCTACGGACACGACGATCAGCCAGGAAGCACAAGAACGGGTACGACAGTTTGTGCGTCCGTTCGATCTGAAAGCTGCACCGCTGCTGCGGGTAGGCTTGGTGGATCTGGGCGCACAAGGAGCAAAGCAGGCATCCCAGCATTTACTCATGCTCGATATGCACCATATCGTTTCGGATGGTGTGTCGATGGAGGTACTGACCGATGAATTTGTCCGCTTGTATGGCGGTGAAGAGCTACCGGCATTGCGGATTCAGTACAAGGATTATGCGGTATGGCAGCAAAGCGAAACCCACCAGGAGTGGATGCAGCGTCAGGAAGCGTACTGGCTGGGTACCTTCCGGGGCGGCGTGCCTGTGCTGGATCTGGCAACCGACTTTGCCCGTCCGGCGGTGCAGAGTACGGCAGGGGATACGATCGAATTCGGACTGGAGCGTGAAGTTAGCGAACGCCTGAAAGAACTGGCTTCGCAAACAGGATCAACCTTGTATATGGTGCTGCTGGCGGCGTACACTACGCTCTTGCATAAATACACAGGCCAAGAAGATATCGTAGTAGGCACGCCGATTGCTGGAAGACCACATGCGGAACTGGAGAGTCTGGTAGGTGTCTTCATCAACACGCTGGCAATCCGCAATTATCCGTCTAGCGACCAATCGTTCCTGGATTATCTGCAAGGGGTGAAGGAGCATGCGCTCAGTGCTTATGAGCATCAGGACTATCCTTTTGAAGAGTTGGTTGAAAAGCTGAATTTAACGCGGGATACGAGCCGAAATGCGCTGTTTGACACGATGTTTGAGTTAAAAACATTGGAGCAGCAGGAGTTGCAGCTGGAAGGTCTGACCTTACATTCGTATCCGCTGGAAAATCATACGGCCAAATTTGATCTGAGCTTGGATGCAATAGAGCAGCCAGAAGGCATTCTGTGCCGTCTGGAATACAGCACGGCGCTGTACAAGCCTGAGACGATTGCGCGATTGGCACAGCATTTTACCGAACTTGTACGTGCAATTACACTGCATCCACAACAGCCACTGGCAGCTTTGGAGATGGTACCTGCCGAGGAAAAAGCACAAATCATCTATGGTTTTGGAAATGTGGGGGTATCGGATGTTGCTGCTGCTGAAGCAGGAGCCTTATTCCACACCTATGTGGAAGAACAGGCGCAGCTTGTGCCGGATCGCGTGGCGGTGGTGTACGAGGAGCAGCAGCTTACGTACCGGAAACTGAACGAGCGCGCGAACCAATTGGCGCGGAGATTGCGGAATGAAGGCGTTGGCCGCGAGTCGATTGTTGGCATTTTGAGTGAACGTTCGGTGGACATGCTGGTCGGCGTATTGGCGGTGTGGAAAGCTGGAGGCGCCTATGTGCCGCTGGATGCAGACTATCCGTCCGAACGTATTCGTTTCATGCTGGAGGACAGCGGTGCGTCGGTGCTGCTGACGCAAATCGGCTTGCAGGAGCGCGCGCAGGCATGGCTGGAGGAAAGCCGACAGGCCTTGGCCGGAGGGCAGTCTGAGGTCGAGTTGGGAACAGTAGCTGGCGTTGAAACGATGGAATCAGGTACTCTCCATGGAACCCTGAATGGAACAGCAGATTCGCCACCTGACAGCGAAGCAGCATCCGAATCCGCAGCGAACGTGCGTCTGCATACCGTACTGGCGTTGGATGATGAGTCGCTGTACATCGGAGATACCACCGATATCGAGCCTATTAACGAACCGCAGGATCTGGCGTATGTCATTTACACGTCCGGGACAACAGGACGCCCGAAAGGGGTCATGATTGAGCATCACAGCTTGGTGAATACGGCTGCGGCGTATCGCCGAGATTACCGTCTGAGCGAGTTCCCGGTACGACTACTGCAGCTGGCGAGCTTCTCCTTCGACGTATTCGTCGGGGATATCGCGCGGACGCTCTATAACGGCGGCACGATGGTCATTTGTCCGAAAGACGATCGGATTGATTTTAGCCGATTGTATGGCTGGATTCGCGATTACCAGATTACCGTATTCGAATCGACTCCGGCCCTGATCGTACCGTTTATGCAGCATGTGCATGAACAGGGGCTAGACATGAGCAGTCTGGAACTGCTGATCACCAGCTCGGATAGCTGCAGTGTGACGGATTATCGGGTGTTACAAGAACGGTTTGGCGCGGATATCCGCATTATG
This sequence comes from Paenibacillus polymyxa, assembly GCF_001719045.1. NCBI lineage: Bacteria > Bacillati > Bacillota > Bacilli > Caryophanales > Paenibacillaceae > Paenibacillus > Paenibacillus polymyxa. Next base: position 5,633,732 of record NZ_CP015423.1, read on the forward strand.
AACAGTTACGGCGTCACGGAAGCGGCGATTGACTCCAGCTTCTACGACGAAGAATTGTCGAAGCTGCCAAGCAGCGGCAATGTGCCGATTGGTCAGGCGTGGCTGAACGCCCGCTTCTACATCGTGGACAGCCAGCTGAATCCGGTGCCGATCGGCGTACTGGGTGAACTGTGCATTGGCGGAGCCGGGGTGGCACGAGGCTACCTGAATCGTGCAGACCTGACCGCCGAGAAATTCGTAGCGAATCCATATATACCAGGTGAACGATTGTACCGCACAGGCGATTTGGCGCGGTGGATGCCGGACGGCAATGTGGACTTTATCGGCCGGATGGATGATCAGGTCAAAATCCGGGGCTTCCGGATTGAACTGGGCGAGGTGGAAGCACAGCTGCTGACCGTGGACGGCATTCAGAAAGCCATCGTCACCGCCTGGGAAAACGAAGATGGAGACAAGGATTTGTGTGCGTATGTCGTAGCCTCTGAGGCGCTGAATTTGCCCGAGCTGCGCAACATGCTGCAGCCCAAGCTGCCGGGTTATATGATCCCGACATATGTCGTACAACTGGATCATTTCCCGCTGACACCAAACGGGAAAATTGACCGCAAAGCGTTGCCTACGCCGGAAGCGCGCCTCGAAGGAGGCACAGCGTACGTGGCACCGCGGACACCGCTGGAAGAGCAGTTGGTACGTATTTGGCAAAGTGTTCTGAATCATCCGCAGATCGGTATTAAGGACCATTTCTTTGAAGTCGGAGGACATTCTCTGCGCGCGACAACTCTGATGGCGAAAATCCATCAGGAGCTGAATTACAAGCTGACGCTGCGAGATATTTTCCAATATCCAACAATTGAGCAACTGGTGCAGGTGATGGGAGAAGATCAGACACAGCAAACGTATGTATCCATCCCTGTTGCGGAGGAACGTGCATATTATCCGGTTTCCTCGGCGCAAAAACGGATGTACGTGCTGAGTCACCTGGAAGGCGGAGAGGTTAGCTACAATATGCCGGGCGCTTTGATCATTGAAGGTTCCTTGGATAAAACGCGACTGGAGCAAGCCTTCCGCCAGCTGATTGCCCGTCATGAAGCCCTGCGAACCCGATTCGACATGGTGGATGGCGAGGTGATTCAACGGATTGAATCGGGCGTCGCATTCAACGTGGAGCATGTGCAGGCAAGCGAAGAAGAGACCCAGCAGTATGCATTGGACTTTGTACGTGCATTTGATCTCGCACAAGCACCGTTGCTGCGGGTTCAGTTGGTGGAAACCGGACCGGAGCGTCACGTTATGCTCTATGACATGCACCATATTATTTCGGATGGCGTGACTGAAGGAATTATCGTGCAGGAGTTCTCTCAATTGTATGAAGGCAAGGAACTGCCGCCTCTGCGCATCCAGTACAAGGACTATGCGGTTTGGCAGCATGCCGATATGCAAAGTGAACGTCTTCGTGAGCAGGAAAGCTACTGGCTGAACACGATGGCTGGTGACATTCCAGCACTGGATATGCCAACGGATTTTGCAAGACCAGCCGTACAGCGTCTGGAAGGAGCTCGATTGGAATTTGCGATCAGCTTGGAGGACAGCGAGCAGTTGAAACAGCTGGCCGCGCAAACCGGCTCCACCTTATACATGGTGTTGCTAGCAGCATATAGCACGCTCTTGCATAAATATTCGGGGCAGGAGGATATTATTGTCGGCACGCCGATTGCCGGAAGACCGCATGCGGAACTGGAGGGCTTGGTAGGCGTATTCCTCAACACGCTGGCGATCCGCAATTATCCGTCTGGCGACAAAACGTTCCTGGATTATCTGCAAGAGGTCAAAGAGCATGCGCTCAGTGCTTATGAACATCAGGAATATCCTTTTGAAGAACTGGTTGAAAAGCTGAATTTAACGCGGGATACGAGCCGGAATGCGCTGTTTGACACGATGTTTGAGCTGAAAACATTTGAACAGCAGGAGTTCGAGCTGGAGGGTCTGACCTTTAAAACGTATCCGACGGACAATCATACGGCCAAATTTGATCTGACCTTGGATGCAGTGGAGCAGCCGGAAGGCATTCTGTGCAGTCTGGAATACAGCACAGCGCTGTACAAGCCTGAAACCATCGCGCGATTGGCACAGCATTTTACTGAACTCGTACGTGCAATTACCCTTCATCCGCAGCAGCCACTGGCAGCTTTGGAAATGGTAACCGTCGAGGAGAAGGCACAAATCATCTACGGTTTTGGAGATGTGGGGGTATCGAATGTTGCTGCTGTTGAAGCAGAAGCCTTGTTCCATACCTTTGTGGAAGAACAGGCGCAGCTTGTACCGGATCACGTGGCGGTGGTGTACGAGGAACAACAACTGACGTACCGCACACTGAACGAGCGTGCGAACCAATTGGCCCGTAGACTGCGAAATGAAGGCATTGGACGCGAGTTGATGGTCGGCATTTTGAGTGAACGTTCGGTAGACATGCTGGTCGGCGTACTGGCGGTGTGGAAGGCTGGAGGCGCCTATGTGCCGCTAGATGCAGACTATCCGTCCGAACGTATTCGTTTCATGCTGGAGGATAGCGGTGCGACGGTACTGTTGACCCAAACGGACTTGCAGGAGCGTGCACAGGTCTGGCTGGATGAAAGCAAAACTACATCCGAATCCGCAACGGGGATACGTCTGCATACCGTACTGGCGTTGGACGATGAGTCGCTGTACACCGGAGATACCGCTGATGTAGAGCACATCAACGAACCGCAGGATCTGGCGTATGTGATCTACACCTCCGGGACAACGGGACGTCCGAAAGGGGTCATGATTGAGCATCGCAGTTTGGTGAATACGGCTGCGGCCTATCGCCGGGATTACCGTCTGAACCAGTTCCCGGTACGACTGTTGCAACTGGCGAGCTTCTCCTTCGACGTGTTCGTCGGGGATATCGCGCGGACGCTTTATAACGGCGGAACGATGGTTATCTGTCCGAAAGATGATCGCATCGACCCAAGCCGTCTATATGGCTGGATTCGCGACTACCAGATTACGGTGTTCGAATCGACCCCGGCCCTGATCGTACCGTTTATGCAGCATGTGTATGAACAGGGACTGGACATGAGCAGTCTGGAATTGCTGATTACCAGCTCGGATAGCTGCAGCGTGACAGACTACCGGGTGCTGCAAGAACGGTTTGGCGCGGATATCCGGATTATGAACAGCTACGGCGTCACGGAAGCGGCGATTGACTCCAGCTTCTACGACGAAGAGCTGTCGAAGCTGCCAAGTAGCGGCAATGTACCGATTGGTCAGGCGTGGCTGAACGCCCGCTTCTACATTGTGGACAGCCAGTTGAATCCGGTGCCGATCGGCGTACTGGGCGAGCTGTGCATTGGCGGTGCCGGGGTAGCACGAGGCTACCTGAATCGTACGGACCTGACAGCCGAGAAATTCGTAGCGAACCCGTACGTATCGGGTGAACGATTGTATCGCACAGGTGACCTGGCGCGGTGGATGCCGGACGGCAATGTGGACTTTATCGGGCGGATGGATTATCAAGTGAAAATCCGGGGCTACCGGATCGAGCTGGGCGAGATTGAAACGGCGATCCAGCGGGTGCCGGGCGTGCGTCAAGCGGTAGTCATCGACCGGACGGATGAACGTGGACACAAGTACTTGTGCGGATACATCACGGGAGAAGCCGAGCTGCGGATTGAGGAGGTACAGGCCGAGCTGGAAGCCGGGCTGCCAGCACATATGGTGCCTGCACGTTTGATGCGACTGAAGACGATCCCCCTGACGAGCAACGGCAAAATCGACCGCAAGGCCTTGCCGGAACCGGAAGGAAGTATTCATACCGGTGCAGCCTATGTGGCACCGCGTACCACGGTGGAGCAAGTGCTGGCTGCGGTATGGGCCGGAGTACTCGGCGTGGAAGCGGTAGGCACGCAGGATAACTTCTTCGAGCTGGGTGGCGATTCGATCAAAGCCTTGCAAGTATCCTCCCGATTGCTGCAAGCAGGTTATCGACTGGAGATGAAAGACCTGTTCAGTCATCCAACCGTGTCTGCCTTGGCACTGAAAGTTCAATCGGTGACCCGATTGGCGGATCAGAGCGAAGTGGTGGGCGCTGTGAAACTGACACCTGTTCAACAATGGTTCTTTGAGCAGAACCTGACGGATGCTCATCATCATAACCAGTCCATTATGCTGCATAGCAAGGACGGTTTTGATGAACTGGCATTGCGCACGGCGATGGATCAAATCGTTAGCCATCACGACGCACTGCGTATCATTTTCCGACCTACGGAGCGCGGATATGAAGCTTGGAACCGCGCGGTCGGTGAGGGCGAGCTATATACGCTGGATCGGGCCGACTTCAGAAATGAGTCTGAGGTATCTGCGGCGATCGAGGCCAAAGTGAATGAAATTCAGGCGGGCATTCATTTAAGCGAAGGACCGCTGGTGAAGCTGGGGCTGTTCCATTGCCCCGATGGAGATCATTTGCTGATAGCGATTCATCACTTAGTGGTGGATACCGTATCTTGGCGCATTTTGTTCGAGGATATTACGACCGCCTATGAGCAGGCATTGAACGGACAAGCAGCTCGTCTTCCGCACAAAACGGATTCGTTCCGCACCTGGGCGGATGGGCAGTCTCAATATGCGAACAGTCCGGCTATGGCAGCAGAACTCGCATTCTGGCAGGAAATGGAACAAGGCGTATATCAGCCGCTTCCAAAAGACGAGTCCCCTTCTCATTCCTTCAATAGGGACAGCGAGAACATTACAGTTACGTGGACAGCTCAGGAAACGGAGCAGCTGTTAAAACAAGCGCATCGTGCCTACAACACGGAGATGAATGATGTGCTGCTTACCGCATTGGGGCTGACGATTCATCGCTGGGCGGGCCTGGAACGAGTGCTCGTGAGCCTGGAAGGCCATGGACGGGAATCCATTTTGCCAGAACTGGATATTACGCGCACCGTGGGCTGGTTTACGACCCAATTCCCGGTTGTGCTCGATATGAGCGTGGGGCAAGACCTTTCACAGCGCATCAAACATGTGAAAGAAGGACTACGCCGCATTCCGCAAAAGGGCATCGGCTACGGTATGTTGAGATACCTGTCCGCAGCACGTGAGCAAGAGCGTTTTGTAACCGAACCTGAAATCAGCTTTAACTATTTGGGACAATTTGACCAAGATATGCAAAATCAATCCATTGGCGTATCTCCTTACGCTAGCGGTGCAGAGCTTAGCGCCCATGCAGCCAGATCGCACACGCTGGATATGAACGGACTGATTTCGGAAGGCGAACTGCAATTGACGATCAGCTACAGCAAGCAGGAATATCGTCGTGAAACGATGGAGCAGCTAGCTGAAGAGTTTAGAATCAGTTTGCAGGAAATCATTACGCATTGCATAAGCCGCAAACAGCAAGAGCTGACGCCAAGCGATGTCATGCTTAAACATGTAACCATGGCCGAGCTGGATCAATTGGTAGAACGGACACGTGACATGGGGGAACTGGAAAATGTCTATGCGCTGACGCCGATGCAAAAAGGCATGTTGTTCCATAGTCTGATGGATGCAGCGTCAGGTGCTTATTTTGAACAAACGACCTTTGATTTGCACGGACGCTTCCAAGCGGATATTTTCCAAGATAGCTTGAATCATTTGGCACAGCGGCATGAAATATTTAGAGCTAATTTCATCAGCGGTTGGCAGGATGAGCTTGTGCAGGTTATTTTCCGCCGCAAGGATGTTGGTTTTAAATGTGAAGATTTGCGTCATCTGAATGAGCAGGAGCGTGACGCGTATGTGAAGGAATTTATTCGCAAGGACAAGGCAGCCGGGTTCGATTTGTCCCGGGATGCGTTGATGCGCGTGGCGATTTTACGAACAGGTGATGAGGATTATTATTTTGTGTGGAGCTCTCATCACATCTTGATGGATGGCTGGTGTGTGGCGTTAGTCACGGATGAGGTGTTTGAGGCTTATTTTGCAGCCGTGGAGCATAGAGAGCCGAAGCTTGCCCCCGTGACTCCATACAGTCAGTATATTGAGTGGCTTGAAGCACAGGATGTAGAAGCAGCAGCTGCGTACTGGAAGGATTATTTGCTCGGCTATGATCAGCAAACTTCGATTCCGACCGGAAAAGTAGGCGTGAAGGCGGACGATGCACAATTTGAGCATATCCTGTGCGATCTGGGCAAGGAGTTGACCGGACGTATGGAAATGGTGGCCAAGCAGCACCACGTGACCCCGAATACATTGCTGCAAACAGCTTGGGGCTTGCTGCTCCAAAAGTACAACGGTAGTGACGACGCTGTTTTTGGCGGTGTAGTGTCTGGTCGTCCAGCGGATATTACGGGGATCGAAAATATGGTGGGCTTGTTCATTAACACCATTCCAATACGTATCCGCAGTGGGGCTGAGGACACCTTTGCTGACATGATCAGAACGAATCAGCAGCAGGCGCTGACTTCTCAAGATTATGAAACGTATCCGCTGTATGAAATTCAAGCCTTGAGCGAGCAAAAGCAAGATCTGATCAACCACATTATCGTGTTTGAAAACTATCCGGTGGAGGAGCAGGTCGAGCAACTTGGCGAAGGTGCAGAGTCGGATTTTGAAATTCGCAATGCCGGCATGATTGAACAAACCAACTATGATTTCAATCTGGTCGTTATGCCGCAGGAAGCGATGAAAATCCGATTTGAATACAATGCGAAGCGATATGATCGAGAAGCTGTTGAACGGACTCAGGGCCATCTGGTACAGCTGTTGGAGCAGGTGGTGGCGAAGCCGGACATTCGAGTGCATGAGCTGGATATGGTAAGTGAGCAGGAGCGCGAGCAAATTCTCCGCGTATGGGGAGATACAGCTGCTGAGTATCCAAGCGGGCAAACGATCCATGGCTTGTTCGAGACACAAACGGCGCAGACACCGGAACAGCCAGCGTTGTTCTTCGAAGGAGAGCAGTTGACCTATCGCGAGCTGAATGCACGTGCGAATCGTCTGGCGCGCACCTTGCGTAGTCAAGGCGTGACGAAGGATCGCCTGGTGGGTCTGATGACCGAACGTTCGGTAGACTTGATCGTGGGGATCTTAGGCATTTTGAAAGCCGGGGGTGCATATGTGCCCATCGATCCGACGTATCCGGAGGAACGTATCCGCTACATGCTAGACGATTCGGGGGCGAAGCTGTTGTTAACGCAAAACCATCTGGTGGATAAAGTAGCTTTCGATGGTAACGTGCTGGTGCTGAATGGGGCACAGAGTGTGTATCACGAGGATGCTTCCAATCTGGAGTCGTTGTCTGGTCCAAACGATCTGGCGTATGTCATTTATACGTCGGGTACGACGGGGCAGCCGAAAGGCGTTATGGTGGAGCATCGTAATGTCGTACGTTTGGTGAAAAATACAAACTACGCGCAATTAGATGCCGACACGCGCATTTTACAGACAGGGGCTATTGTTTTCGACGCATCCACCTTCGAAATTTGGGGGGCGCTATTGAATGGTGGACAGCTGGTGCTAGTGAGCCAGGATGTCATTTTGGACGCCCCCAAGCTTAAGGAAGCTGTGCGTAGCCACGGCATTACCACGATGTTTCTGACTACACCGCTCTTTAACCAGCTGTCCCAGCAGGATCTGGCGCTGTTCGAGGGGGTATGGGAGCTGCTGGTAGGCGGTGATGTGATGTCCGTACCACATATGAACCGGGTGCTGGAGGCTCATCCATCCTTGCGGATCAGTAACATCTATGGCCCGACCGAAAATACGACCTTTTCCACAGTGCATGCGATCACTGGTATGCAATCGGAATCGGTGCCAATTGGCAGACCGATCCATAATTCGACAGCGTATGTCGTGGACCGTTCGATGCGGCTTCAGCCCGTCGGGGTATGGGGTGAGCTGATCGTCGGCGGTGACGGGGTGGCACGTGGATACCGCAACCGTCCGGACCTGACGTCCGAAAAGTTCATCGACAGCCCGTTCCGCAGCGGAGAACGCTGCTATCGCACAGGCGACCTGGTACGCTTGAATGTGGACGGGACGCTGGAATATAAGGGACGGATCGACGCACAGGTGAAAATTCGGGGCTACCGGATCGAACTGGGCGAGGTAGAAACGCAGCTGTTGAAGCTGGAAGCGGTGCAAGAAGCTGTGGTCATCGCGCGTGAAGATGAGCAAGGGCAGAAGCAGCTCTGCGCTTATGTGGTCGCCGATGGGGAAGTTGTGGCAAGTGAACTGCGCAGCGCTTTGAGCCAGAAGCTACCGGGTTACATGGTCCCTTCCTATCTGGTACAGCTGGAGCAGATGCCGTTAACTCCGAATGGCAAAATCGACCGCAAGGCACTGCCAGCACCGGAAGGCAGCCTGCAAAGCGGAGCTGATTATGTTGCACCGCGGACATGGGTGGAAGTGAAGCTGGCGCAAATTTGGCAGGATGTGCTGGGTCTGGCGCAGGTCGGTGTGAAGGAAAACTTCTTCGAGATTGGCGGACACTCGCTGAGGGCGACGACGCTGGCCTCGAAAATTCACAAGGAGCTGAACAAGCCGCTTCCACTGCGCAGTATTTTTGAAGCGCCAACGATTGAACAACTGGCAACGGTCATGGAAGGTCTGGATCAAGTAACATATGCGTCCATTCCGGTAACGGAAGAACGCAACTTCTACCCCTTATCTTCGGCGCAAAAACGACTGTATGTGCTGCATCAATTCGACCCGAATGATGTGAACTACAACATGCCGTCGGTGCTGCAAGTGAGCGGACCGCTGGATGTGAAACGGGTAGAAGACGCGTTCCGTCAATTAATCGCCCGTCATGCGACCTTGCGTACCCGCTTTGCACTGGTGGACAGTGAGCCGGTGCAATGGATTGAGGACACCGTGCCGTTCGAGGTGGAGTATACGAAGGTCCAGATAGAGGGTGCAACTGCGGACACGATGGCCAGTCAGGAAGTACAAGAACGTGTGCAACAGTTTGTACGTCCGTTCGATCTGCAAGCCGCTCCGCTGCTGCGGGTAGGCTTGGTAGATTTGGGTGTACAAGGAACCGAGCAGGAATCGCAGCATTTGCTCATGCTCGATATGCACCATATCGTCTCGGATGGTGTGTCCATGGGAGTACTGACCGATGAATTTGTCCGCTTGTACGACGGTGAAGAGCTTTCGCCATTGCGAATACAGTACAAGGATTATGCGGTATGGCAGCAAAGCAAAGCCCATCAAGAGTGGATGCAACGTCAGGAAGCGTACTGGCTCGACACCTTCCGGGGTGAACTGCCTGTGCTGGATCTACCGACGGACTTTGCCCGTCCGTCGGTACGAAGTACGGCAGGCGATACGGTGGTGTTCGGACTGGAACGTGAAGTCAGCGAACGGCTGAAAGAACTGGCGGCAAACACAGGCTCCACGCTGTATATGGTGCTGCTGGCAGCGTACACCGCGCTCTTACACCAATACAGCGGGCAAGAGGACATCGTAGTCGGCACACCGATTGCTGGACGACCGCATACGGATCTGGAGCCGATGATTGGGATGTTCGTCGGAACGTTGGCATTGCGGAACTATCCGACGGCAGAGCAAAGCTTCCGAAGCTACGTGGAGGATGTGAAGACGCGTGCCCTGCAAGCCTATGAACATCAGGACTATCCGTTTGAGGAGCTGGTGGAAAAGCTAAATGTAAAGCGAGATATGAGCCGCCATCCACTGTTCGATACGATGTTTACCCTGCAAACGACTGAGGAAGGCAAGCTGCAGCTGGCGGACCTGAGCTTCCGTCCATACGGCTTAGAACAAACGCCAGTCAAGTTTGATTTGATGATGGAGGCCAGTGAGGAAGAGGCAGGCATCCAGTTCGGATTGCAGTATGCAACCGCGTTGTATCAACAGGAAACCGTAGAACGGATGACACGCCACTTTATTCGTTTGGCCGAAGCAGTAGCGGCGAACTCGGATGCGAAGCTGGGTGAGTTGGAACTGATTACGGCGGAAGAAACCGTGCAGATTCTGGAGGTATTTAATGACCCGAACGCACATAGTGTGCGTTGTGCTGAACACAGACAGGTGCAAGGACGTTCGCTCAGCGAACGCTTTGAAGAGCAAGCGAAGCGCAACCCTGAGCGGATAGCAGTTGTGTCTGGAACCACCGCGCTGACCTACACTGAGCTGAATGAGCGTGCGAACCAATTGGCTCGTGTGTTACAAGCGGAAGGGATCGAAGCAGATCAACCGGTTGGCGTATTGCTGGAACGTTCTGCGGATATTCTGGTGAGCATTCTGGGGGTACTTAAGGCCGGAGGCGCATATGTGCCGATGGATACGATGTATCCACAGGAGCGCATCGACTACATGCTCCAAGACAGTGGGGCCAAGGTCGTGATTACAAGCAGAGTTGCCAACCTGTCGCTCAGCTTGCCATCCACAGTTCGAGCTGTAGTCTTGGATGACGAGGACGTTCAAGCTCAACTGGGAGCACAGGATGCGAGCAATCTAATCCCTGTCGCCCGCCCGCATAACCTGGCCTATATGATTTACACGTCAGGTACCACCGGCCAGCCGAAAGGGGTCATGATCGAGCAGGGCAGTGTTAGCAATCTGGTAGATGCTTTATTGGAGCGAGTATACAGCCGTTATGAACAGCCGCTTCATGTCGCATGGCTGTCGGCATTTGTATTTGACGCTTCAGTGAAGCAAATCTTTGCCAGCTTGCTGTTAGGCCACACCCTGCACGTGGTGTCCCGTGACGTCAGTCTGAGTGGAGAGCATTTGATCGCCTACTACCGCACGCACCGGATTGATCTGTCGGACGGCACACCTGCGCATCTGCATATTTTGAACGAAAGCGTCAATGTGACGGAAGCGCCGGAAGTGAAGCATTACCTGATCGGTGGCGAAGCATTATCCGTGCAGCTGGTAAATGTGTTCCTGCACAAGTGGTCCGGGTATCGTCCGGTCATTACGAACGTGTACGGTCCGACCGAAACCACGGTAGATGCGACTGCTTATACGATTGAAGATGTAGAGTCCCTGAACGCACTGCTGGAAAAAGGGGAGCATACGGTATCCATCGGAACGCCGATAGCGAACCAGTCTGTGTACATCCTGAACAGCCAGCAACAGCTGGTACCGATCGGGATCGCAGGTGAGCTTTATATCGGAGGTGCAGGTGTCGGACGAGGATACCTGAACCTGCCGGAGCTGACGGCAGAGAAGTTCGTCCCGAATCCGTTCGCAGATGCGGCAGCAGCCGATCAAGCGGACAGCACTCACGCAAACCGGATGTACCGGACGGGCGACCTGGCACGGTGGTTGCCAGACGGCAGCATTGAGTATTTGGGCCGGATCGACCACCAGGTGAAAATCCGGGGGTACCGGATCGAGCTGGGCGAAGTGGAAGCGCAGCTGCTGACCGTGGATGGCATTCAGAAAGCCGTGGTCACAGCATGGGAAAACGAAGACGGACACAAGGACCTGTGTGCCTACATCATAGCTTCAGAGTCCCTGAGTTTGCCGGAGCTGCGCAATGCGCTGCAGCCGAAGCTGCCGGATTACATGATCCCGACGTATGTGGTACAACTGGATCGTTTCCCGCTGACACCGAACGGGAAAATCGACCGCAAGGCGTTGCCGGCGCCGGAAGCACGTCTCGAAGGAGGCCTGGAGTACGTTGCACCGCGGACGCCGCTGGAAGCCAAACTAGCCCAAATCTGGCAGGATGTCTTGAAACTGTCCAGCGTAGGAGTCACCGACTCATTCTTTGACGTGGGTGGGCACTCCCTGCGGGCAACGACGCTGGTGGCCAAAATCCATCAGGAACTGGACAGCCGGATTACGCTGCGTGAGGTGTTCCAACACTTTACGATTGAGCAGCAAGCCCAGCTCATAGCTACGCACGGTACAGACACCTATACGGTGATCCCTGCGGCGGCGCAACAGGCGTACTACCCGGTTTCCTCGGCTCAAAAACGACTGTACATTTTGAGCCATCTGGAAGGTGGGGATCTCAGCTACAATATGCCGGGTGTATTAACCGTGGAGGGGCCGCTTCAGGCCGATCGGCTGGAAGATGCGTTCCGTCAGTTAATAGCCCGCCATGAAACGCTGCGGACTTCCTTTGAAATGGTGGAAGGCGAGGTCGTTCAGCGGGTTTACGATCAAGTGGAGTTTGCATTAGAGCACTTGCAGGCCAGGGAGTCCGAAGCCGGAGCCTATATCGATTCCTTTGTACGCAGCTTTGATCTTCGCCAGGCGCCACTGCTGCGTGTCCGTCTTATTCAAACTGGACCAGAGCGCCATCTCCTGATGTACGACATGCACCATATTATTTCAGACGGTGTATCGTCTAACAATATCGTGCAGGAGCTGGTACAACTGTACGAAGGGCAGGAATTAAAGCCGCTGCAAATTCAGTACAAGGACTATGCAATATGGCAGCAGCAGGAGATGCAACGTGAATCATACCAACGCCGGGAACACTTCTGGCTGGAGCATTTAGCCGGAGAATTGCCGGTACTGGATTTGCCAATTGCTTATCCTAGACCTGCTGTTCGCAGCTTCGAGGGTGCGATGTATGAATTTACAGTGGACGCAAATGTATCCGAGCAACTGCACCGAATTGCGGCACAGACCGGAAGCACGCTGTACATGGTGCTATTAAGCGCCTACACCGTTCTGCTGTCCAAATACAGCGGTCAGGACGATTTGATCATCGGTACGCCGGTAGCAGGACGCTTGTTGCCTGAGCTGGAGCCACTGATCGGAATGTTCGTCAATACGCTAGCCATCCGGCATCAGCCGAGGGGCAACCAAACGTTCCACAGCTACTTGCAGGAAGCCAGAGATCGTACGCTGCAAGCCTTCGAGCATCAGGATTATCCACTGGAAGAGTTGGTGGACAAGCTGGATGTAGCACGGGATGCAAGCCGTAACCCATTATTTGACACCATGTTTGTACTGGAAAATACAGAGTCGCCGGAAGCGCAGCTTGAAACGCTGTCCTTCAGCCCGTATGTTCAGGAGCATCGTATCTCCAAATTCGATTTGACCTTGTCCATGAGTGATGAAGATGGGGAAATCAAGGGTTCGTTTGAATATTGCACGAAGCTGTTTGGAGCCGACGCTATTGAGAGATTAACCAGAGATTTGATAGCGATCCTGTCCCAGGTTGGGATCAATCCAGATTTGCTGTTAAGCGATATTCAGGTGAACTCGGACGAGCAACCGGAAGGCTTCTCGCCGGATTCCATCGACTTTGTTTTCTAAATCCGTTTTCTAAATGCAATGAATTCACTTTGCGTGTGCAGAGGGCGGCGGCTTGTCCGACTGCCCTTGCCTGCATTGAAAAAACAGCAAAAATAATTCCATTTGAAAATTTAAGTATTATAAAATTCGTCAAGTTTAGGTTGATTATGCACATTATATATTAAGGGAAGAGTATAAGATGGATTAGCTCCATTTTATGTTACGAATTGTTTTGATTATTTAAAAGATACCACTTTGAATAAGCTCAATGAACTTAACAAAAGAAAAGAAGACCCGTGTTTCAATAAACGCGGGTCTTCTTTATTAGCAATTGCTGGTTGAATTCATATGCAGTTTAAACATCAATTTGTTTAAAACATCATTTTAATTACGATAACTCCAATCAATGCTAGAGTTAAACGGAATATCTCTTGACGACATAGGCAAAATAGATACTCCGTAAAGTAAAGCTTGTTTCGAGGAAAGGTCTGTGAAGCTATGAAACAAGATAGCCAGCACGCTCCATTGCTAGCCTCGGTAATGTCCTACTTGCAGATCTCGCTTGTATCTAACGACGATAAGCGAGAAGGATAATGATGCAGAATTCGACTAGCTGCACTAAAAGTAAGTGTCTCTTCCCAAAGCAAAGTAGCTACCAGGACAACAAGCACAGGCGTTAGTCCCGAAAAAAATGCTATGATTGAAGCTCACATCTGTTGTTTCTCCAACACTCATAACGAAAAATTTTACAGCAAACGTGCTTAGTAGTCTTCTCTTCGAAAAGCTATTAGCCGAATGGGCAACAGAATGTTTCTGTAGACTGAAGATCCTTTAGTATGAATTCCAAGTGTTCTCTAGCTGATTGATTCAATGGTTGTAAGGGCAAAGGAAGACTGGGACTTGAGATCAAGCCACTTATTTCTGCTGCTGCTGAAACAACACGAAGGCTACCATATTGATGAAATAACGTCCAAATAGGTTCAAGTAGCGCCGAGAGTCGTTCCGCTTCATCAGCAAAACCGTCCTGGGCCAAACGGGTCATTTTTAGGCACGCCTTTGGAAACAAACCACCGAGAACCGAGTACCATGCTTCACAGCCTGCATTCAAGCCAGTGACTGCAAATGAATCTCCACTTACTCCTATAGTTACATGGGGAGGAATGGTCGTGCGTAGTTTTCTAATGCGTGCCTTGGCTGCTTCAGGATCAGAAGGTACTCCAGGAATCTTGATAGAACGAACGTTAGGTAGCTCAGCAATCCGACCGTGCAACTCATCACTAAAATGGAAATGCGAGGTACTCGGATTATCATATACACAAAGTGGAATGGAGAGTGAACTGGTTACCTGTTCATAGAGTAAAAATACTTCTTCATTCGTTAGTGTTTGATAGGAGACAGGGGCTAGCAACACTGCGCTTGCTCCTGCTCTTTGTGCATCTTCCGCTAATCGAAGTACTTCAGAAGTACGAATCGCACTTATACTTGTCATCACGGGAATCCCCTCAGCTGAACGGACAGCAAGTCGAAGCACACGTAAACGTTCTTCTCGATTAAAATATGCATAATTTCCAGTTGAACCCAATGCACCAATTGAGTCGACACCAGCTGCAACTAATCGTTGAATCAGTGTCACAAATGCTTTTTCGTCAATACCTGTCTCGTTAACGGGGGTGAGTGGAAAAGCAGATAATCCACAGAACATAAAGCTACACTCCTTTATTAATTGACCTTCAAAATACAAACACATTATAAAAATGAATTAGACACAATTAAAGTACCAATTGAGTGACAAATAACAGTACCAATTCTTCTAAACAAACTTAAGTACAAAGTACATTTCTGTATCGAAATAAACGTTATGATATTACATCTTTTAACAGATCAGGTTAGTCGAGAAAGATAAAAAGCATTCTATATAGAATGCTTTTTATCTTTCTCATGATTTGGTGATGTATCAGAGTGTGTTAATATGCGGTCAAGTACTTTTTCAGTAAGTGGCATAAAGTAATTGAGTATTAGCCCCCCTAAACAAACGGTTAACAAAGTTCCAATGCCAATGGGTCCATTTAAAATGACTGCTATGATCAAGAATATAAGGTAGATGAATGTTCTCGAAAAAAATAGATTTGTTCTAGTAAATTCTTGTATGATCAATGTTAATCGGTCAACTGGAATTGGTGCAAAATTTGTCTGTAAATATGTTGCAGTTCCTAATCCTACAACGACTAAACCAATTCCAAAACAAACAACTTTGCTGTACCATAGTTCAGGTGTTATCAAATTGTGTAATAGAAAAAGCCACATATCAATTCCAATACCCGTTATAAATGCCGTTAACAACCCCAAAACTTCTGGTCTTTGTCTTTTTAAAAGCGAATTACAACATATCAATATTATAGCTATTATGATTTCCCAACTTCCCACAGTAAGCCCCACATTTATGGACAGTCCTACCAAAAGTGCATCAAAAGGTGAAGTCCCAAGGTCTGATTGTATAGTAAACGAAATTCCAAGGGATAATATAAAAATTCCTAATACGAAAAAAACATATCTCACTTTACTCGACCTCTTTAACATAATTTTATGTTGCAAATGCAATAAAAATAAGGTAAATTCAATATATATCATTTTTATTGCATTTGCAATAAAATAGGTGCGAAGGAGTTAACTATGAAGGAAGTACTTCGTGAAATTGGAATGATCGCAAGGGCATTAGATTCTATAAGTAATATAGAATTTAAAGAATATGACCTTACAAAAGGGCAGTATTTGTACCTTGTGCGAATATGTGAAAACCCAGGAATCATTCAAGAAAAGTTAGCTGAGATGATAAAAGTAGATCGAACAACTGCATCTCGTGCTATAAAAAAACTTGTAATTAATGGCTTTATTGAAAAGAAAGAAGATAACCATAACCAAAAAATTAAAAAACTCTTTCCAACAGATAAAGGGAACAATGTTTATCCTTTTATAAAAAGAGAAAATGATTATTCCAATAACGTTGCATTAGAGGGATTTTCGGAAAGAGAAGTAGAAACCATTTTCAATCTTCTTCAAAGAGTGAGAGAAAATATAGGGGAAGACTGGGAATTTGTAAAAAAGGGGAACAAGAGAAATTATTGATTTACATGAAGGAGCGATACATTAAGTGACTGTAAAAATAATAAAGTGCAACCGTGATGATTTACAAATACTCCAAGAAATAAGTATTGAAACATTCAACGATACTTTTAAAGATCAGAATTCACCTGAAAATATGAAAGCCTATCTGGAAAGAGCATTTAATTTTCAACAGTTGGAGGATGAATTGTCCAACGTCTCTTCAGAAATCTTTTTCATCTATTTCAATGAAGAACTTGCTGGATATTTAAAGGTAAATATGAATGACGCCCAATCTGAAAAAATGGGTGATGAGTCGCTCGAAATTGAGAGGATTTATATAAAAAACAAAACTCAAAAACATGGGCTTGGTAAAAATCTGCTAAATAAAGCTATGGAAATTGCGATGGAGCATAATAAAAAGAAAATCTGGCTCGGCGTATGGGAAAAAAATGAAAACGCCATTGCTTTTTATAAGAAAATGGGGTTTGTTCAAACTGGCGCACACTCTTTTTATATGGGTGATGAAGAACAAATTGATTTCATAATGACCAAAATAATGATATAAGTTTAGGATGATATAAGAATTCTTATTATTTTTATATTGTAATTTATTCACTAATGTGTATAATGTTAACTATAATTGAATTCATAAATGTTTTCTAGGGTTCCGCGATGTAATATCGGCTGGTCCGAGAGAAAACTCACAGTCTTCGTACTGTGCCACGGAGGGATAAAAGCCTGGGAGAAAAACTGCTGTATGCAGTATTCTCTCAGGCTTTTTTTATTGCTGCTATAAATCCATACTACATTTGCAGCATTATCAAAAAGGAGGAAGCACAAAATGAACAAGACATGGTTATCTGTTGTAGTTGCGGCATTATTCGAAGTTGGATGGGTCATCGGCCTGAAACATGCCAGCGGCTGGTTAGAGTGGGGGGGCACTTTAGTTGCCATTTTAGTAAGTTTCATACTCATGATTATGGCTTCCCGTACGCTTCCGGTAGGTACGGTGTATGCAGTATTTGTCGGGTTGGGAACGGCCGGCACTGTATTAGCAGAAATTTTGTTGTTTGGTGCTGAGGTACAGGGATCTAAATTGTTGCTAATTGGGGTGCTTCTGCTCGGAGTTGTAGGGCTCAAAATACAGAGCAAAGAGAAGAAACAATGAAAAGAGGTGGACTGACGTATGAACTGGGTATTTCTAATTTTGGCAGGCGAATTTGAGATGATGGGGGTTCTCATGATTAATAAGCTCCATAAAGATCGGAATTTCCTGTCTGCTTTTTACCTGCTTGCAGGCTTTGGATTGAGCTTCTTGTTTCTATCCCTGGCCATGGAAACACTACCAATGGGAACGGCCTACGCTGTCTGGACCGGTATTGGAGCTTCTGGCGGAGCCATATTGGGCATGATCTTTTACAGTGAACCGCGTAATACCGCGAGAATTCTGTTCATCGCGATGGTACTCGGTTCAGCAGTTGGCCTAAAGCTGGTAAGCTGAATAATGATAGAATTGGAAAAATTAAAGAAAATAGATAGAGAAGACCAGTATGCAGACAAAGTATCGATAAGAAATTTTGTCTGCATGTTTTTTTGCATTTTCTTACCCTTCTATACTCTGATCTTTAGGATCGTCGCGTTGTGTTTTCAGTTTTAGAAAATGAAGAGTCAATTGAAGTTTCAGGCGAATATCACCATCGCTTAGATCAATCTCAAAAAGCTCACGTATCCTGTTGATTCAATAGAACAAAGTATTTCTATGAATAAAAAGTGCTTTAGCAGCAATATTTGGAGTGTCCACATATTGAAGATAGGCTTCAAGGGTAGGCAGCAAACTTGTTTTGTGGGCATTGTCATAAACAATTAACTTTTGGATAACCGGATGGCAGAAGTCAGCGAGATCATTCTGTTCCGATATGATCTTTCCAATATGCTCGCAGAGATAGTCCTCATACATATACACTGGCTTGTTAGAATTAAGTTGGAAACCAATCTCGTTGGCAGTTAGGCATTGCTTATAATATTTTCGCAAAAAAGTTAAATGACTAAAGCAGTCACTCAGCGAAGCAGTTAGTCCGTTTACTTGGAGAAATTCCAGAATTCGTTTGTCTTCAGCAATGATTTTACAGGATGAATCAACAAGGGAAATGAGAAATACAATACGTCCCTGATATACAATCCAACGGCTATCCGGCAGTAATTGGATCCTATGCTGTGCAACCAGCTGAACTTTCCCGTCAAAAAAGCCGTTCTTCAAGTCTGTCAAGGTCATCACTCTCAGGTAAGGTGTAAGCGTCCATTCCAGATGAGTCAGTCGCATTGCGATAATATTAGCATCATTGAGCTCGCCTGTAAGCAGTTCGGAAAGCAATAAACTATGCATCATTCCTGGATTGCAATTATAAAAGTCGTTCTTTTGCAATTTTACCGAAACCAGCTCACAAAGAAATTGTACGAGTTCAAAATCAATATCTGTAAATTTGCGATCCAGCTCCATAACACTGACCTGCGCGAATTCTATACCATGTACGTACACAAAAGCTGTTATCCAACAGTCGTTGGTCTCGGGATCACGTGAATAATAAGGAATAAGAGCCATACGGGTCAGTTCGTACAGATTGGATTTCTTCATGCTCTCAATATTACTGTCAAGAATATAGCCCGAATTTCGCTGCTGTTCGATATCAGGTCGGCTGGGGATAGGGGCTTGACACATAGCGAGTAACTTATAGCCTGCGTCGACAATGATTACCGGATTACCATAGATGCGGGAGGCCTCGTTTGTCAAGTTCGTCCACCCTTATGGCTGCAGGAATGGTTCCTTGTATCGCTCCGCGTGATTGACGAAGCGGTGAGAGTTACCTGAACAAGATTCTAAAGCTTTCGAACTTCTTGTTTAACAATTGCTTCTTGCTGTCGTTTTTCGAAATAATTACCGCCTAAATCTTTGTAATCCTTGCTGCGCGTGAGGAGATGGTAAACAATAGTCATGATGGAGTGGGCGACCGCCACGGCCGCTCGGTCGCACCAATGTCGCTCCCGACTTCGTGCAGAATTTGTTCCACGGTGCGTGTTGCGATCCCCGTGATCGTATCTAGCCTTCTTCAGCGTTCTTCGGGCGAATGCAGCCAGCTTTTCCGTACCTTCTTCACCCTCGATCAGGCCATACCATCATGTCGCGGCTGCTCCCCCCATGATGTCGGAGACAACGGCAGCTAGTTTAATGTTGGCTCCTTCCAGCACTTTTTGGCCCGGTTGTGTTCGCGGGACCGTCTCTGAATCAGGCTGCAACGGTAACGAATTAATTCGCGCAGTTCTCTTAGGTTCCGGTCTGGGATGTAACTGGGTTTCAGCAGACCGTGGCGGAGCAGATTACAAATCCATTCTGCATCTTTTACGTCCGTTTTCCTGCCGGGAACGGCTTTGATGTGCTGGGCGTTAACGACGAGGAACTGATTTCTTCAGCTTCAAGCAAATTCACGATCGGTTTCCAGAACACGCCGGTACTTTCCATGGCCACATGAGTGCAGCAATGTTGCTTGATCCAGTCGATCAAATCAAGCAGGAAAACCGTGTAGGTATGAAACGTCTTAATCGCTTTCCTTCGGGAGTTACGACACATGCGGTAATGGACTTCTTGTGAATATCCAAACCGCAAGCTCGCTCGATCAGGACATCCATAACATTCACCTTTCTACGGCAATTAAAATTGAGAACTAGCGCAACAACCAGCAAAGGGTTACTCTACCCAGCGTGCTTCTATGTTTCGGTTAGAAAAGAATCATTAAGAGGCAGGCATTAGAAAAAGTTTTTAAACATATTATAGGTAATATCCGTTCAAATATGTTGGGGAGGATATCATAAAACCTATGTTACCTATGGAAGAATATTTCGGTAAGTTAGAACACGTTTATTCATTTTATAGGGCTATGCCTACAGGCGTTAGTGTATCAGAAACCGGGCGTATCTTCATTTGCTTTCCGAAATGGGGAGATGACGTTAGATTTACGGTAGCGGAAATTGTTGAGGGGCGGTTGCAGCCTTATCCTAATTTAGAAACGAATTTGGTAAATCCTTTGAATATCACTATGTCCTTCATCAGTGTCCAAAGTGTAATTGCTGATGGAAGGGGAACCCTGTGGGTACTGGATACAGCTGCACCAAATTTTTCTGAGCCTATTAAAGGAGGGGCAAAATTAGTCGCTGTAGATTTAAAAACAAATACAATAAGAAAAGTATACACGTTTGCAGAAGATGCAATCTTGCCGACGACGTATCTGAATGATGTCCGATTTGATTTTCGTGTTGGTAAATCAGGTTACGCATATATAACGGATTCTTCTTCCAAAGGTCCAGGCGCTATTATAGTCGTAGATTTAGAAAATGGAAATGCGTTTAGACGGTTAAATGGAGCAAATTCAACTTCACCCGATCCGTATTTTTTACCGAAAGTGGAAGGTAAAATTTTGATGAATCGAAACACAGATGGTTCGACATCTCCCTTTCGATTGGCCTCTGATGGTATAGCGATCTCCCCTGATGGAAAAATTATATTTTTTTGTCCATTAACCAGTCGTCATCTATACTCGATCTCAACAGAAGCCCTAAGAGACAGAACGATACCGGATTTCAACTTACGTTATCATGTGCAGTATTGGGGAGAAAAAGGTGCGTCTGATGGATTGATAACCGATGCAAAAGGAAACGTTTACGCTGGTGACTATGAAAACGATAGTATTCGAAAGATATTTCCGAATGGAATAATGGAAACCATCGCACATGATCCGAGAATTTTATGGCCGGATACTTTTTCTATTGGTCCAGATCAATACTTATATGTTGTTGTGAACCAATTACATCGGCAGGCAAGATTTCATTATGGAAAAGACCTGCGACAAAAACCTTATAGTTTACTTCGTATAAAAATTGATGAATTACCTGCTCCTACCTTTTAATAAATATTTCACTTTACAAAGTTGACTTTATTTGCATAGAAAATGCATTTCATAACCAATGCATGCTGCCACACAATTAGTAGCGGCATGTATTGTTAATTTCAGCAATTCCAGGGAAGCTCTACATATTCTTATGTATACTTAAATTAGAACGTTTACGTTTTTTGAGAAATTGGAAATCAAATAGCTTTAATCGGTATGCTAGCTGCTGTTATTTTTGATCTTAAGTACTACACTACATTGTAGACTATCGGTACTCTGTTAAGAGCTAACAGGCAGTTTAGTCCAACGAGTAATCCTAATTCCGAAAAAAACATAATGGATAATGGAGCTGCAAACTGGCGACGGTAACTCAACTGGTGTTAGTCTCTTTAATCCAGCTTAGGTTCTTCGATTATATAAATCAAACCGGTGAATCGGTGGCTAACCTTTAAGCCAATGATATGCGTAGCTTCTTGTGGAACCGCAGATAAGAGTCAAGCAGATGATTAGGCACGTCAGGAAAAATTTAAAAATCTTGATATAGTGGTATAATAATTTATTGAACAGAATTTATCGTTACCAGGAGGAAAAGTCGATGGATAGCCAACAAATTCTCATCCGAAACAACGTCAAAATAAGGGGCTTTGGTTCCAAGACTCTTATATTCGTCCATGGCTTTGGCTGTGACCAGAACATGTGGCGCTTTGTCGCACCAGCTTTCGAAGAGAAGTACAAGCTGGTATTGTTTGACTTTGTAGGTTCGGGAAAGTCCGATATGCAGGCCTATAATCCTTATATTTATCATGATCTGAACGGGTATGCCCAGGATATCTTAGACATTTGTTCAGCGCTCGAATTGAAGAATGCCATTCTAGTGGGTCATTCCGTCGGTGCTACTATCGGTATGCTGGCCTCTATTCAAAGATCGGAATACTTTGATCGGCTTGTTCTGATTGGTCCTTCTGCACGATATTTGAACGATTTACCTGATTACATCGGCGGGTTTGAACGGGAAGATCTGATGGATTTATTGGACTTGATGGATCAAAACTTTCAAGGTTGGGCGAGCTATCTAGCTCCTGTCATTATGGGGAATACAGACCGGCCGGAATTATCTCAAGATCTTGAGTTGAG
The DNA here is from genome assembly GCF_001719045.1 of Paenibacillus polymyxa. NCBI lineage: Bacteria > Bacillati > Bacillota > Bacilli > Caryophanales > Paenibacillaceae > Paenibacillus > Paenibacillus polymyxa. The sequence goes on from NZ_CP015423.1 coordinate 5,656,138, forward strand.
TTTTTGCGCGACCGATCCTAAGGTAGCCCGTCGTTTTGCGGAAGCAACGTTTCTCTCTGATTACCGTAAGGAACTCGGCAAGGTAGTGGTGCCTTCGTTGATTTTGCAATGCTCCGATGATGTAATCGTTCCGATGGAAGCTGGAGCCTATATCCACCAGCAGATGAAGGAGAGCGAGTTCCGACTGATGGATGCAACCGGTCATTGTCCACACGTAAGCCATCCGGATGAAACCATTAGACTCATCAGCGAATATCTTGCCTCAATCGATTCAATACAGGAAAGCGAGTTGCACACATAATATGGACGAACGGTTGGATCATGCCCCCTGCGGTTATTTGTCGATGGATCAAAATCTGACAATACGCATCGTCAATGCAACGCTGTGTCGCTTGTTAGAATATGAAAAACAAGGGGTAAACGGTATCAGTTTTGAATCCCTGCTAAATCGGTCCAGCCAAATTTTCTTTCAGGTTTATTTTTTACCGTTGATTCGGCTTAATCATCACGTAGATGAGATATATTTAATGATGAAAACGGGTAGCGGCGGAACACTTCCCGTTCTTTTAAATGCTGTGATTCGAGAGCAGGGAGACGAATTGGTGTACGATTGTGTCTTAATTCCCATGCTGCGTAGGAAGGAATACGAGCAACAGATTGAAAAAGCTGAGAAAGCCTATCGGAAGGCGGAAGAGGAGCTACTAAGGATTGAGAAGCAGCTTGATAAAAAAAAGGAAGAACTTTCATCTTTACCTAATCCCAAGATATAGTTCAATGCTTCTTTGAGTAGTTATACTCTAAAAGCCCGAATCGTGGTATTATCCCCTTTTAGTAGACAAGAGAAAAAAGACATCTGTTTGAAATGACCCCTATCAAGTAAACAGTAATAAAAAAAGCAATATTTAAGCAACCTGAGTCCGATATTTATACGGTCTTAGGTTGTTTAATTTTATGCAGAGAATATTAGTTTTTATGGATAGACGTTAATTAGATAACATGTTCCACTTTTTCACCTGTCGAAAAGTGTAGCGTTTAAAACACTCTGATTTGAAAATGGTTAAAGAAATTTCAAGTCATTTCTACATGATCTAATAGGCGATAATCTCGTTGTTATAAAGGTCTTTGATGGCAGATAGGTTTTATGTCCATTAAATATTAAATAGCGTAATAAGGATTTTTCTTACGTATAACAGCTTAACTCCTCATCTCGTTCATCAAGCGTATTCTCGATCCATACTTTGACCCGTCGATAATCGTAGATTCCTTTTACCTCTTTACAGCATCCGCTATCTTCATTTTGATCTGTTCATCCTCGAGCTGCGTGGAAGAAGTAAATTGATTCGTTTTCACCACTTATGTGTGTGAGTATGAATCCTCTATATAGTACAAGAATAACAATAATTTAAATCAAAATTCATAAGGGTGAATTAAAGATTCATAAAAATGAAACGGCAATATTTTCTTTATCACACACTTAGTCTCTACCATTCTTTGCAGAAATTGATAGTTTGTTGTTATATGAAATAATTTTCACTCCAATAGAACTATTTCAATTTTTTTCCTTAATGTCGATATAATTGAGGATTCGCCAAAAAGCCTTTTCATATAGGAAGATGGGATCAACTCGCTAAACAAAAAAATAATGTACGTTGCGATTGATGGTATCAGTCAACCAGCCGATCCTTAGGGAAGGAGGTAGTGTACTAGAAAAATGGATTATGTTATGCACAAAAAAAGGGGGCTAAAACAGAGTATAAATACTTGAGATCGTGGGATTAGGTTCTTTGATAACTTCTTGTTTCCCACATAACAGACCTTATCTTGCGATAACAGACAGCAAGATATAAACATTAGGAGGATAACCAATATGAATTCATTTAAAAAAACGAAGAGCTTGATCAGCACTCTGACCGGGGCAGCGTTATTATTCTCGCTACCAATGACGGCAGGCGCAGAGAGCAGTATCAACTATTTTGCCCATGCATCCGAAGAACCGGTTACCGTGTCTGAAGCTGTGTATGAAGCAGGATCAGGCGTTCTGAACGGGGGGGTGGCCGAGTTTCAAAAATCGACGGTCACTGAGGAGCATCAGGTTAGGAAGACACTCGTTAATCCCAACGCCTCGCCTGAAGCCAAATCGTTGATGAGCTATCTGGTCGATCAATACGGCAAGAGTATACTATCCGGTCAGCAGAACAGTTCTAACATTAGCTGGATGCAGGACGCGATTGGTAAAAAGCCAGCCATTGTCGGATTCGACCTGATGGATTATTCACCGTCTCGAGTCGAGTACGGCGCTTCCTCCTCCGAGATCGAGAATGCGATCGATTGGCATAGCCAAGGCGGTATTGTCACCGTCGTATGGCATTGGAACGCGCCGAAGGGTTTAATTGACCAGCCTGGTAAAGAGTGGTACAAGGGATTCTTCGGGGATTCCACCACTTTCGACGTTGATTACGCGTTGGATCACCCGGAATCCGAGGATTATAAACTTATTTTGCGGGATATCGATGCCATTGCGGCACAGCTTCAAAAGCTAAAAGATGCGAAAATCCCCGTGCTCTTCCGGCCGTTGCATGAAGCGGAAGGAGGATGGTTCTGGTGGGGCGCGAAAGGTCCGGAGCCGTCAAAGAAACTTTACCACCTGGTGTACGACCGCTTAACGAACGTGCATGATCTGAACAATTTGATTTGGGTCTGGAACTCTAGCGCACCGGAGTGGTATCCGGGACACGATGTTGTAGACATCGTGAGTACGGACCATTATCCGTCTGCGGGCGACTATAGTCCGGTCACTGACAAGTATGATGCACTCGTCTCGCTTGTGAACAACCAGAAGCTGGTCGCATTAACCGAGAACGGCGCGATCCCGGATCCGGATTTACTCTCCAGTGACGGAACGAACTGGAGCTGGTTCACTACCTGGACGGGAGAGTTCCTGACCGATGGCGTAAACAACAGCCGGGAGCATTTGAACAAAGTGTTTAACCATCCAAACGTGATCACGCTCGATGAGCTACCGGATGTAGATCATTACGGCCAAAACAATTAACGGTGTGTCCTAAGTGCACAATGAACAACCAAGGCCTCTTTTGCGGATACGGGTTACCTGATCTCCGACAAGATCATACCGACGCAGGGCAGTTTTACCTTGACGGTAACAAATAAGAGAAGTCTTTGTGAAAGATAAAGAGGGGAATTGGACAGAAGACTCCGTTAGGATCGAGGAGTACAAGTATATAGACTCTATGCCAATGAACCTGCAATGATTGAATGAAATTTAAAAAAACGCTTATGCTGAAGTAATGCACTGGTATTATCCCCTTTTAGTAGACAAGAGAAAAAAGACATCTGGTAAGATGGATTTAATCTTGTTGAACGGAGGGGATTTTTTCATGGTCAAAAAGGGGCAACCCTTTCGGCAGTCTCCTTGGAGTTAAAGATGGAGGCAGAACATCAGGTACGCGAGTATATTTCATTTTATAACCAAAGTAGATTTCAGAAAAAATTATACAACCGTTCCCCGGCTGAATACCGAGAAGCGGTTGCTGCTGAAGCATGTCTTTTTAGTCCTGTCTACTTGACAGGGGTATGACGAAGTACTTCTTAACAAGTATTCTTTAACTGTCGGTATCTGGTTGATTAGTGTTCTTCTTCAGCTTACCGAAACGAATCCGGTCCACCAGATAATATAAGACTGGAGTTACTCCTGTAAAAAGAAGAAATGCCGTTTCACTCCGATTGGTGACATCCTCCAAGTGGGCCGTAGATTTGAACATATTAATCGACATGACCACCATGGCAACAGACATAATGTAAGAAAACGGTTTATGATCATTCATTCCAACTAAGTGAGCAAATCCATTTACGGATATAAGCAGGAAGAGAGATATCTTTAGAAATATACTAAACAGCCAAAAGATAATCAGCAGCGGATCCAAATTTTCCAAGAAAACCCCCGCATGAATATAACGAATCAATTCTAATGTCGGATAGGTTAGATTTGCTGTTAGTTCTGAACCAAATAACAATAAGCATCCTAGCAGGACAGCAAGTATAACCACAACAGCTGTAGCCGTAGCCCCCATTAGGGATTTCATTAACTTATCAGTCCCTACAAAATACGGAAATAGGTACACGATAAAAGCCATTTCGCTGAACAGGGCCACGACGATCATTGTACCATTCCATATTCCAGCTGGTTGCCCAGCTGGAACCAATGCAATGGCCATGTCTATATTCATCTCTTTCGAGGCGAATAGGGGGAATGCCAGAACTGAGATTTCATGAAGCACTGGCATAGACCGTTAACGTCAAAAGTTTTAATTGATAAAATTCTAACGAAATGTGATTCCGTATGTCGAACATTACTGTAAATAAGATGATTGTTGCACAATACCAAACGGGATAAAGATTAAAGTCGCTAATTCTCTCGTTACACATAAAAACCATTTCTTTTATAGAGAGGCCGATTTTACGAATACCTATATATTTTTCTTTTTCTAAGGCTATGTTAAATTCTAATGTTGATTTTTGACTATAAGAAAACCTCCTTGATGAAAAGGCGGTTTATTGAGCTATCGTATCCGTTTGTTTAACTTTTGTATCGCATCAAATAGTGAGTAAAGAAGATTTTTTTTCAATCACAGCTTTTATTGTTGAAACACTTTGTTCGATTGATTGATTTGTTGTGTCAATAATATTGGATTCATAGTGATCCAAATTGTTAAATGCTCCCACATTTTCTCTACCAACTCAATGTTGGCATCTTCGTCCAATTTGGAACGATTGCTCGTTTCATTGTTACTTCTTTAGTCGCTCTTAAGATAATGTAATGTACTTCATAATTATCTTGTACGGCTTTTAACCACGGTTCTAAGAACCAAGGACCAACAATTCCATCTATAATCACATCGAACCCACCACGTGCAAAACGTTTTGCAGCTTCCAAAAAGGCTTCAATAACAATTAAGTTTTGTTCTTGTGATTCCGGTAAAAATGGAGGGATTGCCCCCTTATGAATGTAGTGATAGAAATCATCAGTGTGCATATGTACCGACTTTGATAAATTAGACTCTTTATGCCGTTGTGCTTTTACCAGTTCCTGGTGAACCAGTAATTATAATGATTCTGCCTTGTTTCATAAATATTCTCCTTAATTAATTGTAGGCTTAAAACAACACCCTTCAATCAACTAACCTGCCACTTTTCTTCAAGCGGCTATGATAGCTGTTTACGTTTAGGATATGGTACACGCCTTTTACACGTTGTTTTCCGTCGGACTTGAATCGGTAATGAGCCAAGCCCTTTGCATTTGCATAGGAGCTGAATGCCTGCGAGGAATCCGTGCAAAGCATGTTTTGGTCCGATAGATGATCGCCAATCGCCTCATCTAATTTCGTTGTCCGAATGCAACCACGCCCAAGAACGCCAGATTAAGTCATTTTCTGACGATCACGGGCAACGAGGACACACACTTGGTCCTTGCTTATGCCACGATATTTAGCTTTTCCGCCTCGATACGTGGCTTGCGTTCGGTGATGTTCCTCTTGCCCTTTTCCGATTACAAAAAGTATGTCTCGTCCATTTCAACGATAGCTTCTGGCTTTAGAAGCGATTTGCTGATGTGCATCTTCCAAATCATAAAACCAGGAGAGATTTGTAATGGTCAATCATAACAAACGGAGTTTGGCGAAAAGGGATCAGCGATGTTAACGCGAAAAAAACGGCCTCTTTTGAATGATCCAGCATGAAGGTCGTCTTTTTATTGTCCTCCGAATATCATTACTCAGATGTCATTTCATTACCTGATACGACATCTCATGCAGCTAGAGGCAAAAAGAATATTATGTTTCAAGTTGATAATACGATAATACCAATTATCCAACAATGGTGCTCATCTTGATCTTTCGATCTCGTTATCCGTTTCACGTATCGACTTTATAACAAGTTCAGAGAAAGCTTTCACTGTTGGAGATAGCCACTTTTTCTTTTTAATCAGCATATGGGAGTATATCGGATCGAACTTTTCGGAATGACTTATAATTTTAAGTTTTCCACTATCCACGTCTTCTTTAACTGTAATATAAGGCAAAAAAGAAAATCCAAGCCCACTAATAACGGTTTGTTTAATCGCCTCTATACTCCATAACTCCATGGTTTGAAATGGTTGAATATCATGCTTTACAAGATATCTTTCAAACATGGTCCGATAACTACAGCTTTCTTCATTCGTTATAAAAAAATGGTTGGTGTTCTCTCGCTTATATACATCGAAATGGTCTGGGCCGTCATTGCTGCACACCAGGACAATGTTCTCCTGGGCCAAAGAATAATGAATGCATTTTTCCGGATGTATTTCCGGGTAGACCATCAAAGCCACATCTACACGTCCACTGATTAAGTCAACCTGGTTTTGTTCACATGTACCGTTGGTAAGGATGAGTTTGACATGAGGATATTTCAAAGAGAATTCCCTTATAATCGGACTTAATCTAGAAATCGTTAAAGACTCTGGTGCAGCCACCTTAACAACACCTTTAACCTCCTGGTTGCTTCGTATATTTCTAATCTGGTCATGAGTAGCTAGTAGATCTTCTGCCAGAGGTATTAATTCTCTCCCTAACGGAGTAAGTTTCAAATGCCTTCTTTCGTAAGTGAAAAGCTCCCCGCCAATCTCTTCTTCAAGCGACTGTATATGGGCAGTGATTGTGGACTGAGTGTATCCCAGTTGCGATGCAGCCCCTGTATAACTTCCGATTTCGATAATCGTCTGAAATGTAATAAGGTGTCTAATTTCCATCGATGTTCTCCTTAGGTTTAATTTCTATCGATAAAAATGATAATGATTTTGAATATTTCAATTTTATTAATGAACAGATTCATCATACAATAGAACCCTTCTGATCGTAAATTAATCTACAAGGGAGGATACAACGAATGGAACCGTTCAAAATTTCAATTCCAGAGCAACAATTACACGATCTATCTATCAGACTAAAACAGGTTCGATGGCCTTCAAGTTTCTCTATAGAACCATGGGCTTTGGGGACAGACTATTCCTTTTTGAAGAGATTAGTTGATTATTGGGGCACGGAATACAACTGGCGTGAACAGGAAGCTTGGTTAAACCGTTTCCCACAGTTTATGGAACATGTGGATGGCTTCGATATACACTTTGTGCACGTCCGGGGTGAGGGTACATCCACACGACCACTGTTGTTGACTCATGGATGGCCAGGATCATTTGTAGAGATGTTAGAACTAATCCCTTATCTAACAACTCCGTCGCTATATGGTGGACATGCTGAAGAGGCTTTTGACGTGATTATTCCCTCATTGCCAGGCTTTGCATTTTCGAGTAAACCCACACGACCAGGAGTGGGGTCCAAATACGTAGCCACGCTGTGGGCAAAACTTATGGATCGTTTGGGTTATGAAAGTTATTTGGTTCAGGGAGGGGATATTGGGGCAGGGGTCTCAACATGGTTAGCATTCATGTACCCTGAACGGGTGAGGGGACTTCATCTCAATTATATTCTTGGAAGCTACAAGCCACCCCTCACTCCGAATACACCATCTGTTAGCGAAGAAGAGCGAGCTTACTTTGACATCGTAGCTGAGTGGTTGGAGCGAGAAGGTGCTTATAGCGCCCTTCATAGAACGAAGCCGGAAACACTGGCTTTTTCACTAAGTGATTCTCCAGCCGGTCTTGCCAGCTGGATGGTAGAAAAATTTCAAGGTTGGAGTGACTGTGACGGAGATATGGAAAGGTCTTTTTCACTTGATCATATCCTCACCAACATATCGATTTATTGGTTTACCAATTCGATTGCCTCTTCCATACGAATATATACTGAAGCCACCCAAATGCCACTGCATTTCACCGAAGGCCAGCGTGTTACTGTTCCAACAGGGGGTTCCTTATTTCCCAAGGAGCTACCGACGCCTCCTCGAAGCTGGGTAGAACGCGTCTATAATATTACGTACTGGGAGAAAGCGAATAAAGGCGGTCATTTCGCCGCTATGGAAAATCCTAAATTGTTTGCCGAACATCTAAATCATTTTTTCATTCATTAAGCATCTGATAGTCTCTATCCTTGAGAGGGCTATGAACCACCAGTACAACTGGTTACCGTCTTCAGAATGCAACTCTTCAGGTGCTTCCAGAGAGCAGGGTAGAAGCGATAACCCGTTAATACTTGATGGTTGTTGGTCATTAAATATATGGAGGAATGTACGCACATAGAAGCTATCGTTGGTGCATCTTGTTGTTTAAAAATTTAGTCCAGAGCAATATCCGACTCTCTCTTGGATCTACTTTTTAATGAAGCAACCTTAGCACGGTGCAATACCGAACTGAGGTTGCTTCAGTTAACTAAGACATACTGCGTTTACTTCAGATAGGTTCCCGTTTCTCCAATTCCACCTCTGCCATTCAATACATATACCCTTGCATTTCCTTTGCCGGAGCATGTCAGGGTAATCTTGCCATCAGTAACGGTTTTGGAATCACCGGTCACTGCATCCACATAGGTTCCGTTCGGAATTCCGGTAAACGTGGCGTTTCCTGAAATCGTGACCAATGCAAAGCTGTCAATGCCTTTGGCACTGTCGGTATATCTTCTCTTAAACGCCAGATTGCCCGATACATTCTCTGTGGAATACTGGCCTTTTTGCAAGGCGGGTACAGCTCTTCTGATTAAATTAAGCTGTCTGATATGTTTCGCCAGAGGATGATTGAGCGATTCCGCAAGCGTGCCAGTAGCATTCGTGTATTTGCCGTAATCTTGTACCGTAACATTGCCTTCCATGTGATCGCCGAAATATGCCCGTCCTGTTTTGCTTAGCGGTGCGTTTGGACCTGTATCAATGGTTGCCCCTTTTTGAAACTCGATTTCGGAGCCATAGAAGATAGCGGGTATTCCGCGGAAGGTGAACATCAGATCGAGATTCTCGGCCCAAGTGTCCTGTGTGCCCGCAAATCTTTGATTTTCCGGAGCCTGGTCGGGCGCATAGTCATGCGAGTCGACATAGGTTACATTCCAGGTAGCATCATTATAGTATTGATCGCCACCTTTCATACTGAATGCTTCCTGTGCAGTCTTGAATGCCCAATGCATTGGAAAATCAATCACATCCATGCCCGATTTCATCGAATAGTCAGGCGTATGATAGGTATTTCCGTTTAAGAAAGCATTGTTCGAGGTTGGCTGTCCTGCTGTAGTAGAGTTGTCCGCCCACTCTTGTTCAACTGACGCTTTATTGGAGGCGTAGTCATTCTTTCCATCGCCCGGATACGATTTTGAGCTTTTCCAAGTATAGAATGGCGTCGAGATCGCTGGAATTCCACTGTTCCAGACATCTCTGTAACGAGTGGCTACTTCTCCAAAAATATAGAAATCCGAGCCGCCTCTTGTCTTCCAGGCAGGAATATAGTATTTATTGAAAATATACCGGCTTACATGCTTCACCGTATCGACACGGAAAGCGTCAACACCCATGTCTATATAGTGATTGTAGGTATCAATTAAATATTTGTTAACTGCAGGGTTTTCCGTGTTCAAATCCACGCAATCGCCCGCTATCTGACCGGTTTGAACAGTATAGGATTCCCAGGAGAGACTTTTCTCTGTATGGTAAATGTTATTGTTCGTCCCCTCTGACTTCATTAAGGCGAGCCTTGCCTGATACTGCTGATCGGGTGTCATGGAATCATAGTTTGGCGGCAACTTATCCGTAGTCTTCACCAAGTTGTTAGCGGTATCGGGTTTAGCTGGATCTTTCTTGAACATGGGATACAGATTCTCTTCACCGAAATTACCCGTATGATTGACGACGATGTCCTGAATAACCTTCAGCCCTTTGGCATGGGCCGCATTGATCAAATCCTGATAAGAAGCTCCTGCCGATTCATACCGTGGGTCTACTTTGGCAAAATTTAAAGCATGGTAACCATGGTAATCATAACCGCTGGCATTTTGCACAACAGGTGTAATCCAGATGGCGCTGAATCCGAGGGCTTTGATATAATCGAGCTTTTGAATCAAGCCCTTAAAGTCCCCTCTCCAAGCTGGGTCCGAATCTGGATTGCGCGCCTTTCCATCATCCCATGCGTGCACGTTATTGCTCGAATCACCGTCATAGAACCGGGAAGTAATCACGAAGTAAATAGTATCTTCCCGAAAATCCCCCTTAGTTCCAATATTATAAACAAAGCTCTGTTTGGTTTGATTACCAGCACCGTCTATAACGAGAAATTTTAATGTCGTGGTCTTGGAGATAAGAATAGACGGTCCAGTCACTCCGGCCAGCGCGTTGCCGAGGATATAGACTTTTGAGCTTGTGGTTGGTTCTGTACCATCCTCCGTATAGTATGCCTTGGTCGTTGCTGCCTTGTTATCTTTCAGGTTAAAGGATACAGTCACTGAGGAATCGGAATGCCCTGCAGGCAAATTCGCTGTGATTGTCGGAGCTTGCAGATCTGCATTCAGGTCAATCACATAAGCGAAAGAGGATGCATTTCCAGTTTGACCGATTGAATTAACACCGAAGGCCTTAATGGTCAAAGAGGACGCAACTTGGATTGGAGAGGTATACAAGATCGAGGATGTCGTAGGTGTCGAACCGTCTATCGTATAGTAAATCTTATCGTCACTGTTGGTGCTGGAAAGCGTCACCGTTTGGGACGAATCATAAGTTTTTGGTACAGGAGAGGCGGAAATCGCCGGAATTTTAGGCATTTCCGGGCTGGCATCATACCATGTGTTATCTGTGTAATACCAGCCCTCTTTCACACTGCGGGACAAGTCGGCGGTCTGTTTGCCGCTACTGTCATTGAAGATGAGACTTGAGCCTGTCGCCTCGGCAATGGTGTAGCTGTACCAGTCGTTTCCATCCGGCTTCATCAGGATTCCCGGCCACGCCCCGCTTATCGGAACGGTTGTCGGATTCAGATTCCAGTAATGGATTCGAATCGCTGAATTCCAGCTTGAAGGTTTCTTAAAGTGAACCGTTAACCCAGTTTGAGTTGATTTAGGTGTTGTGGTAGGTGCATACGTTGCGGTTACGGTAGACGTGATAGAAGCGGTTGTCGACGGAAAGGCAGTTGCTGTGGAATTCGTGTAGGTGGATGTATAATCGGTGTTACTGGCCGAAGCTACGCCGGGTAAACCGAAGAAGTTGAAGCAAAGTGATAAAATAATCAACCAAGAAATAAAACTCCTAGTTTTTTTCCTTAGCAAGTTAACAACCTCCTGATAATATTTAGTGGGGGACATAATGCAATCGGTTGCATTAAAAGTAAAAAAAGAAAGACATTTTTTTGATAAAATGGATTCATTGATCGCCTCCTCCACGGTATATATGGAAAATAATCATTGTACGCGCTTACAAAAGAAACTATGACAAAAGCCCATTAACACAGGGCTCTATATCAATGATTTTTTCCTTTTATGATTATATCATCCATACTTTTACTGGTCAATGCATTGCTAGGGACATATTTTTAAGGTTTTAAGAGTTTATATTTTAGTACTAAAAAGGTGATGATTCCTTCAATGTAATAGCATAGCGAGAACTTATTGCACATATTCGAAGAGTTTTTGCAAGAAGCTAGTCAGTGAATGGCTAAAAACAGTGAAAAGATGGATTTTCAGAGAAAAGCGTATGTTTAAACGAAGAATGTGGAGTGAACGGATCAAGGAGCAGATGGGGAAGCCGTTAGAAATTTATCTTTAATATAAGCATTGACAAATTGTTATATGAATAAAATCATGTCTCTGAGTATAATTATATGCAAACGATTGCCTCTTTGGAAACGTATACAATTTGTATTTTTACCCTCTTTTATTTACCCCTAATCTCTCAAGAGAGGTTGGTTGTAAAATAAAATCAAGTTTAGTATGAGGAGGAAGGCAAGCCCCATCTTGAGACGTATCTGGAGTATCGTTCTTTTTGTCGCATTGTTGTTGCAAACGATTGGCTTAAATCCCGAAGCACAGGCGAATGCCGATGTTCGGCAGTTAGACGGTTCGGGTGCGAAGCTATCGGCAGTCGCAAACTACGGACTCTCGGAAAGGACGAAGGCTGGTCTTATTTTTCATGCGTGGAACCTTTAATACGCTGTAGCTAGATTGCAACAACGTGTAATCTTGATTTTTTTTACTAACAGGAAAAATTGACTGTATTTTCAAAAAAACCGAAAATCATTTAAAATTCGTGCTTAACCAGCCTGAGAAAGTTTTATATATTATTTTGTGCTGCTATCCTTCCACTGAGAAAGCTAGGACAGAATCAGGATTTTGAGGCTTCTTTAAGGATGTTATTACATAAGATCGGATCTTAATGCAACCTTAATGCTGTAGGCAAATTCGTAATACGGTACTGATTTTTGCTCATGATACACTAAGGATTGAGAGAGAATATAACAGCGGGTGGGCACAGGATGGCATTATGGCAACGCTGAGAAAAAAATAGAAAAAACATCATCTCAAACAAAGTTTATTCAAACACATATTGGAGTTGGTTACCGTATGTTTCAGGTTAGAGATGATGGCTAGGTAACAATACCATTATGTAATTAGAGATCATGCTCTTATGGAGCATGGTCTCTTTATTTTTCATCTGCCATCTAAATCTTAAGATGATCTTTATACCTATATGAAAACCCTAATCCTAAACTAATGGTGAAAATGTTACGCTGAACTCAGAAGCAAGAGGATAAGGAGGTTTAGCATGTGAGATGGGCACTACCTTGTTTGTCTGTTTCATCGGCTAAGCTGTCAACTGAGTGATAGGGAAAGAGGCATAGGGAATGAATGAAATTTTAACAATTGCGGGTCTGATCTCAATTGTGCTGCCGGTGCTGTATTCCGTAAAAAAAATATATGATTTTACCGATTTGCAGAAGGTGACACGGAAGGATATCCATGAGAACTATGATGTCTATAAAGCAGCTCAGAAGTTTGCTCTCGGTACACCCGTCGATGAGATCAGAGAAATCCTGACAAACAGCTATGAGTTAGACGAAAACCAGGTTGAAGAGACAATGCTTTTGGCACTTCCTCATCGGAACGATACCGATGGTGGATATCTTGCCTTTATCAAGGCTGTAAATCGGGTGCTGGGACAAGAGGTTTACAGCTAAACCTCAGAAAGAAGGAAAAATATGAATCGTCAGGCCGCGTTACTGGTGTTTGCTCCCAATCTGGCCGGAGAACACTTTTATTGAAATCGATATTAAGGAAAAACAATTGCCGCCAAAGGAGTTCAGCAAGTATATATATTTGAAGAATAACGGAGGGAGCCTTTTTTGTATGCAGAAAATCTAAGTAGAATGACAGACACTGGCAAAACAAGAACAGGTAGAGCGGAAAACAGAAGAAAACACATAAAGACAAGAAAAACCTTGGAATGATGTCGCTTCTTTTTTTGGTTCGTGATGAACGGAAGGACTACAATAAGCAATTAAACACGACAAATCGATGTCTGCAAAGAGGAAGAGAGAATAAGCTCTATGAATTCCATGAAAGCGTTTGACATATTTGAATATCAATCTATAATTATGAACAGAATTGGACCTCACAGAGATGGAAGTATTCTGATTTTTTCAATATGAAACGGATTGAGCTGTCACCAATTTTCAAATAGGTCGCTGCCTATGAGGAATACGATAATTGATAGAGCTGTTGTTCATAATCAGCAAGCTCCATAACCAGGGGCTTGCTGTTTCATTTACCTAAGGAGAATGGGTCGGAATGACACTTAAAAAAAGAATCTTTCTATTGTTTTTTCTCAGCGCGTTTATCCCCTTTATTAGTATATTTATAATTTCTTACTATACCATTGATTCCATTTTTGCGAATAAAATCAATGATGGAATTCGGAGCAATCTACAGCAGGTAACTTCATCACTGGAGAATTCAATTAACAACCTGAATCATGTTACTCAGCAATTGTCATATAGAGGTACATTAGGTAAGAAACTGGATGAAGTCTTGAAGCCTTCCTCCAATATATTTGAATTGATTGAGGCTAGAGATGAATTAAAGAATGAGTTAAATGTCGTAACGTTTACTAATCCGAATATAGGTCTGACCTTATACTATTTCCAGAAAGAAGGCACTACACAGTTCGCTAACTTTCCCATCAAAGATCGTTTTTCCCCCGAGTCTTTGCCTGTGCTATTCAAATCATATGGCATTGCATACTATGGTCCCCATATCAGTATGAACCGATTTGATGATCAGCTCGTTTTATCTGCTATGCGAAAGGTACAACTGCCTCAAAGGGACGATGTATATATATACGTCGAATCCGGCTTTCGGCTTACACAGGATATACTGGATTACAATCAATACAAAGGAGCTTTATCGCATTTGATCCTGAATGGTGAGGGCAACATTGTTTACAGTGAAATTCCAGAAACGATGAAGGTCGGGGAGAATTTCTCCAGCTTATCGAAAGGTACTGCAAAAGATGGAATATCCCGTGATTACCATTGGTTTAAGGAGGACTCCTCTCAGAATTGGAGCGTCATATCGGTAATTTCGCAGGCTAAGTATCAACAGGAGAAAAACCAGTGGTTGCTTCAAATATTACTGGTCGCTTTATTTTTTTTCGGCTTTACCGTATTTCTTGCTTGGCTTCTGTGGAAGACCGTCTACAAACCACTCGGTCTGTTCCATTCGGAAATTAACGGAATGTCTCAGAATCCACAAAAGGCAGGCAGCCAGATCCGCACTCAAATTCCCGAGTTTGACTTTCTGCTGGGGGAATTCTCAAATATGCAGCATCAAATCGGCGACCTGTTCAAGGAAGTGCAGCAGAAAGAAAAGATCCGTGCAGATTTGGAAGTGGAAAAATTGTTATATCAGATCAATCCTCACTTTCTGATGAATACGCTGGATACTGTGCACTGGCTGGCCGTTATGAACGGACAAGGGGAGATTGACAAGTTGGTGCAATCCTTGAACAAGCTGTTGTATTACAATTTGGGTAAATTAGGGCAAGTATCCACGATGGAAGAGGAAATTGATGCGCTAAGACAGTACCTAATCCTGCAACAAATTCGATATGACTTTGAATTTGACGTGCGTATTTCAGCGGATGATCAAGTGCTACAAATACCTGTGCCTCGTTTTATTCTGCAACCGTTGGTTGAAAATTCACTTTATCATGGACTGAGTGACGAAGGTTTTATTCAAATTGAAGTTACACTTGCCAAAACGCTGAATATTTTAATACAGGATAATGGAGCAGGTATGACCGAGGAAGCGATTCAAAGACTTCTGAATAATCGTATAGCTGAACATAAAAAAGTAGGGATGGGCATCGGACTCAATTATGTCCACCGCATGTTGAGGGCACAGTACGGAGATCAAGCACAACTGGTGATCGAAAGTGAATTGGGTACAGGGACAAGTATACTGCTCATACTTCCTATCAAAGGAGAAGATGTCTGAGGATGATTAAGGTGTTAATTGTGGATGACGATAAATTGGTACGAAAAGGAATAAGCTCCGCGATGCCGTGGAACGAGTTCAATATGGAAGTTGTAGGAGAAGCAAGTAACGGGTTGAAAGCACTGGATTTTCTGAAATCCCAACCGGTCGATCTGATGTTGACGGATCTCGCGATGCCGGTAATGTCAGGTATTGAACTGATGCGAGCTGCAAGGCAGCTCTATCCAGAACTACATATTGTCGTATTAACACTGCATCAAGATTTCGATTATATCCAGGAAGCGCTCAGGCTGGGAGCCATCGATTATATAGCCAAAGTTCAGCTCGAGAAGGAGCAATTCGAACACGTGCTGCATCGAATACATACCCGGATTGACGAGCTGGCGAATACAAGACGAAAGCTGCCACTGCTAAGTGAGACCAATGTCCTTTATCGCCATGTGTATGCACTTGTTTCACTGGATCGCAAGTCAGGACAGAACTGGCCGATTGAACTGACATCCAATGTAGATGAGATCCGTTGGGAGGTTGAACGGAACAGCTGGATGTGGACGGCACCCATGGACGTAGAGAATCAGCTGTTCCATAAACTGAAGGAATACCTGGATCAAGTTCCCCAAGGCGCCTTGCTGGTTCTGTCCGATGTACAAGAGCGAACATGGTCGCAAATCCAAAACTGGATTATGAACTATACAGAAACGTCCTTATTCTATGCATACAATCCTTGTGATCCTGTCATTTCCGTTTCGATGAATGTGGAGGACTCATTTCCAATAGAACCGCAGGATGAAGACATGGATCGTATTAAACAAAGTTGGTTCCTATCACCATGGACCCACAACGACAGTTACTACAACCAACTGATTGAACAGTTCAAATCACTAAGACTGCATAAAGGCCAGCTGATGGGTTTGCTATACTCTATAGTTATGGAATGGAATCACCTTTTTGCTCAGACCACGCTGGGTAGAATCTCAATGATCCATTCTTTTCAATCCTGGTACGAGGTAGAAGATTGGATCAAGCAGACCTCTGTGGGCATTCGTAAGGCAGATGAACAGACTTCGTATTCACAAGAAATTGTAGACGCCGTGAAAAAAGCGATTATGATCATGCAAAATGATTTGGACCAAGCTTTTACAGCTTCAGGTCTGTCCCAACAACTGAACATCAGCCGAAGCTATTTCAGTCAATGCTTCAAGGATTTGATGGGGAAAACCTTTAATGAGTACTCCCGATTTATACGAATAGAGAAGTCTAAAGAGTATTTATTGAATACAACCAACACGATTTTCTGGATTGCGGAGCGAGTGGGTTATACGGATGAAAAATATTTCAGCCGAATTTTTCGCGAATTGACAGGTCTGCTGCCAAGTGAATATCGACAGCTCGGCAGAGGGGATAAATAGCGTACTCTCCCAGATGAGTCAATAATCCGGGCGAAAGAAGGGAAAGCGATGATTAAGAAGATGGCTGCATGTGTTCTTGTCGTCAGCTTAATTGCAGTGACAGTAAATTTCAGCAACCCATACTTCCGGGAATCACCAATGGGACCAACGAAAACAATCTCGGACACTGCTGCTGCCGATCCATTGGGGAAATATGAACATCCCGTTTCCATCCGGCTGGGATATGTGGTAGACCCAACAGGCGAGGATCTATCCGGAGGAGAAACACTTGAGAAGAATATGTGGAAAACGATGATTAAACAAAGTCTTAACATTGATGTCCAGGTATTATGGCAGGTGTCGAAGGAAAATCTGGGTCAGAAAATCGATCTGGCTATCGCCAGCAATGATCTGCCGGATGCCATGATTGTAAATCAGGTGCAGCTGAACGAGATGATCAAGGCTGGAGAAATTGAAGATCTAACCGAGGCATACAATAGCAGCGCATCACCGGAAATAAAAAAAATCATCGATAGCACAAACGGATTGGCTATGGAACAAGTGACCTTCGATGGCAAGATGATGGCTGTTCCTTCTGTGACAGCGGAAGACTTCAGCATGCTCTGGATTCGACAGGATTGGCTGGATCGTCTTGGACTGAAGCCCCCGAAAACGGTCGATGATCTGGAAGCTATCGCCAAGGCCTTTGTGGAGAATGACCCGGATGGAAACAGTAAGCGGGATACGATTGGCCTTGCTTCAAGCACTGGACTGTATAACGATTTCAACAACAGTGCTTTTGCTTTTGATCTAACGCCGATCTTCGCAGCATATGGATCTTTCCCGGGATATTGGCTGAGCAAAGATGGAAAACCTGTATACGGTTCGGTTCTACCGGAAACGAAGGACGCCTTGGTGAAGCTGCGTGAAATGTACGCCAAAGGCTTTCTCGATCCAGAAATGGGCATCCGCAAAGAAGCGGAGGAAACGGTCATTAACGGTCAGGCGGGGATGTTCTTTCAAGGTTTCTATGCTGGGTACTGGCCCCTTCCGAGCGCTTGGCAGAACGAGCCGAAGGCGAACTGGCAAGCATACGCACTCCCGCTGGATGCAAACGGAGCATACCCTGTGAAGGTGGATAATCCGTCAAGTTCATTCTTGGTGGTACGAAAAGGATATGCTCATCCCGAAGCGATCATTAAAATTAACAATCTGTACCTTCGTGATGAGTTCAAGTACGGTACGCGTTTTATGCTGAGCCGCAATTTCTTTGCTCCGGCAGATGAGGCACGATATGAATCGAAGGCCGCGCAGGATATTCTGATGGGAACCAAAACACCCGACGATTTCAAGGGCAAGTCTGAATACAAATTACTGGAAAACTTGGTTTCGACGATAAAACAAACCAAATTGAAGCCTTATGATCAACATGGTATTTCCTATTGGAATAAACAGAGCGACAGCTTTATGCGGAGTTATTCGCTTCTTGTAGGCGGAAGAAATTTCTTCGATCCAAACATCCATAAAGTTCGAAGCCTTACCTATATACGAACTCCAACGATGGAGAAGGCTTGGGGTGAACTATCGAAACTGGAACATGATACATTTTTGAAAATTATTTTAGGCGCTGAACCAATCGATTCATTTGATCAATTTGTCGAGGAATGGAAGGAACAAGGGGGCGATCAAGTGACTCTGGAGGTGACCGTAGCCCATAATCATCGCTGAAGACCATCATGAATGTGATACGATAAATTCTACACGACACTTTTATATTTCCATTAATCAAGCCGACAGATTCCTGTTTCAGGAGCTGCCGGTTTTTTTGTTCTTCACTTTGATTAGTAAGTAAGGATAGACAAATGTATGTCGGTAGGTAGGATAAATGCTTACAAGCCAACTATGGCTTCATGATCCCGAATGAAACCGTATACATTTCTCTATCCAAACAGACGTTCAATCCCTATCTCGATTTGTCTTCTCCGAGTCTTATAATGAAAGCGCAAACAACAACGATAGAGAAATATTCAGAACGAAGGGGAATCGAATGTGATGAGAACTAAATGGTTCATAAAAAGAAACATGTTGACGAGACGTCTGGCCGTGCTGTCGATGTCTGCCCTGATGATTTCAACCCTTGCAGCCTGTGGGGGTTCCTTCAACCCTCCTACTGCGGAGGAAGCGGGCAAGTATGAGGCAACACCGGGAGACCCATTCAGTGCCTATAAAGACGAAATAACCGTAACGATGGGTCGTGTGACTACAGCCAACCCGAAACTGCCGGCTGGAGATACGTATGAGAACAACGCGTATACTCGGCTGGTCAAAGAAACGTTTAACGCTCAGATTAAAGACCAATTTGAAGCCAACGGAGAAGATTACAGCCGTCAGGTTTCTCTCGCCATCGCCTCTGGGGAACTGCCTGACATGATGCGTGTCGATTCCAAGGATGAACTCAAAGAACTGGTTGATAATGATCTGATTGAAGATATGACGGAAATTTACAAACAGTATGCCACAGATAACATCAAGAACATTTACGAATCTTATGAGGGCCGTGCATTAGATAATGCGACGATAGATGGACGTTTAATGGGACTTCCGGCTACTTCCCTAGATTCCGCGCCAACCATGGTCTGGGTTCGTCAGGATTGGCTGGATTTACTGGGAATCCAACTTGACGCAGACGGAGACGGGGCCATCAAGCTGGATGATGTGGAGAAAACGGCCGAGGAATTCCTGAAAAGAGATCCTGGCCAATCCGGGAAACCGGTAGGTATTCCTTTTGTGAACACCCTGAATACAAGTGACTATAATGGTTCCGCCTATACCATGCTGGGAGTTGCCTCCACCAAGGGTGCATTCCCTCAATACTGGATGAAGGGAAAGGATGGCAGCATTGTTTATGGCTCAACAACAAAGGAAACCAAGCAGATGTTAGGCGTCATGGCAGATTGGTTCAAGAGAGGCATCATCGACCCGCAATTTGGAACACGCACATTTGATGATATTACGGCACTGTACACCAACGGCCAAAGCGGTATTGCTTTTGGACCATGGCATATTCCCGACTGGGGTCTGAGCAGCGTGAAGCAGATGGATAAGAATGCGAAATTCACGGCTTACACTTTGGAGGATGCAGACGGAAAGGTAAACGTGGCACACGCCAATCCAGCCAATCAGTTTATCGTTGTGAGAAAAGGATATGAACACCCGGAACTCGCCGTTAAAATAGTAAACCTTTTCTACGATAAACTGGCAAATGATAAAAATGTGGAAACATCTATGCCAGAAGCCGCCAAGTATCAAGAGAACGGCGTAGACGGTTCTACCAGACCTTTTAATATTGAAGTCAACTCGGCTACCTCGCTGCTGGATGATTACTCTGACGTTGTTCGCGGGATTAAAGGGGAGATTAGTCTGGATCAGGTCCGGACAACCGAATCAAAGAACAATATTGAAAGTATCCAAACCTACTTGAGCGATATGGACACGGATAACGTAACAGCCTGGTCGAAATATCACTCGCGTATCAACGGAGTGGGACTCATCGACAAACTGACACAGGAAAACAAATTCGTTTGGATGACACCCGCTTTCTCTGGAACTACACCAAGCATGAAACAGACATGGGCTAATCTGACCAAGATGGAGCAGGAATCTTTCATCAAAATCGTGACTGGTGCAGAATCTCTGGATTACTTCGATACTTTCGTTAGCAATTGGAAGAAACAAGGCGGTGACCAGGTGATTCAGGAAATTGAAGACGAGGCCGCATCCGATAAATAAATAATCATGAACTGCTAGAAGGGCTGCGATACGCAGCCTTTCTTCAGGAAAGGGGTCCATCCATGAAACAAGGAAATGATAAAGCAAAAGGTCGGTTGGGCACGGGTGCCATGTATCATCTGATGATGCTTCCGGGAATTTTATTTTTGCTGGTATTCAGCTATGTTCCGATGGTCGGTGTCATTACGGCGTTTCAGGATTATATACCGGCCAAGGGGATGTTTGGCTCCGAATTTGTAGGGCTGAAGCATTTTATTTATATGTTTAAGTTGCCAGACATCGCACAGGTTTTTAGTAATACGTTGGTGATTGCCATTGCCAAGATTCTATTGGGAACCATGATGGCTATCATTTTTTCCATTTTGTTAAATGAGATCCGCATCAAAATCGTTAAAAAATCCGTTCAGACAATTGTTTATCTGCCACACTTTCTATCCTGGGTAGTTCTAGCGTCCGTGGTTGTTAACATGTTCAGTTTGGATGGAATTGTGAATCAAATTTTGGCTTTCTTCGGTCTGGAGAATATTAATTTTCTCGGCAGCAACACCTGGTTCCAGCCGCTGATTATTGGGACAGACGTGTGGAAGGAGTTCGGTTACAGTTCCATCGTCTATTTGGCTGCAATTACTTCGATTGATCCGGGTCTGTACGAAGCGGCAGGAATGGATGGAGCCAGCTGGTGGAGAAAAGTATGGCATATTACGTTGCCAGGTATGCTGCCTATTATCCTGCTCATGGGAGTGATGAGTCTGACCAATATTTTGAGTGCCGGCTTCGATCAAATTTATAATCTGTATAATCCGGTTGTCTATGAGTCGGGAGATATTCTAGATACTTATGTATATCGGATTGGACTCGTTGGGCGACAGTATAGCTTCGGTACGGCTGTTGGCCTGTTCAAGTCAGTGATCGGTATTGTTTTGCTATTGTCCGCCAACCATTTGGCCAAAAAATACACCGACCGAAAAATATTCTAAGGAGGCACTGCCTATGTCATATTCTGTAAGCCTAAAAGATCGAATTAGCCGGTTTGTCATCAATGCCATCGTCATATTACTGGCATTGATCTGCCTTCTTCCGTTATGGAATATCGTTGCGATTTCATTTAGCAGCAGCGAGGCCGTGTCAGCTAATGCTGTAGGTCTCGTACCGGTCAATTTTACAACAGCAGCGTATACGAAAATTATTGATGATGCTCAGTTCTGGCGTTCCTTTGGCATTTCTGTTCTACGTGTTGTGCTCACACTTCTTCTCAACATGATTCTTATTATTTTAATGGCATACCCGCTCTCCAAGTCGAAAAGGGAATTTAGGGGCAGAAACATTTATATGAATGTCATGATTTTTGCCATGCTGTTCAGCGGCGGGATGATCCCGAGTTATCTACTGATTAAAAACCTCGATATGCTTAATACAATTTGGTCGCTTGTTCTACCGGGAGCTGTCCCTATATTTAGTGTCATCCTTGTCATGAACTTCTTCTCTGCTGTACCTAAGGCGCTAGAAGAAGCAGCATTCATCGATGGGGCGAATCCGCTCCAGGTCCTGTTCAAAGTGTATGTTCCCGTGTCCATCCCTGCGCTGGCGACGGTAGCACTATTTAGTATCGTGGGAACGTGGAATGATTTCTTCAGCGGTTTGATCTATATGACCCAAGTCAGCAATTATCCGCTAATGACTTATATTCAGTCTCTTAACGTGGATATTGCGGAACTTCTTCAATCCGGCACCAACTCAGCACAACTCAGCAACCTGACTGAAATTTCAAACAAAAATCTAAATGCGGCCAAAATCGTAGTCGCTGCCATCCCGCTGCTGCTAATTTATCCGCTGCTTCAAAAATATTTTGTGACTGGAATTGTTGTAGGATCGGTAAAAGAGTAATTGTATGCTGTGACTTGATTGAGATAAAAACACCTATTCGTGTATTGGAAGGGTTGTAATGAACAATGAAAAATAAAAATTGGTGGAAAGAAATCGTTGTATACCAGATATATCCACGTAGTTTTCAAGATAGTAATGCTGATGGAATCGGCGATTTGAAAGGAATTGTTTCCCGTCTAGACTATTTGCAGCAACTCGGTGTCGGAGCAATTTGGCTATCACCAGTTAGTAAATCCCCTCAGGATGATTTTGGTTATGATATTTCGGACTATCGGGATATCGATCCGATGTTCGGATCTTTGGATGATATGATGAGCATCCCTGGTTTCAAGAAGCAAAAAAAAGTAAAGAAAATCCGTACCATGACTATTATGTCTGGAGAGATGGCATTGGAGAAATGCCGCCAAACGACTTGGGTTCCATATTTGGTGGTTCAGCTTGGGAATGGGTACCCGAGATAGGACAATATTATTTACATCTTTTTTCTGTAAAACAGCCGGATCTCAACTGGGAAAACCCAAAAGTCCGACAAGAGATTTACGAAATGATCAATTGGTGGATAAGCAAGGGTGTAGGCGGTTTTCGGCTTGACGTAATTGACTTAATCGGAAAAGAACCAGATTTGAAAATTACCAGCAACGGGCCGAATCTGCATAAGTATATCAGGGAACTCAGCAAGGAGACGTTTCAAAAAGCTGGAGATCTGCTGACGGTTGGAGAAACATAGGGCGCTACGCCAGAGATCGCCAAATTGTATAGCAACCCGGACGGCAGTGAGTTTTCAATGGTATTTCAATTTGAACATATCAGATTAACAAGGCTTGAGCTACGAAAAGATTGTGCGTTATGGTATAAATGGATAATTTAAGGGAATGGGCGAAGTGATTACTGATATATCATTGAGCAAACGAGAAACGTTAGTTAAAAATAGCATGGAGCAGTTTGGCGGTTGGTAGCTGCTCCATTTTTGATAAACTAACGGGCAGTTATCTTCAATCAGTATAGACTCTATTTAAACCTATTATTTAACCCTCTATAGACTTCTCTCCAATAAGGCTCCAACTTGTTCAGCCATGATTTGTGGCGGATACGGCATTTCATTTCTAATCCACCATTCTATTACCCCTACATAAGCGGTACCAGCATATTGCAACATAACGTCTTCATTTAAATCCACATTTTTTCCACTTTCTCTATCAATCTCACCTCTGAATCCTCCCATAACATAATCAAGAAGACGAGTTCTAAAAGAGGGGGCTCCTTTACTGGCTAACATAGTCGAAAAAAATAAATAATTTTTCTCAAAATACTCAAAAAAAGGTACAAGTCCATTGCTCCAATCCAGCTTACATGCCCATTCATCCATTTCGCCTAATTCATTCATGTGTGATTCGATCAGTTTATCCAACAAATCATATTTGTCCTGATAATGAAGATAAATCGTACCACGGTTTACGTTTGCCTGATCTGCAATGTCTTGAATGGTAATGTCATCGAAGTTTTTTACAGCCATTAGTTCAATAACGGCTTTTTTCAAGGATTCTTGCGTTTTTAGAATTCTCCGATCGACTTTTATCATTTAGTCTTTTCCCCCTGACCAACTCAAAATAATGAACACTTTTCGTGATGTTGTTGTTATTTCAACAAATTGCGCTTTTTTAACCATTGAACTTAGGCTTCTTTTTTATAATAATAGACGTGTGTTGATAAAACAACAAGTTTTGTTTATCCGCTCTCTGTGGTTCACTAATATTACCTAAAAGGAGAACTTAAATTTAGAAAGGAGGGATGTTCACTTGGTAGTTAATAAAAAAATGTGAATAATCATTACTAATTTCTAAAAAAGGACTAACAGATAAAATTGTATTCACTGGAGGTTATATATGATTAATGCTAATGCACGTGCTGTGTTCGGTCCGGAAGGTCCGTTCATACTAACTACAATTGAGCGCAGAGATCTTAAGCAGCATGATGTTCTCATTGAGATCAAGTATGCGGGTATTTGCCACTCTGACATCCATACCGCTCGTGGGGATTGGGGGCCAGTCCAATATCCTATCGTTCCAGGACATGAGATCGCCGGTGTTGTCGCCCAGGTTGGCTCGGAAGTCACAAAGTATACTGTTGGTGACCGAGTAGGAGTTGGCTGCATGGTTGATTCCTGTCGAGAGTGCGAGAGTTGCCGTAGAGGAGAGGAGCAATATTGTCTTAATGGACATACGGGTACCTACGCAGCTATCGACAGATATGGACAATATACACAAGGGGGTTATTCCACCCACATCGTCGTAACGGAAGATTTCGTGGTTCGAATTCCTGACGGCATTGATCTTGATGTCGCCGCTCCGCTTTTATGTGCTGGGATCACAACGTACTCTCCGCTGCGCCATTGGGGTGCTGCTTCCGGCAAGAAGGTAGCAGTTGTTGGACTTGGCGGACTCGGACACATGGCTGTGAAGCTCGCTCATGCTATGGAAGCAGAAGTAACGGTTTTATCTCAAACCTTGAAGAAAAAAGAAGATGGTTTGAAACTAGGAGCGGACCATTATTATGCCACCAGCGATGCGGAGACATTTAAGAAGCTGGCCGGCACGTTTGATCTCATCGTGAATACGGTGAGCGCGAAAATTGATTTGAATGCCTACCTATCACTGCTGGCAGTGGACGGTACCTTGGTTAATGTCGGTGCGCCGCCGGAGGCATTGCCTGTTCAAGTATTCTCTCTTATCCCGCATCGTCGTTCGTTTGCTGGATCAGCAATCGGCGGTATTCGGGAAACACAGGAAATGCTTGATTTCTGCGCTGAACACCACATTACGCCTGAGATCGAGGTTATCTCCGCTAATCAGATTGATGAGGCATGGGAACGCGTACTTGCTTCGGATGTCCGGTATCGATTTGTCATCGACATCAGCACGATGGAGAACGAATAGGGATTCATTGCAGCAAAAAAATATCAAGGGCACGCCGGGTGGTGTGCCCTTGAGTTGGATAAGGAAAAGACATATCTCCGAAATTTATCTAAGACCCTTTGTATATCGGAGGGGTATACTGTCACAGGGTAATAAAACGACAAAACCTAAAGCAAATGCGTTGGCTTAAAGAATGTGCATTTAATCAATCATAGGAGTTAAAGGAATGAAATATAAGACCCAAAAAAATTCTCTCGGTTTTGCTCTAATATTGGCCACATTCTCGGCGCTGGGGCCGTTTACTGTCGATATGTATCTTGCATCACTTCCGCAAATCGCTGTTTTTTTTGGAACAAGTGCAACTGCCGTTCAAGCGAGTTTAACCACTAGCCTGTTAGGATTAGGGTTAGGACAGTTGATAATGGGGCCTTTAAGCGACATTTATGGAAGACGCCGGCCTTTGTTGATTTCCATGATATTATTTATCCTTTCCTCGATTGGATGCGCTTTTGCACCAAGCATAGAATGGTTTATATTTTTAAGATTTATTCAAGGGGTTGCTGCGTCCGCCGGACTCGTTATTTCGCGCGCTATTGTTCGAGATCGGTTTAGTGGGATTGAAATGACTAAGTTTATATCGTTGCTAACGATGATAAGCAATGTCGCTCCGTTAATTTCCCCTACGGCCGGAAGTACGGTCATGTCATACAGCTCTTGGTTAGGTGTATTTATATTTTTAGGGGTGCTAGGTATAGGATTAACTGGGATAACCATATGGGGGTTAAAGGAAAGCTTACCAGTACAGCAACGTGCTCCAAGCAGTCTCCGTTCGTTGATGAAAAATTATAACAGCTTGTTCCAAAAGAGGTCTTTTATGGGATATGCTCTCGTCAATGGCATATTGTTCGCAGGTGTTTTTGCCTATGTTGCAGGTACCCCATTTATTTATCAAAACATATACGGCGTGTCGCCGCAACTGTTTTCGATCCTGTTTGCGTTGAATGGCCTTGCTATTATCTTGGGATCTCAATTCGTCAAGCTGCTTGCAGGCCGGGTAACGGAAAGTCGACTATTTTTGATCGGATTAATACTGTCTTTTATATCTTCCGCTGCGGTCTTATTTATAGTACTAGTACATGGAGCATTATCAGCTATGTTTATTTCGATCTTCTTATTCGCCTTATCCATTGGGATCATTGGACCCATCTCTTTTACATTAGCAATGGAGTCGCAAGGGCATATTGCAGGGAGCGCTTCTGCCGTACTCGGCACCTTACAATTCGCGTTAGGTGCCGTTACGTCTCCGCTTGTGGGAATTGCAGGCGAAAATTCTGCCATACCTTTTGGAATTATTATTTTTTCTACCAGTTTATTATCTATAATTACCTATATCATTCTGGTTAAAGGGATAAAAAAATTATCCGTTTGATGCACTCCATATCAAAGGAGTATTGGCGCTCACTCTATGTATGCACCTACTAAGAGCATAACTCCCATTGGTACTAGGCGACAGTCAAGGATCCACCGCGTGAAACCAACACCTAATGTACATCAATAAAGGCGCTCATTGGACTATTTTTAAGGAAAAGAAAGGGAGGAAGCATGAAATGGATTATACGAAACTTGGAAATAGAGGGAAATGTACGAATCGAATTGAAAAGAATCAAGTGACGTATAAAAAGCTATTTGGCGATGGAGTGCCAGCGGCATACGCTACCGATCCTGATTTTCAGGACATCCTGAGCCGCTTCATTTTTGGAGAAGTTTTTTATCAAGGTGAATTGGACGATAAACAACGTGAGCTTATTACTCTGGTGGTGCTTGCAACGAACCAAACGTTGCCACAGCTCAAGGCCCATACTCAGGCTGCACTGAACGTTGGGCTGACACCGGTAGAAATCAAAGAGGCCATTTACCAATGTGCGCCTTATTTAGGATTCCCCAAAACGCTAATTGCCATCGCGGAGATTAATGAAGTTTTCAAGGCCCAAAATATAGTGTTACCTCTCGAAAGCCAAAAGCAGGTTGAAGAAGAGAATCGGTTAGATAAAGGGCTTGCAGTGCAGGTAGAGATTTTTGGCGATATCATTGAAAAAAATAGGGATAATGCTCCATCCAATCAAAAGCATATACAGGACTATCTTTCTGCCTTCTGTTTTGGCGACTTCTATACTCGTAGAGGTCTTGATCTGAAGACACGGGAGCTGCTGACCCTCTGTATCTTAAGCAGCCTGGGCGGTTGTGAAAGTCAAGTCAAGGCACATGTGCGGGGCAATCTGAATGCGGGCAATGACAAGGATATGATGATCACTGCCATCACTCACTGCCTTCCATATATGGGTTTTCCGAGAACATTAAACGCTTTAAGTTGCTTAAATGAAATCATTCCGGAATAGCTGGAGAGAATTTAGTGAAGAAACAGATTTCTCTATCTCTTGTTTTTTGATGACCCTTACCCTCATGGCTTGTGGCGGTAATACCAATGGAGGAAAAACTGTGGCCAATCAAACAACTAATATAAAAATAAAATTGATATTTAACAACGAGGAAGTAATGGTAAGCATGTACGATAATCCGACCAGCCAAGATTTTTTACAGCGACTTCTAATGACTATAACCTTCGAGGATTATGCTGGTACCGAAAAAATCAGCAGGCTAGAGAAAAGATTGTCCATTAAAGCTGCGCCGTCAGGCATCGATCCTTCCGTTGGAGATTTTACTTATTATTCTCCTTGGGGCAATTTGGCTATATTTTATCAAGATTTTGGTTATTCAAGTCGACTTGTAAAGCTAGGTCATATTGAGGTCGGAGTTGAAAAGCTTGTAAAAATGAACGGCAGTTTCACGATGACGATTGAGCAAGCCCAATAGCGTTAATGATTCCTAAAAAGTAGGAAGTCGATAGCATCTCGTTGGATAATAATAAAAATATAAGAAAGTAGGGATAAAAAATGAAGAATGAGCACTTAAGCAATAGCACACTCTTCCCATTGGGTCAAAAAGTCGAAAAAAATTTTATCGGTGACGCATACTTACAAATGGTGTTTACCGATCCAGCACCACTCAATACAGCAATTGGGAATGTAACCTTTGCTCCCGGTGCCCGCAATAACTGGCACTCTCATCATGCTGGGCAAGTGTTGTTGGTTACTGGCGGTGAAGGATGGTATCAAGAAGATGGAAAGTCAGCCCAATTACTCAAAACAGGCGATGTGGTAAACATTCCACCAAACGTAAAACATTGGCATGGTGCTACGAAGGACAGCTGGTTTGTTCACTTAGCTCTTACACCAGGACAAACAGATTGGTTAGAACCCGTAATGGATGAAGATTATACTAAACTTTAATAAATGAAGTAACACACAGAAACGGCAGACATCAGTGCTGCCGTTTCTATTGAAGCTTCTCATAAACCAGGAACCCACTGTTTCTAGTCTGCGGATATTCATCAAACGAATATGAGGTCAGGGAATATTTGAAGCTAGTACTGAGTGATTGGAGACAGTATTATGCAAACGATCGATCAACAAATACTTACTGGAGAACGAGCACTTTTCAAATGGAAGTATCCCTTATGGTATTGCAATAATATTCGTATTAGTAGCAGCACTTTCCTTGAAATGGCCCGATCAGGAATATGGTATACACATCAAATTGCCATCAGTGACAGCGTAATAGAGGCACCAAAGATATTTCGGCGTTCGAGCGGGATCCGACTGACAAATGTCGATCTACCCAACGTGCAAGAAACCTTATGGAATTGCGCAGATATTCACTTGAATCATGTGACCGCAAAAGGCGATTATTTTGGAATGAATAGCGCAAATATCACCATCGACGATTTCACATTGGCAGGGAACTACGCATTCGACGGAGCAAAGAATATGGAGATTCGCAATGCAAAGCTTATTTCAAAGGACGCTTTCTGGAATTGTGTGAATATCACCGTTTATGATTCATTGATCATCGGAGAATATTTAGGCTGGAATTCGAAGAACATCACGTTTATCAACTGCACCATCGAAAGCAATCAGGGAATGTGCTACATGGACCTTCAAAGATTGGACGATTGATTCAATAACGGTTACCGGACACTCCTTCACGAAACGAATGGAAAGTCTGCTTTAGAGATACGTAAAAAATTCGTTTAGTTAGCGATCGAGAAGTTATATATTATGATCAAACTGAAATCAATTTGACCTCTTTGGCGGCCACAATGTGGTCATCGTTATTAAGCGTTTTGAGCCATAAGTGAAATATAAATGATTAAACCCCAGGGACCTTATCCATCTGGAAGGAGCCCTGAGGTTTTTTGTTATTGAGCAGGAAGGCCTTGTCTGTAGTAATACGAAGCAGTCTCAAAATCTTTTTGGTGATAATAAGCTTCAGCTATAAGGATATACAATTCGCTTATTTTTTTGTGCGCTTGCTTTTGTTGATATATGGTGCGAGCTAAAAAGAAGTGATCCAGAGCTTGTGCTAGATTTCCATAGCGGGAGTTGATTTGTCCTATTAAAATATTGAGTTGGGCTTTTAAATCCAGATTCATATTTACATGCAAAAAATTATCACAGATCCTTTGTGAAGAAGGCAGAATTATTAATATTTCCTCTGTAGCGGCTTTAACGGGAGGAAGCTTCGGCCCTCATTATGGTGCTTCCAAGGCCGGATTGATTGGATTAACCAAATCCTCAGCCCGTGAGCTGGCAAAATACAATATTAGTGTGAATGTGATCGCGCCGGGCCCGATCGCTTCGGAAATGACAGATTCATTAAATGACGCTGTGATGGAAGGGATTATCGGGAATACGCCGCTGGGTCGCCTGGGTAAAAAATCCGAGGTTGGGGAGCTTGTGCTCAACTTGCCAATCCGAAAATTGGTTATCTCACTGGACAAACCATTGTCATGGATGGAGGACGCTATATGCAATAATCATATTCGCTTTTTGTTGTATACTACCAGTTTCTACATGTAAAGCATGCCCCCCAAAAGCGGTAACACAGCCCCATCTTTTTCTACGAAATCACACATGAGATTCATTCCATTATGGTACGTTCATATATTAGTCCATATAAAATGACAAAAATCTCGGGATGTATACACTTAAATGGATACATTTATCCATACTCCACAAGATAATAATTCAACCAAGTATATTCACAAGACGGACACAGTGATTTGAAAGGAATTACACAAAAACTTGATTACTTAAACGAGGGCAAACCCCATTCGGGGTGGATTTGGAGGTCAACTACCTCTGGCTTATGCCCCTAATCCGTCTCCAAGTTACCATAAATATGATGTAACTGATTACTATCAGGTATACCCGCTGTGTGGGAGTCTAAATGATTTTCGCACCTTGATGGAAGAAGCGGACCGAAAGGGAGTAAGATGTCATGGACCTTGTTATCAATCATTCAAGCCGCGAATATCCATGGTTCAAGGAGGCAGTAGCAACCTACAAAACAAATACCACTGTATATGGATGATATTACAGATTTGAATGAAAAGGGCTCGTAGGTCAGATGTTTTTTCACGTTTAACCATGTTAAAATAATAGAATAATTGGAGACTTGGCATGGAGAGAAGGCAGGTTGAATCAATGAAACCAAAACTTAACGATGTTGCACAATTAGCTGGAGTTTCACCGACTACGGTTTCTCGCGTACTTAATAATCGTGGCTATATCAGTCAAGAAACGAAGGATCAAGTTCATAAAGCGATGCAGGAACTGAATTATTTACCAAATGATGTGGCTCGGTCATTATTTAGTAAACGAACAAATCTAATTGGATTAATCATTCCAACTACAAGCAACCCATTTTTCGGAGAGCTGACTTTTCATATAGAGAATATTTCTGCGTCATTAGGCTATAAGCTGTTGCTTTGTAACAGTTTGAATCAGCTGGATAAAGAAGAATCTTATGTGGATATGCTTATGCGAAATCAAGTTGACGGTATTATCGTTGGTACACACAACCGAGGTATCGTAAATTATGAACAGAAGAATATTGCCGTCATTGCGATCGATCATTTTCTATCCGATTCAATCCCAGTTGTAGGATCGGATAATTATTTGGGTGGAAAACTGGCGTCAGAACTGCTTATTGAAAAGGGGTGCAAGCATATCTTACACATCAATGGCCCTGTTGAATTGGAAACACCGGCAAGCTTGAGAAGAAAAGCATATGAAGATGTGATGGAGCAGTATGGTCGAAAGGCAATTACCTATGAAGTACATGATCCCTTCCACCAACAGAATCACGATGAACCGATTAAACGCTTGCTCGATGAACATCCTGAAGTAGATGGATTGTTTGCGAGTAATGACTTGGTGGCTGCGTCTTTTATTGCTAAAGCAAGAAGTAGAGGAAAACGTGTTCCTGAAGATATTCGCGTAATTGGATATGACGGAACAGAAACAACCCGCAATCTTCTCCCAGAATTAACGACAATTCAGCAACCAATACAGGAGATCGCGAGATCTTCCATAGAGTTACTTATTAAAGAAATTGAAGGTGGATTCAGTGATGTCCCGCGAGAAACCTATCTACCAGTGAAACTTATTGAAGCTAGTACAGCTTAATACAATTTCCATAGTTTCAGCATTGTGATATAAGGTGGAGCTATCCTTATTAGAGTAATTGAAATCAAAGAGGAGAGCTCTTTTCCTTTTAGAAATATGTCAAGCGGTTGACATATGAAAGCGGTTGACATATAATCGATCTGTAAATACGGAAGTGCTTTCATTTACATTAAATGTTTAACTTAGAGGAGCGTTCGATATGAGAAAGTCAAAGAGCTTGTACTGGAAACTAAGTGCCTATTTCTTCTTTTTCTTCTTTACTTGGTCAGCAAGTTACTCATTGTTCTCCATCTGGCTAGGGCAAGAAATCAGTCTGAATGGTGCTGAAACAGGTGTTATCTTTACTGTAAACGCTATCTTTGCGCTATGTATGCAACCGCTTTATGGCTATATATCAGATAAAATTGGATTGAAGAAGCATATTTTATTTCTAATCAGTTCTTTACTCTTATTTGTTGGTCCTTTCTATATCTATATCTATGGGCCGTTACTTCAATACAATGTATTTCTCGGCGCCATTGTAGGTGGATTATACTTGGGTATTTCTTTTTTGGCAGGAATCGGAGCCATCGAATCTTATGTCGAGAAAGTCAGCCGAAAATATGGCTTTGAATACGGAAAATCTCGTATGTGGGGCTCGCTAGGTTGGGCAGCAGCAACATTTTTCGCTGGTCAGCTCTTCAATATCAACCCTAACATTAACTTCTGGATTGGATCCGTATCTGCTGTCATTCTGTTTATCATTATGATGACAATTAAAGTTGAAATGACAGATTCTGAGATGGAGCGAGCAGAATCTGTTAACTTTAAGCAAATCGTCCATTTGTTTGCAAACAAGCATTTATGGTTCTTCATTTTATATGTTCTTGGTGTTACCTGTGTTTACAATGTGTATGACCAGCAGTTCCCGAATTACTTTTCATCGACGTTCTCAACGGTTGCTTTAGGCAATCAAGTTTACGGTTACTTAAATTCCCTACAAGTATTCTTGGAAGCAGGCATGATGTTCTTAGCGCCTTTCATTGTCAACAAAATTGGAGCAAAAAAGGGTCTGATATTGGCAGGGTTCTTGATGGCGTTCCGGATCATGGGTTCAGGCTTAGTTATTGGACCTTATGGTATCTCAGCTATGAAATTGATTCACGCATTGGAACTGCCAATCATGCTGATCTCCGTATTTAAGTACTTGGCTGCTAATTTCGATACGCGTCTGTCTTCGATCCTATATCTGGTGGGATACCAGTTTATGAGTCAGGTAGGAGCTTCGATCTTCTCGCCAATCGCGGGTATGTCTTATGACATTAGAGGCTTTGCAAATACGTACGTGATTATGGGTGTTTTCGTATTTGCCTTTACAACAATCTCAATCTTTACCTTAAAGAAAGAACCGAAAAAGCTGAATCCCAAGCCTAACAAGCTTTTTGAAACAGCATAGGAGGAAGACAGATGAACACATATAATAACAATACGAAGCAAGCTGAGGAAGCATTGAAACAGGCAGAAGCGAAAATGAACAAGCGGTACCGATTAGGTTATCATATTATGGCACCAGCAAACTGGATTAACGACCCAAATGGATTAATTCAATTTAAAGGTGAATATCACGCCTTCTATCAGCATCATCCTTATGATGAGAACTGGGGTCCAATGCATTGGGGTCACGTGAAGAGTAAAGACCTTGTACATTGGGAGCATTGTCCGATTGCATTAGTACCTGGAGATGCGTGTGATCTTGATGGCTGCTTCTCAGGAAGCGCAGTAGATAATAACGGCGAACTGACATTGATCTATACTGGCCATCACTATATTGATCAACCAAACAATATCTTTTTCCAAAATCAAAATGTGGCAGTAAGCACAGATGGTATTCATTTTACAAAAATAAGGCAGAATCCCGTAATCGCTGAACCTCCGATAGATAGCTCCCAGCATTTCCGTGATCCGAAGGTATGGAAGCATGAGGATACATGGTACATGATCCTAGGTAACAGCACGAAAGAAGATCTGCCGCGTGTTATTCTATATACATCTCCTGACCTTAGAACTTGGACCTATCATGGTGTGCTTCTGCAGGGAGATAAGAATATGGGCTTCATGTGGGAGTGCCCTGATTTCTTTGAACTGAACGGTAAGCATATATTTATGTTCTCCCCACAAGGTATTGATGCGCAGGGAGATAAGTACAATAACTTGTTCCAGACGGGATATTATGTTGGCGATTATAATTATGATAGTAATGAATATAAGCATGGAGAGTTCATCGAGTTGGATAATGGTCATGACTTCTATGCGGTTCAAACTTTTCTAGATGATCAAGGTCGCCGCATTGCGATTGGTTGGATGGATATGTGGGAATCGGATATGCCGACGAAAGCAGACGGCTGGTGTGGAGCAATGACGATCCCGCGTTTAGTTACGTTGGGTGACAATAATAAAGTACTGATGAATCCAGTAGAAGAAATGAAGTTGCTTCGTCAAAGTAAACATATTTTGTGTCAATATGGCGCCATTTCTGGAAGTTACTTCAAGGAAGTTGAAGCCGACCTGCTTGAACTTAAGGTAGTGTTCGACCTCACGAAGTCAAGTGCAGACATGGTAGGCTTGAAGTTTCGTGGAACAGGTCGAGAAGAAACGGTTATCACATATTCTATTCCGGAGCAGAAACTTATGCTTAATTGTTCTAAATCAGGTAAGAAGACAGATGGAGTACGTCAAACAGCCTTCAATGCTGGGGGGCAGCTGACATTGCATGTATATCTGGATCGCTCATCCATTGAAATGTTTGCGAATGAAGGACAAGCTACGATGACAAGTCGCATCTATCCGAGTGAGAAATTGCTAGGCATAGAAATCATAACGGAGGGTGGAGAGGCTCTAGTAAATGAATTGACCTATTGGAAATTGAAAGATGTATGGCAAGCTGAATAACTCGATGAAAAGATTGCAGTTCATATTTGCAAAAGAAAAGTAAGATTTTATCTCGCTAAATTACTTAAGATAATCGGATTAAAAACGACACTGCAGAAAATATGTAGTGTCGTTTTTTTAAGGCGATGGAATTAATATTTTTTAAAGGCAAATGAGTGGATATTTAGTCTTGAATGAAGGAGCATAAAATTGTAAAAATCAGAGGTGAATAATAAAATAAACATGAGCACCTTAGTCACCCTTTATCAAAATAGGGTGACTAAGGTGTCAAATAAAGTTGTGAGTTCTGAAGCAAGGGCGTTCATGGATTAATGAGCGTCCTTTTTCCGTTCCTGGTTGCAACCTAGGCTTGGTTTAAACCAAGCTTGGATTAAGGGAGGGTTCCAGATAGGAAAGAAATCTCACCGTCTGCAGGAGCATCGGACGTGTTGCAGCTGCCGCGGCCAGACCAAGAGCTTGGTTCCTTTGCCGGAAAGAACAAGGACTTGTGAACAATTGTAGATACATTTAGTTTACAAAATAAAGAAGGACGATTAGATAAAATTAAATAAAAGTTGCCATTTTCGAGTGATTTAATATATTTTTGTGCAAATGTAAAATCAACAAGCTCATTTATCTAAAAATATGTGAAATGAAGTAAAAAAAGATTGACAAATGCACGCTATTGGATTATTTTGGTTCATAAGAAATGCATTTTTCAGGTACACTAAGCAGTTATTTGCACGCATTCCAATTTAGTTGCCAAGCTAGTTGAATCACTTCTATTAAGATCCTAAATAACCTAAAAGGAGGGTGAGTAACATTAAAGAAATACATTTATCTGGTGAGATGAGTAGCAGAAAAGGACCAGTGAATATTTTTTATAAAAATATATACAGCCCCAATTACACTATTCCCCTAAGGAAAATTGGATGAATGATCCCAACGGCATGGTTTACCATGAAGGAGAGTACCATCTGTTCTACCAACATACCCCTTATGATACACAGCCAAGGTAACCCTGTTTTGTTCCCAACGAAAATGCTAGACTTTCGTGATCCGAAGGTGTTTTGGTATGACGAATCGTCAATGTGGGTAAGGGTTCTCGCCGTAAGAGACCATGTAAAATTTTATACGTATTCCAATCTTAAGGCATGGTTTTTTGCAAGCGATTTCAGCTCTGATATTCCGGGTATCCATCGAGGATATTTTTGAATGTTCTGAGGCATTTAAAATCCAAGTGGATGAAGATCCCAATATCACTAAGTGGATTCTTATGCTAAGTGTCGGGGATAGAAATGGTGTGAATCCAAACGATTCAGAACCACCGGCAGGCGGCCGTGACCTGGGATGGCATTCCGAACGAGGACGTACGAAAGATTTGGGTCGGCTGGATGAACAATTGGCGTTATGCTTCCACTCTTCCTTCAGAAGAATGGCGTGGTCACATGTCAATCCCCCGAGAGATACAGCTTAGGACGTATTCGGAGGGAATTTGCTTAATCCAAACACCCATAAGTGAATTAAGTCAGCTAAGAGCTGTTCCCGTTGATTCGAAAGGCTGTGCTACAGAACCTGAACGGCTATGTCAGCTCTAGTGTCATACTGGATCACATTGTTGATTATATTGTGCTGCCAGGACTCGTCCAGTTAAGCTCGAGTTGCTGACCGCTACTTTCAATTCCATTAGAAAAGAGGGTAAGGAATGAAAGATAAATCTAAATTCGCAATATGTCTTCTGATGGCAACGGGGTTAGCTCTGACTTCAATGGGCGTTTTTACATCTAGTCCGGCTACGGGTTGGGCTGTGTTCGCTGATCAGGAAGCAAGTAAACAGGCAAAGGAGGAGCTTTCTATTTTTGAAAACGCTACCAAATTAAACACCAATTTGACAGGCTGGCAAGTGAAAGGGAAAGGGTTATTAGAGTATACTTCAGAAGGAATCTTGCTGACTTCGCAGCCTAAAGAAAATGTAACGGCCATCTCCGAGACGGTGTCCGATGATTTTATCTATGAAGCTGATGTCATGATCAGGGATACGAAGGCAGTCGCAACGTTGTTGTTCCGTTCTAATGAGGATGGCTTTAGCTCGTACAAACTCCAAATCATTCCGGATACAGGTCTGATTCGGTTAAGAGATGCAAGGAATGGAGATGGGAAATTAAAGGAGGAGCGTAAAGTTTCTGTTGAAGCGGGTCAGATTTATCATCTCAAAGTGAAGGCAGTGGGTTCCTCGCTAAAAGTATATTGGGGCAATCAATATAAACCTTTGATTGATGTTCAGGACATTACGTATCGAAGCGGAAAGCTGGGACTTCATGTATGGGATGGATCCGCCTTGTTTTCGAACATCGTGGTGAGCGATCTGAAGGGTAATTTGGGTACAGTGGTTGCAAGTAAGGGAAAATGGCAGCCTGATATCAGCGGCAAAAGAGGGACGATAGCACATGAGAGCAAGGCACAGCAAATCTATAACAAACAGGCGGCTGATATTGTGTATGAAGGGAATATTACCCTTCTTCCTGATTCTGTTGCGGCTCTCGCATTTCGTTCCTCCGCCGATGGAGCTGATGGATATGAAGCTACTCTTACGAAGGAAGGAGATCAGGTCCGTGTAAGTTTGACGAATACGAAAGGAACAGTAATTGCAAGTTCACTGCGTACTTATCCGAGTCAGATGGGAGCCAAACATCATGTGGAGATCAAGGCAAAGGGAAATCGAATTCAGGTCTTCCTGGACGGATACACTACGGCCGCGATTGACGTGAAAGATTCAACCTACACGAATGGAAATACCGGAATCGTCGTCAAACAGGGGACGGCTTACTTCCAGGATACTTATGTGACGGAATTGAGCCAATATTATAACGAAATATATCGTCCTCAGTATCACTACACGCCAATACGTGGTTCAGCAAGTGATCCGAATGGACTTGTCTACTTCGAAGGAGAATATCATCTCTTCCATCAGGATGGAGGCACATGGGCGCATGCTGTCAGTAAAGATTTGCTGAACTGGAAGCGGCTTCCGATTGCACTTCCGTGGAATGATCACGGACATGTCTGGTCTGGATCGGCTGTTGCGGATATGACGAATGCATCCGGTTTATTCGGGGATTCAGGAGGCAAGGGCCTTATTGCATATTATACTTCCTTTAATCCGGATGGCCCGAATGGGAACCAGCGTATAGGTCTGGCATACAGCAAGGACCAAGGTCGCACTTGGGAATATTCGAAGGACCGCCCGATCGTGATCGAGAACCCAGGTAAGAGCGGAGAAGACCCTGGGGGATGGGATTTCCGCGATCCTAAAGTGATCTATGATGACGAGAATAACCGATGGGTTATGGTTGTGTCCGGAGGAGATAATATTCGTTTCTATACGTCAACGAATTTACTTGACTGGACATTGACAGATAATTGGGGATACGGGGATTACGTCCGCGGAGGTGTATGGGAATGCCCTGATTTGTTCCAGCTTCCGGTAGACGGAACGTCACAGAAGAAGTGGGTTATGATGATCAGTACGGGAGCGAATCCAAAAACTGGTGGATCAGATGCCGAGTATTTTATCGGTCATTTAACAGCTGATGGTAAATTCGTGAATGATAATTCGGCGGGTAAAGTGCTAAGAACAGATTTTGGTAAAGAATTTTACGCTTCGATGTCTTTTGCTAACATGCCTGATCATCGCAGAGTGATGATGGCGTGGATGACGAATTGGGACTATCCGTTCGCTTTCCCAACGACGAATTGGAAAGGTGAACTAACCATTCCGAGAGAAGTATCATTGGTAACGACCGAAGATGGAATTCGGATGGCACAAAGTCCAATTAAAGAATTGGAATCATTGCGTAAACCGTTGTACTCTGCTTCTAATAAAGGGGTGAGTCCTTCTTCCGGGAACCTGCTAAAAGGCATTATTTCAGGTGCTTACGAAATTGAAGCTGAAATTGAAATCCCTGAAGCCAGCACAGTGACCGAGTTCGGCTTTAACCTTCGTGAGGGTACAAATCAGAAGACGGTTGTGGGTTATACCGCAAGCGAGAGTAAAATGTTTCTGGACCGAACTGCATCTGGAGTAACGGACTTTTCCAGCCTTTTCAATAAAAAACATGAAGCGCCGATGCAAATGGAGAATAATCGGGTCAAGATGCGTATTCTTGTGAATGAGTCTTCCGTTGAAGCCTTTGGTAACGGCGGCAAAGTCGTCTTTTCAGATGTTATATTTCCGAATCCAGCCAGTAGAGCGATGAGTTTTTACGTGAAAGGAGGGAATGTGAACGTTGTTTCCTTGAAAGTGCATCAACTTCTATCCGTCTGGAATGAGGACATTAATTCAAAAGCTCAAATAAAGATGGATACGAGGGTTCGAGAACTGGGTATAGGGGAGTCGGACACACTGCAGGCAATGGTCGAGTATAGACCAGGTTTTGGCGTTCAACCGCTTAAGTGGGAGTCCAGCAATAAAGAAGTAATAGCCATAGACGTAATAGACAATTCGCAGGCGGTTATTGAGGCGAAAAAAGAAGGGGAGTCCACGATCACCGTATCTACTCCGGATGGTAAAGCATCCGCTAGTGTGCTCGTTAAAGTCACAGGCGGTGAGTTCCGGACAAACCTGAGTGGATGGACCAAAGATCTGTCTGCTGCTTCATGGTTAGTTAGCGAGAATGGGATTCGTGGTAATTATTTCAGCGATGCGAATTATATCGCTAAAGAGAAGGCTGAGAATTTTACGTATGAAGCAGACATGATGCTTGGTGAAACAGGAGGGGCAGGTTCTATTTTGTTCAGGGCTAGCGAGGATGGGCGCAGTGGTTACTATCTGAATCTAGACCCTAACATGAAGGCGATCCGTCTGTTCTATAAAATTAATGGAGGATTTGAAGAACGGCAGGTTCTTGCGAAAGTACCGACTTTCATTCAGCCATGTCAAACTTATAAGGTGAAAATAGAAGCGAATGGGCCGCATATTGTAGTTTATGTGGATAGACAAAAAGTCATAGATGTAATGGATGGCACTTTTGCAGAAGGCCACTTTGGACTTCATGTATTTGGCGGCTACGCATCTTATCAAAACGTCAATGTGAGCAACGAAGAACCTGCAAACATCATCATGTCAGCCTTGTAAATGCCGCAATACAGAAATCGATTTATACAGTAAATTACTTCTTCTATCGTTGAATAATTAGGGTCGAATATAGATAGGAGGGTTTATATGAAGAATACAGTCTTGTTATTCGTTATGGCACTAACTCTTATATGTATAGTTGGTTGCGTGGGTGTTCAGCCAAAAAACAAGGACCTTGAGGGAGAGAAACCACCAAAGGTTCAAATTCAGATTGATAAACGAATGTACAAAACAAAACTCGGCACATATTGCTGGACAACATCATGTGTGGATTCAGCTGGTCCAGTTGAACTTTTAAAAGGAAAAGAACCGATTCCAGTAAAGCCTGGTGATGTTGTAAAATTCCTTATGAATTATGAGCCCCAACCGAATAAATTTCATGTCGAGCAATTCTATGAAGGAAGACTTACAGAAGTTTTATTGAAAGAAAATAGTTTTCAAGTTCCTACAGAAAAAGGGACATATTTTTATTCATACGGGGTATGGTGGATGGATGAAGATGTAGAGAACCAATCTCGTGGCGATGCGTTTTATCATTTTGCCTTAAAGGTCACCTAGAGATTAAGATAATTAACGCAACACGATGGTATCATAAGAATAGGTTGCCGTAATATCGGCTGCCTGTTGAGCTAACGGGCAGGATGGGTTAATAACATATCGAATTTTTTAAGAGTGGAAGGGTATACGAGATGAGCGTTGCTTAACTGAAGCATGAAGTAGAGGTAATCAAGAAGGAGATACCCAGATGGAAACAAATCAAAATATTCGTTTAGCAATCGAAGAATCTATACAGTTCCTTGAATCTACTCCCCATTTGGGGATGACTCACGGCGAGTGCAGCCGTCGAAAATGGGATGGAGCTTGGTGGCATATGGCTGCTCTTTATGAAATGGGAGAGGTGAAACTAATTCCCGAGTCTGCTATTGTCGGAGCAAAATATTTACTCGAAACTCAGGTCTGGCCGACCTTCATCATATCCGCCGATGACCATCCAACAAGTGAAAGTGATAAGATGAAGATGGATTGCTGCCATTGTGAACTTGCCGTATACTATATGATTCTAATGGCGTATGGCTGTGATTTGGACAAGGAACTGCCTTGGATTCGCGAATGGCTCTTAAAGCATCAGTTACCTGATGGCGGGCTGAACTGCGACCCTGAAGCTTATACTCATTCTAAAAAGAGCTCTATTGTTTCAACACTTCCTCCGCTTGAAGCTATCTTATGGCATACAGACCGTGAATTTACTGAACAGGAAGTCGTTTTCTTAGATGAAGGCGCACGTTATTTAATTGAGCATCGTCTTGTATGTTCTAAACAAAATAGAAGCGTCATCGATATGGAATGGCTTAAGCCTTGCTTTCCGAGGTTTTTTGAATATGATATATTACGCGGCATGTCCTTCTTGGCAGAATGGTCCCGACGTAGGAACAAAACGCTGCCGGTCGGGCTACTTATTGAAGGATTGGAACGATTGAACATCTTCAAGGAAACAGGAGGCTTGAGAATCGGTAGACAAGTCTTTGATCCACAAGGCCCGTGGGGTGGGCAACTATTTCCCTTGTTAGAAGCAGTGTCTGGCATTGGTGATGTTTCGCCTTATCTAACCAGACAGTTGGATCGAGTTATCGAACGATTGGACGGGAGTATACCTATGCATAAAGACTTCCTTTAGAAGGGAGCTCATGGGGAAGAGGAACGGACCAGGATGAGGAAGGCTTAGAGGGGAAAGTTGCAAATTTCAATATGTAAAATGATTGTCTAAACACTGATTGAAGCCGTAAAATGGGAAGCAAAAGAAGAGGTCTTTGTTGAGGCAACTCAATAAACCATGAGGCTGCCGTGGATTGAATGGCAGCCTTGTTACGCTAACGGGCAGGATAACGAGAAGGAAGGAATTAACTAAAATATGTCGAATACGATTGATTAAGATTATGAAAGGGGGATTTACTATGTGGTTTTACAGTTACAGAAAACCAATAAGAATCCGTCACCTCCCTCAATATTAAAAAATTGAGGAGGATTACAATGAAAATAAATGATGAATATTTGAAGGAACAATTAAAGCATGTATATTGGTTAAATGGTGGTTGTTGTGCAGGGAAGTCCACAATGACAAAGAAATTTGTTAAAGAGTTAGGATTTCAAACACTGGAAGATAACGT
Organism: Paenibacillus polymyxa; assembly: GCF_001719045.1. NCBI lineage: Bacteria > Bacillati > Bacillota > Bacilli > Caryophanales > Paenibacillaceae > Paenibacillus > Paenibacillus polymyxa. The sequence continues at coordinate 5,698,368 of NZ_CP015423.1, forward strand.
GATGAAGTACAGACCATTCACCAATCCAGTTGAATACCCTGCCCTACAGTATCCTCATTCGGGTTTAGATTGGGATAAATGGTTCAATAAACCCAATGATGAACATGTTCATTGGCTTTTTCAAATTGTCGAAGAGATGATGGGATTTTTTGTTACGGATTTGTTAAAAATGCCTACTGATAAACCAATCATTATAGACTTAGGAATTATGCCCGAGCGTATATTACCCTTTATTCCAAAAGAAAGAATGATTTGCCTTTATACTTCTGACGAAGAAATAGAAAGGCTATATTTCTTTAGAGAAGACCATAAGATGATTTTGGATGTTATTAATCTTACATCAAATCCAGCGGCAACAATCGCAAATGGCAATAAAAACATGATTAGATTTTCTCATGATGTAAGAAGTGCCTGTATTCGAAATGGCATCAAAACACTGGAAAGAACACCCGAATTGAGTGTTGAAGAACAGTTTAATTTAGTTCGTGAGCATTTTGGATTATGAGATAAAAAAAACAATTGTTGATTTCATTGGTAGGTAACATAATACAGGCTGCCCTTGGTTGGCAGCCTGTTGAACTAACGGGAAACAATAGTTTAATAAACGAAAGAAGGTAGCTGCCAGTGTGATTGGTTGGCTACCTTGGCAGGCGGAAAGAGTACTGAAGTATTTTGAAGAGGTGGAATATGATTCGAGGAGTAATCATCGAAGGGTTATCTACTGCAGGAAAAACGTCAGTATTTTCTGCGATAAAGAGACTACATAGTTAAACACACAATGCTGAAAAAACGATAATTGCAATAAGTGAACATTTTTCGCAAGTCTTACATTCATGCCATGGTATATTAAGATTGATGGAAAAGGATGAACATGTTCAGCTTTTAAATCGTCATGTTGATTATATTGAGCAACAATACAACTAGATTGATTCACTTGGTCATATGAACCCAACAAACGGTGTATTTTATCTTTTAGAGAGGTTTCACGTAAATCATCGAGCAGCATTTGTAAATTCTGTAGAGTGGGGCATTTTTTCTAATAAAATTGAGAGTAACAGAATTTCGTGCTCGTCCATCCACACGGTGAAAAAAACCATCTATTATAGATGGTCAGATTGTCGAGAAACCCCGTCTTTTTGAGACGTGGGTTTCTTTTTCTTTACATCATAATAGTCTGGTATCTGGAAGAACAGGGTGTTACCCCTGTTTCTCCAGGCGATCCAGGTGGGATCGCTATCTTCTTCATGTTCTGCACGGCTGCCGTCATGAGAGCTTGTTCCTTGATGTTCGGAAGTCCGCGCAAACGGCAATAGCGAAACCCATGGAGCTCTTTGGCATCCGCGAAGCTTCGCTCAATGGTCTCTTTTCGTTTACGGTACAGCTGTTTCCCGGATGGGCTCAGCCGGTTGCTCCGTACCCACTCTTTGCTGTCTTCCCAGACATGCCGAGTCACCACTTTACGGTGGTTTCGAGACTGGGTGCATCGATCCAGCAGTGGGCAATGCCGACACTGAACTGGGTCAGACGCATACTGCCGGTATCCCTTACGGTCCGTCGTTCGGTAAGGCAGTTCCTGTTGGGCTGGGCATCTATACACATTGCATTTGGCATCGTATTCAAACTTCCATTTCGGAAACAGTCCTTGTCTAGGATGGAATCTTCGGTGAGCAATCACGGCAAAAATCTTTCGGTTTTGCAAACCTCGGCAAATTGGCGTCGTTAAATAACCTGAGTCTAGTGCAACGGCTTCGACTTGAAAACCAAAACGTTCTCTTTGGCGATCCAAACGGGACAAATAGGGGACGGAATAATGTACATTCCCCGCCGTCACATGCACATCGGTAATCAGATTGTACTTCATATCCACCGTACGGTGGTCCAGATAGAAGAAGCCTTCAGGCTTGCCATCACGGATCATATAGCCGCTGTCCGGGTCTGTTTTGCTCACTTTCACTTCTTTTTCTTCGTTCACTTCCTCTCGGGATTTTAACGCTTTTTTCCATGGTTTCTCCGGTCTTCCTTCACCGCTACGTTCAGCTCATCCATATAGTCTTTGGTATTCTGCAATACTCGCTCTTTGGTGTACTGATGTTTGTTGGCATTGGCTTTGACGTGTGTGGAATCGGTGACAAGAACACGTCCGCCCACCATTCGGTGAGAGATCGCCTGCAGCACAATTTCATCGAAGATATCTTGAAAGATCGTGGTATCTTTAAAGCGAGTGCGACGATTCCAGCTTATGGTGGTGTGGTCTGGAACCTTATCGGTTAAGCCCAGCCCCAGAAACCAGCGATAAGCCAGGTTCGTCTGAATTTCTCGCTCGAGTTGCCGTTCTGAGCGAATGCCATAGAAATAACCGAGAAAGATCATTTTAAATAACACGGTAGGATCAATGGCAGGACGCCCGTTGTCTGCACAATACAAGGGGCTTACCTTCTCATGAATAAAGGAGAAGTCTATATATTTATCCACTTTGCGAAGCAAATGATCTTGTGGTACCAGTTCTTCCAGAGAAACCAATTCAAAGGATTGTTGTTTGTCTCGATGAGATCGCAGCATATCAACACCGTCCGTTCTATGCAATAGTTACCTATATTATACAAAATTAACGCGGTGTCGTCTTAAACAAAATCAACATAAAAAAGGCTGTCGAGACTTTCTCGACAGCCTGGCCATCTATTATAGATGGTTTTTGTTTTGGTTTCAGCATTGGCTTCATCTCTAGGGTGAAAATTCATAATTTAATGTAAGGAAGGCTGACGATATTACTCGACAGCCTTCAGCGGTATATAGAGGCTTTATTCTAGCTTCATTCTAAAGCTATAGGAAACCCTCTAGATTGGATGAGATTTTTTGAGATACCGAGATTAAAAGCTTATGTGTTTTGGTTTGCAATGATCGTAGCGGTGATCGGTCTGGTGATCCCGTTCTTTATCCGCCGAGTGATTGTAAGATAAGCTTCAGCGGTAACTTCACCGCATTAATCATTTTTATTCAATCGGAGGAAAGTAGCCTGGGCACTAGGGGATTTAATTCAGGCGGAAAAAGATAAACATTGGGGACTGTCGGAGGCGGGCGTGGGAACCATTCGACGCGCGCATTCCGTTAAGCCGCTTATGACGGCCATCGAGAGCGATTCGTTGTGGTGAAGATGTCCGGAAGACGAACTACTGCCTACGTTAGAAAAACTCAGCATTGGCTTCGTGGTACAGCCCATTGGGAAAGGGTTATCTGAGCGGAACTTAGCGGCTTTTTTGTTTTGAGGAACCAAGTTTTTCCGAGTTGAGGACAAGAACTTGGTTCCTTTTCCGAAAAGGGAACTTGCTCCGATTACCGATTTGATTAACATCTAATAGCAAACAAGCCAGGAAGACTGTAGGAAGAGACAATAGCGTGATGGTATTCATACTCATTGCAGAAATGTTTTAGGATGATTCGTTAAATAGTAATTTGAGTTCAGAAATACAAAAAGAACTTCTCGTACCGGCTGACGAAAAAGCCAAATGATATCTATAGAATACCAGCTATCCCATATGCCTCGAGCCCAGCAGAAATGACTGACCATACATGCCAATACTTACTGCAAAACCCACATATCTATGCAAGAGGGCCATGAATAAGAAAGCGGTATAGGAAGCATTGAAAAAAATTGTAATTTTGTGCTTGCTGAATGCAGGCACCCTTTATGATTAACGCGCTTTTCTTTGTGACGCATAAACATAAACAGCTTCCATGCGCTTTTTTGCTTCACCATATAGACCGTAAAAGGCAACCATATTAACTGTGAAATCGGTTGTATAATTTCCTTGCTCATTCGCACGGATTGCGTAGAAGAAGTTTGGACAAAGACTTAAATAAAAATGTTTTCTTTGGATTCAAAAATTTTCGGTAATAAGCTTGTTTGGAAACTTCATCAGATTAAGGTTTTTCGCCGTATTCCTTACCGAATTCCTCCATCTTCTCAAGGATCGGTAGTAATTTGATTCCCTTGCCTGTTAATGAATACTCTACTCGCGGAGGAACTTCCGGATAAACATTACGTTTAATAACTCCATCGTTCTCCAACTCTTTAAGCTGCTTTGTGAGAGAGCCTTGTGATAAACCTCCAAGAAATTTTTTTATATCCGTATAACGGCGTGTTTCTCCTTTTAAATACCATAATATAAAATATTTCCAACGTCCTGAAAGAACATTTTGGGTAAATGCTATCGCGTACATATCCCTTTTTTCATCCATAAATTCTTTATCAAATCCTTCATTACAGACCCTCATTGATATCACTCCTAATCTTAAGGTACAAAAAGTTGTACTATGTTCATTTATATTGCCCTCTTTGCAAATGAACATAATGACTTTATGATTGTGTCAACAAACCAAAACAATTAATTTTAATTAACCTAAAATACGAAAGGATAATGTTCTTGTTTTCGTTTTATAGTTTAATAGGGTAACTAAGATTGCGTTTTTATATTTAGTAAGCTAAATAAATATAACACAGAAAGGAGTTACTGATAAGTGAATACAGGAAATAGACTACAGCTTTCGATTTTAGACTTCGTTCATGTCTATAACGGAAGTGATGCTAAGAAAAGTCTCCAAAACATTAGGACTTCTGCAGCTGATGGCTGGACCATGTGGGCATTACTAAGGTCCAGAGAATTATTGGGGTAAATGATTTTCCAGAGCAATTAGATAACCTGCTTTCCTTTTTTGACTGTAACTTTAAAGAACCTCATGAAAGGGAGATCATTCAACAATGGAAGGAAGAAAGTTAAAAATAGGAGGGATTATTGATGGCGTTGGTTGGAATCACACGGGATGGAGACACCCCGCTATTCCAGCAGATGCCAGTGAAAATATTGATTACTACGTTCAAAAAGCCAGGCAACTTGAACAGGGAAGGTTCGACCTCATCTTTTTAGCAGACGTAAGTCATATTGGACCTGGCATGATACCACACTATCTAAGCATGTTTGAGGGCGTATCTATTTTGTCTGCATTGAGTATGGTGACTCATTCCATTGGCTTGACCGCAACAATAGCTACTTCATATGCTGATCCATTTACTGTTGCTAGACAAATAGCCTCACTCGACAAGATTAGCAAGGGCCGAGCAGGATGGAATGCGATTACCTCTAATCCGGGAGGGTTAGCCAATTACAGTCGGTCCCATTTAAGGAAAGCAGATCTTTATCCCATGAAAAAGGAGTTTTTAGAGATTGTTGAAGGCCTCTGGGATTCGTATGAAGACGATGCCTTTATACGTGACAAGAAAAGCGGAGTATTCTATGACCCTGGTAAGATGCATCCGCTGCATTATACCGGGAATTACTTTTCAGTGGAGGGACCATTAAATATCAGTCGATCCCGGCAAGGCAGACCGGTCGTCTTTCAAGCCGGAACTTCCATGGAATTCATGGATATAGCTGCACAGCATGCCGAAGTCATCATGGCTCCTGGAGATCAGTTTGAATATCTTAAGAGATTCACTGCTGAACTTAAAAGAAAAGTGCAAAATCAAGGACGTTCACCAAACGATCTACTGATTATGCCTTCACATAGCCCCATCGTTGGTGAAACGGAAAAAGAAGCCTTAGAAAAGCTAAGAGAAATCGAATCATGGATGCCTAAAGGTTATAGATTGCCAAAGCCTCAATTGATGGGAGCTGCGGAGAATGTTGCAGAAAAAATAGAACATTGGTATCAAGAAGGCGTCATGGATGTCTTGCTGATTAGACAAGATTATCCAGCAGGATTTGAGGACTTTATTAAATTGGTTGTACCCATATTGCAAGATAAAGGCATATTTCGAAAGGAATATGAGGAGGATACACTTCGGGGGAATTTAGGGCTACCTTACCCTGAAAATAGGTATAAGAAGTAATAATAAAAAAATCAATTAAACAAGAGGCGAAATCATTGATGAAAAACCGAATTACAGAACTACTGGGAATAGAGTATCCTATTATTTCAGCTGCTATGACATGGGTCACTTCCGCGGAATTTGTTGCAGCAGTTTCCAATGCAGGTGGAATGGGTGTGTTGGGGCCAAATGCTGGCCAAACGGAAAAAGCAACAAGTGCAGAGGATATGGCAGATCGACTAACGAAGGAAATTCGCAAGGTTAAAGCATTAACGAATAAACCATTTGCAGTAAACTACATTTTCCCAATGGGAGGGGCTACAGAAGACCCCTTTACTAATGCAGTTTTTGATGTATTGGTTAAAGAAAATGTCAAAAACGTTATTGCCATTGGACAACATGTGGTCGATCGTGAACTGAAACGACTTAAAAAACATGACATTAAGGTCGTTTACAGAGACTTAAGTCCAACTGTAGAGAAGCTTCTAGAAGCCGAGAAATCAGGAGTGGACGCACTCATCGTTACAGGTTATGAGGCTGGTGGTCATATGAGTGATTATAAAATTAGTACGCTTTCCCTTGTTCCACAAATCACTTCACTTGTAAAAATCCCTGTTATTGCTGCTGGAGGAATTATAGATGGTCGGGGAGCGAAAGCAGCACTATCTATGGGTGCAGAAGGTGTATATATGGGAACAAGGTTTATAGTGACCAAAGAAAATCCAGCTAGTATGGAAACAAAGAAAGCCATCATTAAGGTAAAAAGTGAAGAGTTTATTGAATTTAAATCAGGTACAGGACATTTGAGAACCATTCCTACAGAAGCGGGCAAAAAAGCGTTAGAACTCATTAATCAAGGAAAGCCTGCAGAAGCATACAAATATTATGGAGAAGGGTTCAAAATAGGAATGTTAGATGGGGATCTGGTTAATGGGACCGTTAGTGTATCCGAATCAGCTGGTGGTATTCAGCAAATTCTAACGTGTCAAGAAGTGATTGATGAAATTGTTAAAACCATCGGATGAAGATCTCAAATTTTTTTTCCTACAGTTTGCCACTGATCAAATTCGGATAAATCTAATTCAACCAGGACCTATACAAACAAACATTGTGACTAAAGCTCTAAGTGAAAAGGCAATTGAAGAACGGGCACAACAAGTTCCCATCAAAAGATTAGGTCAGTCTCAAGAGGTAGCGAACCTTGCTTTGTTTCTTGCGAGTGATGAAGCCTCTTATATTACGGGTGCTCATCATGAATTGATGGAGGATTGTCTGTAATGTAACGCAATTTTGTATTGAGTTAGTATATGAGGCCACCTATAACTAAGACCTCATTGCTATTTTTGCTAACACTTTTATTTATGATAATAACATTGAAGGAGATATTCATATGAATAATACCCTTAAATTACTTCATAATCATACGTCCATTCGTTCTTATACAAATCAACCACTGACACAAGAACAACGAGAAGAAATCTTTAAGGCAGCTAATCAAACATCATCATTCAGTCTTTTGCAGGCCGTTTCTATTATTAGAATTACAGATCCAGATCTTCGAAGAAAGGTGATGCAACTTTCGGTTAATCAACCTTATATTGAACAAGCTGCAGAGTTCTGGATTTTTTGTTCAGATTTCCACCGGAATCATCAAATAGCTCCTGAAGTTGACCTTGAATATATAGAGTTCCTTTTAATCGGCTCATTCGATGCCGGGCTTATGGCACAAAATGCTTTAATGGCAGCAGAATCCATGGGACTTGGTGGCGTTTTTATTGGTGGGGTGAGAAGTAACATTAACGAACTATCTGACATTTTGAATTTACCGAAGTATGTGATTCCTTTGGTGGGACTATGTATTGGTAGTCCATCTGGAAATAAACCTGAACTCAAGCCAAGGTTGCCTAAATCCATGGTTTTACATGAAAACCAGTATCAAACACTCGATAAACTGAAATTAGCAACTTATGATAAGACCATGTTGAAGTATTATGAAAATCGACCTGTAAAGGCCCCTTTCTCAGCGAAAAAAGTAAAAGGATGGAGTGACCACATCCATGATCATCTGCAAAGAAGTATTCAGCCACAAATGATGGACTATCTCCACAAACAGGGATATGCCAAAAAATGAAGCAGGGAAGAAACTTTTTTGACCAGAAGGAAGTTCATCATAAATTAATTTGACACATCAAATTCGTCGTGATATAGTTAGCCCGCTAAATAACATTCGAGTCGAGGGATGATGAATTAATGACAGATCAAGTGGATTGTGATATTCGTCAGTCGTTAGATCGAATCTCCTCCCAAATGCGTCGAAATTATAGTGAATCTCTCAGGGAACTTAACCTTTATGTAGGGCAAGATAATTTGCTGTATCGTCTGTGGTTGGGTGATGGGGTAACACAAATGCAACTATGTGAACACTTAAAATGCGAACCGCCTACGGTAACGAACATGGTTAAATCATTGGAGCAGAACGGATTTATATATCGTAAACGTGATGAACAAGATGCAAGAATAATGCGCATTTTCCTAACGGACAAAGGCAAAGAATTAGAGACACCGGTTGAGGTCAAATGGAGACAACAGCAGGAAAAACTACTTCAATCCATTTCTACGGAAGATCGGCTGATATTAAGACAATTAATGCAACAAATGGAGAATAATCTATCATGAGTTCTCCATCTTTTTTAATATATTTAGCAAGCTAAACATTGCTGATTTAATAACACAACGAGAAGGGTGCATTATTATTGGCTGCATCCCTATGTGTAATCATCCGAAGAAGGGGTAGTACCAGCGTCGCTGTCACAAGGGCAAAGTAGATGGATAAATATGTTAAATATAAGTTCTGGGAATTTCGCTATGATTGGAGAAATACCAGCGTCTCAAACGTATGGAATAAACCTACATTTATCTTGTTGGGTTGTTTACGTTAATGTGCAAAGACAGAGCTAGGCTGCCGACATTGATCGGCAGCCTAGTCTTAGTTGGAGATTGAACTATCGTTCCCCGTTAGCGCAAGTACATTACATTAATTCACCGTCTTAATCTCCAGGCCGTGACCGTGACATTTAAAGTTATAGTTAGGGTTTTTCATAACCTCTTCTTTCTGAAGTTCATACATGGCAATTTTATAGTTTATTTCTTCCATGTGTTTAAAACTTTCGTCAATTTTCTTCTGAAGTTCCAATTTATGCTGTATCAACATCTCCTCTCTTTGCAAAAAGGTGCTATTTCCCAATTCATAAAGTTCCTTGTAATCCTTGATTTTTGAAAGAGGCATTCCTGTCTCTTTGAGACAACGAATAAAAGAAATCCAATCTATTTGTTGTTGGTTATAAACTCTACGGCCTTTTTCGTCACGAGATATATTTGGTAATATCCCCTGCTCTTCATAAAACCTAAGTGTTTTTGCAGATACATTTAAATTCTCCACTACGTATGTCATTGAATACAACATCTACTTGTCCCACCTTTAGTTACAGTTACTGTAACTGAATATATATCATAAAGAGAATGAAAGCACAACAATTCTATATGTAATCATATAAAAATAAATCCTTGACCTACTGTAACGGTAACCAATTACACTGAAACAGAAAATAAAATATGATAGCGAGGTTAAAGAAATGAATCAAAAATATAGTAGGTTATTTGAATCCTTCACATTCAGAAGTGGAATAACAATGAAGAATAGAATTGTTATGGCACCTATGACAACCTGGTCAAGCAATGACGATCTTACCATTTCGGATGACGAAGTAAAGTATTACAAACAAAGAGTGAATGGAGTAGGACTCGTCATTACAGGGTGTACTCATGTTACACCGAATGGACAGGGTTTTACGAATGAATTCGCCGGGTACAATGATGAATTTACTCCAAGTTTACGAAAATTAGCTGAGGCAGCGAAAAGTGGAGGCTCTCCTGTGATCCTACAGATTTTTCATGCTGGCAATAAAGCTTTGCCCGAATTGGATGCAGTTAGTGCGAGTGCATTGCAACCCGAAATTACTAATTTAGGTTCAACTCCAGAAACAAGAGAACTATCACATGAGGAGATTTTGTCGATTGTACGTGCTTTTGGAGACACAACAAGACGAGCGATAGAAGCCGGATTTGATGGCGTCGAAATTCATGGGGCACATGGATTTTTAATTCAAAACTTCTGGTCGCCAGCAACGAATCAACGGACGGACAAATGGGGAGGAACACTTGAAAATCGCTTACGTTTTCCATTGGCGATTATTAACGAAATCAAAAATGTCATTGAAAAACATGCTACAAAACCATTCATTTTAGGATACCGATTTTCACCTGAAGAATCCTCCAAAGTGGACGGATTACGTATGAAAGACACGTATGAATTAATCGATATTCTTGTTGAACAGAATTTGGATTATATACATGCTTCATTAGATAATGTGTCTTCAAAGCCAGTAGATAGTCAAGATGAAAAAACACGGCTTGAATTAATTCTTGAAAGAGCAAACGGTAAGGTACCTGTGATGGCTGCTGGTTCCATAATAACACCGGATGATGCTCTTAAAGCTGTGGAATTAGGATTGCCGCTAGTTGCCATTGGGCATGCGTTAATTATGAATCCTACTTGGGTTGAAATGGTCGCAAATGGACGAGAAGCCGAGGTAGATTCTAAGTTGAACGTTTCAAAACTCGACCAGCTTAATATTCCAGAAAAACTCTGGAATGTAATTCAAGCAATGCCCGGTTGGTTTAATATTGGGAAATAAAAAGTAGTCCTAAAGGCTACTCAGATTGACGAGAAACCCGCGTCTTTTATGAGACTTCGGGTTTCTTTTGCTAATTCTTAAGTGCTCCGTCCATCCGTAGTTCGGTAGGGCAATTCTTACTGTCGCGGACACACATACTGCGAATGTTTCGATCTTGAAGGGGTACCACCAGCATAACGCAGATTTACAACGCTAAGGAATTCTGAGTACAAAAATAGCCGGTTTTCACACGTTAAGGGTGTAACCGGCTTTTATGCTATCCTTGGTTCAGCGGACGTAATGATTCTAAGATACTAGGCGTTGCATCAGCCATTTTTGTTAAGCCTATATTGGTACCCATAGCCATGAGCGATGCCAGAACAACCGGTTTTTCTTCGGATTTAGGTTGACGATTGGTTGAAGCATGAATGAATTGCTCGTCAAACCCAGTCCAACTTGCTACTTCTAAAAGTAGGTCTGTTAGCTTTACCCGTGGCAACATGCCGTAGAGAGCAGCGCTATATTGTTTCGCCTCTTCTGGAACATCTTTTTCAAGCCGATTAATATGTAGTCTACCTTTTTCAACGTTTACTCCATCAAGCGCATCGATGTTGTCACCAATCCACTGTAATCGACGGAAGCTACCATACGTGCCAACAGAGGAAGAACTTAAGCGTTATTACGAAGTAGTCTGGAAGTCGAAAAATTTCCAGGACATGTTGATTGTCAAGACACTCATGTATACCGGTATCCGCGTTAGCGAACTAATCAATATTCGGCTGACGGATATTGATTTTTATTACTGCCAAGTTCGCATTAATAATGGAAAGGGCAGCAAGGATCGCATCGTTCCATTCCCTCAGTCATTTAAAGAACTGCTGGCCATGCACGCTGACGCGATGAAGAAAAAACATGCGGTCTATTTATTTGAATCATCGTGGAAGAAAAAGTACACGGATCGGGGAATACGAAAGATTTTGGCCAGGAAGCTGAACTTGCTCAAAACCTGTCGCCACACAAGCTGCGTCATTTTCTGTTGACCTGGCTCAAAAAGCAGGGCATCGATGACGCACTCATCGGTGTACGTCAGTATTTATAGATCCTATTGCTATTGAATTTTTGAATATTATGCAATGGAGTGGGGGTTTCATCCGAATTCGGTAGGCGCATTTACGGTAACAAGGGCTATGTCCTTTATGAATTTCCCCTTGATGAACTATATTAGAACAATCTCACCAAGACCGATTTGTTTATCATTGGCGAACATGCGCATTCTAGATATCTTAGTGAAGATGCATACGAAATGTCTACAGAGCCCAAAGAACTGTATGTGGTTCCTGATGCTGGTCTAGCCATTGAATCTCTATGATAAAATGGAGTTAATTCTGTTTGATAAACTAGAATCATTTTTCACAGAAAATATGTAAATGGATATTGCATTGATGTAAACCGGAAGAGCTCGAGAGAAGAACCGGTCTCTAAAAGGAGATTTTATTTTTTTTGAAGAAGAAATATTTAGATGTGATTATCTATTTTACACTGCGGCGGCGGTCATTTTGACCGCCGTTTCTAATACAATAAAGATCTACAATTCGCATCAACTTAATCTGGAATAATTAAGTTTTAATTTTATAGAGCGTGCCATACATGTTTGTGTCGCCTCGAAAAGTACATTGAGTAAGTTTGTAAAAAAATAGAATAAAAAGCGAATAGGTGTGATTGAATCAGGTGGCACGAAATTCATATGCGGGGTAGGCAATGAAAAAAGTCAGAAAAAAAGCGCTTCAAAAAATAATTGAAACGTTTCCAACTTAGTGCTATTATAATTCCCATAAGAGAGATGGGGGGGTTAAATGCCAAGTATTAGAGATGTAGCTAAGATAGCTGGTGTTGCTGTGGGAACGGTGTCCCGAGTTATTAATAACTCGGGCTCTGTAAAACCAGATACACGAAGGAAAGTGGAGAAAGCTATACAAGAACTCAATTATTTTCCTAATGAAGTCGCTCGAAATTTTAAAATGAGGAAATCCAAGATGGTAGCCTTGCTGCTTCCAAGTATCTGGCATCCTTTTTTTTCTGAACTAGCTTATTACATTGAGGATGAGTTGGATCGGGAAGGCTTTAAGCTCATGTTATGTAATAGCGGCGGCAAGCCAGAAAAGGAACTGTATTACCTGGATATGCTACGGCAAAACAAAGTGGCTGGTATTGTCGGCATTACTTACAATGATATAGAAAATAGCGTAAGCAATGACATTCCGATTCTAAGTATTGACAGACATTTCAACAAAAAAATCACTTGTGTAACCTCAGATAATTATGAGGGAGGCCGTCTAGCTTTGAGGGAACTTGTTAAAGCAGGGGCCCAGAAACCGGCTTTTATGGGAAGTGTAACTTCCGTTTTTAGTGAAACCATGAATCGAAGAAAAGGTTTCATTGATGAGGCGAAAAAATTAGGTGTAGACTATGTTGTATACGAGAAACCAGATCCTATTGTGGACGACGAAGCCTATTTTGGCGAATTTCTATCTAAGCATCAGGATGTGGACGGCATTTTCGCTATTACCGATATGTTTGCCGCCAAATATATAGAAAGAGCAGGTAGGCAGGGGATTCGTATTCCAGAGGATGTAAAGGTCATCGGTTACGACGGCATTCAGGATCATCGTTATTTTCATCCGATATTGTCTACAATCAGGCAGCCAGTGGAGGAGATGGCACGTTTGACAATCAGACTACTGTATCAAAAGATCGATGGTATAACTTTAGATCAGCAAGTGTATCGTCTCCCCGTTATCTTCAGACAAGGCGAAACTACATGATTTTATTGTAAAGATATTAGCTCGTAAAGTCGGATCACAGTCTGGATATGCAAACTTGACTTTCTCTTATAGAAAATTGGAAACGTTTCATTTGACAATCAGACTACTCTGTTAAAAGATCGAAGGAATAAGTTTGAATCAGCAAATGTATCGTCTCCCGTTATCTTAGGCAAGTTTTTTACATTGGAAAAACTTCAGCTCATTCGGTGGATTTATGGTATGGATCACCGACTGACGTTTTTCTTATAATAAATTGGAAACGTTTCAAAAATGAAAATATCCTTTTACAAGAAAGGGAGTGTAATGGTGAATTCAAGAACTAGTGAGTTGGATCATTCCACGATCAAGCCAAATCGCAAAATATGGAACCAGATCAAACGTGACTATGAACTGTATCTGTTTTTGCTGCCAATCATTATTATTTATCTCGTATTTAAGTACTATCCGATGTATGGAATACAAATTGCTTTTAAGGATTTTTCACCAAGTCGGGGGATCTGGGGAAGCGAGTGGGTAGGCTTTAAGCACTTTATTGATTTTTTCGATTCCTATAACTTCTGGACGATTATGACGAATACACTTACACTCAGTGTTCTATCGCTTGTGTTTAGCTTCCCAGCTCCGATTATTATAGCGATTATGTTGAATCAGATGTTGGCCAAAAGATACAAGAAAATTGTACAAACTGTAATTTACGCACCACACTTTATTTCTACCGTAGTGCTCGTCGGTATGCTTAATGTTTTTCTGTCTCCAAACAGCGGAATCGTGAATCACATCATCACCTTGTTCGGAGGAGACCCCATTATGTTTTTGGCCGACGAAGGTTGGTTCCGTCCTTTGTATATTTTATCAGGGGTTTGGCAAGAGACAGGTTTTGCTACCATCATTTACCTTGCTGCGCTGGCAGGGGTCAATCCAGAATTGCATGAAGCCGCGATAATGGATGGAGCAAGCAAATGGAAGCGCGTAATGCATGTGGATATTCCAAGCATTTTGCCGACGATCGTCATCTTATTGATTCTCGCACTCGGTAACATTATGGGCATCGGTTTTGAAAAGGCTTTCCTTATGCAGAACGATTTGAATTATGCCACTTCCAATATCATTCCGACCTATGTTTATGAAATCGGGATTCAAAAGGCACAATACAGCTTTTCTACGGCAATTGGACTGTTTAATTCAGTGGTAAATATTATCCTGATAATCACCGTCAACCGGATCGCCAAGAAGTTGACTGAAACCAGCCTGTGGTAAGGGGGAGTTCATTTTGAATCAATTATTAAAGAGAAAAAGCAAGGGAGACATGTGGTTTGACATCGTCAACTACTTCATGTTGACCATAGTTATGCTGCTTGTATTATTCCCGTTGTATTTTGTGCTGATTGCTTCACTTAGTGACCCCAATCTCATCTACTCAGGAGAAGTATGGTTTTTTCCAAAGGGTTTTACGCTGGATGGATACGGGCGGATATTCAGTGATTCATCTATATGGATTGGTTATGCCAACTCGATTTTATATGCGGGTCTAGGAACATTAATCGGAGTAGCCGTGACCGTATGTGCAGCTTACCCGTTAGCTCGTAAAGGACTGGCGGGAAAATCGGCGATTATGTGGTTTTTACTGATCTCCATGTTTTTTAGTGGAGGACTGATCCCAACCTATTTGCTGATAAAAGATCTTCACATGCTGAATACGATCTGGGCACTTGTTATTCCTGGAGCGGGAGGTGTGTTCAATGTCATTATCGTAAGGACTTTTTTTCAGTCGACCATCCCAGATGAAATGTGGGAAGCAGCTTCGATCGATGGTTGTTCCAATACCAGATTTTTTTGGAGCATTGTATTGCCTTTGTCTAAGTCCGTTATAGCCGTAATGGTACTATATCATGTTGTCGGCTTCTGGAATGGTTTCTTTGACGCTTTGATCTACTTGAACGACGAAAACAAGTATCCGTTGCAACTGGTTCTGCGCAACATTCTTGTCCAGAATCAGGCCAACTCGGGCATGATGATAGACGTGGAATCTTACGCAGCGAAGATGCGCGTTACAGAGCTTATCAAATATGGTGTCATCATGGTATCCAGTCTACCGTTGCTGATTTTGTATCCTTTCCTGCAAAAATACTTTGTTAAAGGCGTGATGATCGGCTCGATCAAAGGCTAACATTGTCATGGTGCCTGAAAGGGGTGATGTGCAACAGAAACGATAAGTCCATCATCCAGACAACTATATAAGAAGAGCAACGAAATTTTCAGCTTGTGGAATGATCTAACAGGAGGTTGTGTACGATGAAATCGTTATTCAAAAGTGCTGGGCTTCTAGTGCTGGCCGGAGTGTTTGCGCTTAGCGGATGTTCGGGAGGCGGCGAGTCAAAAAATCAGGCGGTAAACCCGGATCAGGATGCGAATTTTAATAAAACCGGCCTTCCGATTGTTAAAGAAGCGGTGACATTAAAGATGGTATCCCCGAAAGCTGCTTTAGCGCCGGATTACTCGAAAATGGAAATTTTTAAGCGGCTGGAAAAACAAACAAACGTAAAGATTGACTGGGAAAACATTCCAGACGCTGACTTTGCAGAGAAGAAAAATTTGTTGTTGGCCAGCGGAGATTTGCCAGACGCATTTTACGGAGCCGGATTCACAGATTACGATCTAATCAATTATGGTAAAGACGGAACCATTATTCCGCTGGAGGATTTAATTGATAAATATGCGCCTAATTTGAAAGCGCTTCTCGATCGTCGGCCTGACATTAAACTAGCCATCACAGCACCAGACGGTCACATCTATGGGCTGCCGTCGTGGGAAGAGAATAAGCTCGATACCAACCCCTTCTTTCACGTCATCAATAAAAATTGGCTCGATAAACTGGGCTTAAAAGTACCTCAAACGCTGGACGAATACACGCAGGCTTTGATTGCCTTTAAAACGAAGGACCCGAACGGCAATGGCAAGGCTGATGAAATCCCATTAAGCTTTATGCACATGCAGTGGTGTAGTGACATTGCTGGCATATTCGGAGCTTTCGGTATTCCGGATAATTTGGAACATCGGATCGTCCGCGAAGGTAAAGTGATCTTTACCGCTTCGCAACCTCAATATAAGGAAGCATTAAAATATATTCATGATAACTGGTATAAGCAGGGGCTGATTGACCCTGAATCGTTCACCCAGGATGCCGCTCAGTATTTAGCAAAAGGCAAAACACCAGATGAAACGCTCGGCTCCTACGTTTGGTGGGAAGTCGAAGAAGTTGTCGGACCGGAGCGTAGTAAGGATTATGCTCTGCTGCCCCCGCTTAAAGGCCCAAATGGAGATCAAATGATTGGTCGCAACAACGGCGGAGGACCGGGACGAGGTAGCTTCGTGATTACAAAGGAGAACCGTTATCCGGCAATGACGATGCGTTGGATCGATCAACAGTATGACCCTTACATGGCGGCTCAAATTCACTGGGGTCCGTTGGATGTCGTATTCAAGAAGGACGAAAAAGGAAAATTGGTGAACCTGGCGCTTCCCAAAGGAGTCTCCGCAGGTGAATTCCGTCAAAAAGTGGCTCCAGGCACAGGAAATCCGGGCGTCATTACTTTCGATGACTTCGGAAAAGTTGTTGATATGGAACCCCGAGCTCAGAAGCGTGCTGAGTATTTGGAAAAATATTACACTAAATATATGAAAAAGGAAAACTATCCGAGCATCTTCTTTGAACCGGATGAACTAGATAAAATTAATCGGATCGAGCCAGAACTTATTAAATATGTAAATACCCAAAGAGGCAAGTTCATCGTCGATGGCGAGGTAGATGAAAAGTGGGACAGCTATGTGAAGACACTCGAGAAGATGGGGCTGAACGAATTAATGGAGATCTATCAAAAAGGGCTGGACCGATATAATGCAAATTTAAAAAATAAATAATCAAACGATAGGTGGGGAGAAAACTGTGCTTGATGTAATAACCATTGGGGAAGTATTGATAGACTTTACGCCATCAGGTCGTACCGCGAGAGGCAACGAGCAGTTTGAATGTAATCCTGGAGGGGCTCCGGCTAACGTAGCAGCTGCTCTATCCCGTTTAGGAACTAGAGCGACATTGATTAGCAAAGTTGGGGATGATCAATTCGGTTCCTTGCTGCACGATACCTTGATGAACGTCGGCATCGACGTGTCTGGGCTTTCGTTTACAGATGAAGCCAATACAACGCTGGCATTTGTCCATCTGGATGACAACGGAGACCGATCGTTCAGCTTCTACCGGAAACCAGGAGCGGATACATACTTGCGCACGCAGGATGTCCCGTTCGATAGGATTGAAAACTGCCATGCACTGCACTTTGGTTCTTTGTCGATGACCCATGAGCCGGCCCGTACGGCAACAAGAGCGGCAGTTGTGAAGGCTAAAGAGGCAGGAGTCCTGCTTTCATTCGATCCAAATATCCGGTTTGCTTTATGGGAGAGCAAAGAGGAAGCGAAACAGAATATCCTTTGGGGCATGAAGTATGCCGACATCCTGAAAATATCGGAAGATGAGCTCCACTTTATAACGGGTAAAACTGATGTGGAAAAAGGCTCGCTAGAGCTGCAACAGCAATTCGGCATCGCCGGGATCTTCGTAACTTTAGCGGAAAAAGGCTGCTATTACCGATTAGCGGGTCATGACGGATATGTGCCGGGTTTTCAAGTAGAGGCCATTGATACGACAGGAGCCGGCGACGCTTTTCTGGGCTGCTTGTTATATAAGATACTGAAAGCCGGTGTTTCTTTGAATCAGCTGACCAAACAGCAAATCATCAGCATGCTAACTTTTGCTAATGCCGGCGGTGCATTAGTAACCACACGGAAAGGGGCTCTTCAATCTATGCCGACGACAGATGAGATTAAACAGATGATCGAGACAAATAAACAGCAAGATGATGATAGATTTAGGCCGGGTTTTCATTTTTCACCTCACTCCCATTGGTTGAATGATCCGAACGGATTAGTCTATTACGAGGGAGTCTATCATCTGTTTTATCAGCACCATCCTTATAGCAATGAATGGGGACCGATGCACTGGGGTCATGCCGTAAGCCAAGACCTGGTTCATTGGGAGCATATGCCTATCGCTCTGTTCCCGGATGAGCATGGCGCTATTTTCTCCGGTTGCTGTGTGGTTGACTGGAATAATAGCAGTGGACTGTTCGATGGTTCCCATGGATTGATCGCACTCTTCACTCATGCAGACATCTGTCCGGAGACCGGACAACCTCGCCAGCGGCAAAGCCTGGCTTACAGCAGTGATAAAGGCCGAACTTGGCACAAATATGAGGGGAACCCAATACTCGACGAGCATGATCTGGTCGACTTCCGGGACCCCAAGGTGTTCTGGCATTCGCCAAGTGAATCCTGGATTATGGCTCTTGTCGCGGGAGACCACGTTCGGTTTTATCGTTCCGACAATTTGCGTGAATGGTCGTTGTCAGGCGAATTCGGAAAGAATGAAGGCTCGCATGACGGAGTTTGGGAATGCCCTGATCTCTTTAAATTGCCGGTTGACGGCAGCGGATGTTCCAAATGGGTACTTATCATAAGCATCGGAGATAATCCCAACTGTCCGGAAGGCTCACGCACGCAATACTTTATCGGAGAGTTCGACGGAAATACGTTCATCAATGACAATCCGGCCGATCATATCCTGTGGCTGGATTATGGCCGGGACAATTATGCGGGGGTCACTTGGTCGGATATAGCTGAGCAAGACGGACGGCGCGTGATCATCGGATGGATGAGCAACTGGAAATATGCCAACCAAACGCCTACCGGAGCCTGGAGAGGCGCAATGACTTTACCTCGCGTCTTATCATTGACCAGCCGAGACGAGGGCGTAGTTTTGACTCAAATGCCTGTCCGGGAAATAGAGCAGCTGCGAAAAGGAACGCTCTGCTGGAATGAGGTCAAGGTTACGCCGGCGGTGCCGTTTACGCAAAAAATGAATGATGTTCTGCTTGAGATTGAAGCGGATATCGACATTCGTTCCGGGGATGAGGTTCATATCAAAATAAAGTCCTCTGGGCAAAGTGAGACTATTATCGGATATGACCCTGTGCGCCAATGGCTATTCATCGACCGTTCGAAATCGGGCCTGACTGACTTCCACCCGTCGTTTGCGTGCAAGCACGGTGCTAGAATGGTTCCGGAGAATGGAAAGATCAAGCTGCATATCTGGCTGGATCGCAACGCGGTTGAAGTGTACGCGAATGAGGGTTTGGTTGCACTGACGGATCAAATATTCCCTGATGCTCCGATGGATCGTATTGAGATAAGTGCGAAATCAGGGGAAGTTGTACTGAACTCGTTTCATATGCATGCTCTTAACTCCATTCATATTCCCAATGGTCCAACGGAGCAGACATCAAGGAGGGTTGAGGTATGAGCCATGCAACCGATAATCGGGGATTGATCATGTATTGGGCATTCAATGAAGAAACCGGTACAAGCGCTCTGGAGAGCGTATCCCAAGTCCAGGATAATATCCAGTACGTATTTAACCAAGCGGAGTTTACTAAACCTTGCCCTCCACGGTGGAGACAGGGAGTAATTGGAAATGGGCTCCTGTTCGATGGTTATTCGACTTACATTGCGCATTCGTTCGATGAGAGAAATCAGAACACCGAGCCAGAGTATCGATCAGCGCTAAGCATTGGAGTATGGTTAGCCCCACGCTCCTATGAATGGGGGGATGATGGCAAATTGTCCGCTATTGTGAACCGCTACAACCTGGATCGTAAGCAGGGTTATCTGCTCGGTATGTTCCGTCACGGTTCCTGGTCCTTCCAAGTTGGGCTGGAAGGAGGGGACTGGAAGGAACTTTGGTCGCCGGACGGCCATGAATTGCCCAAGAATGAATGGTCATACGTGAATGCAGTGTTCGATGGGAACCAAGGCGAAATCAAGCTGTATTTGAACGGTAGTGAAATTGCTTCGGCAGCCTTGCCTCGTGGTTCCCGCCTAGCTGAGGCGACGGACTTGGATCTTCTTATCGGCAAGAATAACCATAGCAGCCTGCTGGCGGAAGTGTTCAGCCTGCACATGTTTAGCGGTATCATTGATGAACTCAAGATTTATAATCGGGCGCTGAGCGCGGAAGAAGTGGCCGCTTCTTATCGGCATGTGCTGAATACCTTTCACGAAGGTATCCGGCCGCAATTAAACTATGACGAGATCAAGCTGGACCGGACGCCACTGCTACTTGATCGGCACAGACCGCAATATCATGTTAGCCCGCCAGCCCATTGGATGAACGAACCCCATGCACCGATCTATTTTGACGGGCAATATCATTTGTTCTATCAGCATAACCCGCATGGGCCGTTCTTTCATCAGATCCATTGGGGACATTGGGTAAGTCAGGATTTGGTGCATTGGCGTGATCTACCCGTGGCCCTGGCGCCCGAAAAGGATCAGCTCGCACCAGATGGGATCTGGTCGGGAAGCGCAACCTATGATGCAGACGGCCTGCCTGTCCTGTTCTTTACGGCAGGTAATGACAGCGCTTCGCCGAATCAGAGCGTGGCGCTTGCCCGAAGCACCTATACCCTTGACGGAAACCCGGATCTGGTTCACTGGGTCAAACATCCGGAGCCGTTGATCGTGCAAAAGAAGGGAATGGGCGCATTTGGGGATTTCCGGGATCCGTTCGTATGGAAGGACGATGACGGCTGGTATGCTCTGGTCGGGTCCGGAATCGAAGGCGGAGCAGCACTGGCATTTGCGTCACAGGATATGCTGAATTGGACGTATAAAGGGCCGTTTTTTAAAGCAGATATTCAGAAGTTTCCTTACCTTGGACCCATCTGGGAGCTCCCTGTGCTTCTTCCCCTTGGCAGTGACAAGCAGGGGGGGAACAAACATCTCCTGCTTGTCAGCCCTGTGGGGAAGGGAGCGGATGTCGAGGTGTTCTATTGGATCGGGCAACTTGACAAGCAAAATCTTTCGTTCATCCCCGATCAAGAAGAGCCTCAATTGATTGACGTCGGGGATTTCCATTTTACCGGACCGAGCGGAATGGTTGATCCGAAGACCGGCAGAAATATCGTCTTTACGATAGCCCAAGGCGACCGGACGTCCGAGATGGAATATAAGTCGGGCTGGGCTCATAACGCAGGCTTGCCGTTAAGCGTATATTTGAGGGATGACGGACGTCTGGGAATAGAGCCGATTCAGGAGCTTCAATCGCTACGTGGCGCCAAGCGGCTATCGCTTCGGGACCAGTCATTGGCTGAAACTAATGTACAGCTCAGGGATGTTCATGGTGACATGCTTGAGATTCAATTGGAATTGGAGCCCGGCAGCGCCAAACAATTTGGAATCAAGGTCCGTTGTACGCCGGACGGGGAGGAAGAAACTCTGCTGTATTATGATTGGAATCAAGCGATGCTCATGGTCGACCGGTCGAAAACGACACTGCATCCGGGAGAAAAGTGCAGAGGGATTCAGGGCGGTAAGCTGGAGCTACTTGGGGAGAATCTGAAGCTTCATATTTATTTGGACCGCTCCATGGTCGAAGCCTATGCAAACGGATTGAAAAGCCTGACAACCCGGGTGTACCCGAGCCGTATGGATGCTTTGGGACTCGAGATTTGGGGAGATGGAGAACCGTTTGTTAAATTCTTGGATATATGGGATATGCAGTCCATTTGGTAAGACGATTGCTTAGGCGCTCCTTACTAATGGGGTCATGCAGCAAATGATCAAGTAACTTCGCTTTTCTCTAATTGGAAACGTTTCATATATTTTCTCCTTTCTTCTTGACTTTCATCTTTGTACTAGGAGAGCATTTCGAAATGAAGTATCGATGTTTGAAAGTGCAAGAAATTTCGAAGGAGGATCTAGAATGAAAAAGGTAAAAATAAGAAAATATTGGATATCGGGAATGCTTATATGGGCTATGGTGCTCCAGCTTGTTGTTCCAGGAATCTCCGCAGTAGCTGAATCTAGAACTGTTGCTGGGAACACGCTCATTCCTAAAAATGACGTAGGCTCGTCGGTTACGAATGCGGTTTATCAAATCAAGAATATTCCTAAGAATGACGTGGGATTGTCAGTTACGGATTCGGTCTATCAAATCCGGAATCCTGGATTTGAAACAGGAGATTTGACGGGATGGACCGTTGTCAAAGGCAATGCGTTCGGTCCGAATAGCGTGACAGACGAAACGACTTGGTGGGCGGAAAAAATACCGTATAACCAGGAAGGCGCTTATCATTTAAACGGCTGGAAGTATGACGAATCTGCGACAGGTGTACTTCGTTCCAGCACTTTCGAGCTGGGCGGAAGCGGCTGGATCAGCTTCAAGCTTGGCGGTGCGAAGAACCCAGACAAGGTATTTATAAATATTGTGGAAGTCGATACGGGACAAGTTATTGCCCGATACGGAAATAGCGCATTCGCCGACGTTGGCTTCCCGGATCCTGCGCAGGGCATGCGGCTTGCCAATATGGTGCAATACAAGGCAGATCTTTCCACACAATTGGGCAAGAAACTGTATGTGGAGGTCGTCGATAATGCAACCTCGGATTGGGGAATCATTTTTGCGGACGCATTCTCCGTGTACCATGAATCGGAGCCAGCTGAAGGAATGGTTGCGACGGATATCAAGCCAGATTTCAAACGCTATGAAATCGACAATCCAAGCTTTGAAACTGGAAATCTCGATGGCTGGACGGTTGAGGGAGATGCTTTTGAAGTGACCGATGAAGCTCATGCGAGCAAAGAAGGGAACTTCTATGCCAAATCCTCCGTGCAAGGTAAGGGCTCCATCACCTCTAATACTTTCACGCTTCAGGGAACCGGAACAATTAATTTTACTGTTTTGGATATCCTCAAACCGGAAAATGCATATGTTGCAATTTACGATGCGAACAGCAACACATTGCTTATGAAAACCGGGAATGTCAGCGCGAACGAGAAAATCTCATGGAATGTGCAAGAACACTACAACAAGAAGCTCTATGTAAAGGTTGTCGATCATTCCAATGAAGCCAGCATTGCCGTTGATCGTTTCCAAGCAAGTGGTAGGGGGACTATTTTCTACTTAAACCTTGATGAAGGCGCAGGAAAGAAGGCGTTGGAGAAAGTACACAATCTTAAGCACGATGTGAACTATGTATTTAACAACGCCAGGTATATGGCATCGAAGGATCCGAGATGGACTCCGCGCGGAATAAAAGGCGGCGCCTTATTGTTCGATGGATACTCGAATTATATTGAGGTCAATGCAAACGATACTGTGCCTGTAAGCGACGCGTTAACCATCGAAGCATGGGTTGCACCGCGTAGCTATGAGTGGGGAGACGGAAACAAGCTATCTGCGATCGTAAACCAATCCGATCAGGATAAAGCGGAAGGCTTTTCTCTTGGTATGTATCGGCACGGTACATGGTCGATGCAAGTAGGCATCGGCGGTCAGTGGATTCAGGTATGGGTAAAGGATCACCCGTTGGAAAAATACAAGTGGAATTATGTGGCCGCTACTTTTAGTAAAGAAGATGGAAAAATTAAGTTATATCTAAACGGTGAGGAAGTGGCTTCCCAAGCAACCCCCGTCAACGTTCCGATCACACCATCTACCGAAAGTCTGATCATCGGGAAAAATAATAAACCTGTAGAGTTGGCAGGGTTGTTCTCCTTCAATATGTTCAGCGGGCTTTTAGATGAAGTGAAGCTGCATAATAAAGCCCTTACGAACCAGGAGATACTTGCTGGATATGAGAGCGTGAAGGCGCTTCATGGAGGTTCAATTCCGAAAATTCCGAATGCGGACATTGATGAGGATCCAAGTGTGTTTGACGGAGATCAGCACCGTCCCCAGTACCACGCGATGCCTCCGCAAAACTGGATGAATGAAGCACATGCACCGATTTACTATAACGGCAAATACCATTTATTTTATCAACATAACCCGCAAGGTCCATTCTGGCATCAAATCCACTGGGGGCATTGGGTGAGTGACGATATGGTGAACTGGGAAAATGTAAGACCTGCTCTTGCGCCCGAAGCGGGCACCCTAGATCCGGACGGCACGTGGTCAGGCAGTGCAGCGTATGATCGAAACGGCAATCCTGTTCTGTTCTATACCGCTGGCAACGACTCCTTGTCGCCGAACCAAAGAACAGGGTTGGCATCTCCGGCGGATTTGTCCGATCCCTATTTGGAAAAATGGGTGAAATATCCTAAACCGGTAACGGAGCAGAACGGAAAAGGCATCCACAACGAGTTCCGCGATCCGTTTGTATGGTACGACAAAGAGGTGGACAAGTGGTATCAGTTAGTGACATCTGGTCTTCCAGACTTCAGCAGCGGCACAGCTTTGATGTATGTATCCGATGATATGTACAATTGGGAATATAAGGGGCCGTTATACGTTAGTGACAGAAGCCGTTATCCGGAGTTGGGTACGGTATGGGAGCTACCAGTGTTATTGCCGTTAGGCACAGATAGTACGGGCAAGAAAAAATATATTTTCATGATTAATCCCCATGAAAAGCCGGAGCATGTTCCTCCAGCGAACGATGTGCAAAGAGATGTTGAGGTCTTTTACTGGATCGGGACCTGGGACCGGGATAACTTTAAATTTATTCCTGATTCGGAGGCACCCTCCAAAATGGATGTAGGTGACGGCTATTTAACCGCAGAGAGCGGTCTGGTCACACCCGACGGAAGAACGGTCGTATTTTCCATGGTGCAAAATGTAAGAACACCGCAAGCCGAATATCAATCTGGATGGGCTCATAATTTATCTTTGCCGGTTTCCCTAAGCCTCGATAAGCATGATAAATTGCATATCGAACCGATTAAAGAACTGCAGAGCCTTCGAGGGAAAAAATGGGTTGATTTTTCGGACAAAAATTTGGAGAGCGCCAATCAATTGATCCAAAATGTCAAAGGCGACATGCTAGAGATTGTGATGGAGATTGATCCGCGTGAGGCCCAGAAATTCGGTCTCAAGGTACGCCGCTCGGAAAAAGGCCAAGAAGAGACGCTCATTTACTACGACAAGAAGAACGGGACGTTTAATGTGGATCGAACCAAGAGCAGCATTGATCCGGATGTGCGTGTGGACGGCATTCAAGGAGGATATGTAGATCTTGAAGGAGAGAACTTGAAACTCCATATCTTTCTCGATCGCTCGGTCATTGAATCCTTTGCAAATTACAAGAAGAAGCTGACAACTCGTGTCTATGTAGGCAGATACGACTCCTTAGGCTTACAGATCTGGGCCGATGGCGATATCAATATCAAATCCATGCAAGTATGGGATATGAATGCCTTAACGGGTAAACCGGCTGCTCCGGTCTATGTACCCGATATGTGGGATAATTCTGTGTATAAGGATATTACAGAGTTGCCTAACCATGATTTTGCTACGGGCGACTTAACAGGATGGATGACGGAAGGAGACGCCTTCCAGAATGTCCATGTGACCAATACCCAGTTCTTCTGGGACAACATTTACTTCAACCCGTCGCATAAAATTCCGGGCGGCTACCATTTGTGGGGCTTCAACGAGCAAGCCGGCGGCGACAGCTTAACCGGAGCGCTAAGATCTCAAAATTTCGTCCTTGGTGGGAACGGTAAGATCAACTTCCTTATCAGCGGCGGCCGGGATATAGATCGTCTGTATGTTGCGCTGGTTCGGGCGTCGGACGGCAAAGAGTTATTTAAAGAGACAGCGACCAATTATGAAGAATATCAACGAAAGATTTGGGATGCGTCGGATTATATCGGCGAGGAGCTTTACATTAAAGTGGTTGACCACTCCAAAGGCGGGTTTGGACATATTAACGTCGATGATTTCAACGTACCTGTTCAGGTAAAGAAGAAGACCAACAACTGACCTTGTCAATACAGAACACCCGTGAGTCCTGCAGTCACTCCAGGCAAACCGAATAGTCAGAGCAGCTTGTCATTCGAAATGGCAAAGGAGAACGGCAGGTACTTGTAAAACGAAGCTGAACCAATTTTATTTGGATGGGAGATAAAAATGTATTTAATTTAATGATTCGGTGTAGCAAAATGGATATTTCAAAACAAGTTGCTATTGTCAGCGGTTCAAATCGAGGTTTAGGCAAACATCTAGCTCTTGAACTTTAGCAAGAGGAGCTAAAGTATACGCTGGTGCGAGGAACCCAGAATCAGTCGATCTGCCTGGTGCTATTCCACTACAACTCATATTACTGCTCCGAAATCTGTGGTAGCTGCAGCAGAGATCGCAGTGGATGTTACCCTTCTAATTAACAACGCTGGTTCAGCAACGGGTGCTTCTCTGCTCACAGGTGAGCTGGATGATATTCATTTGTAATTCGACACTCATGTTTCTGGTACACTTTCAATGATTCGCACGTTCGCACCAGTGATTGAGAAGAATGGAGGGGGTTCGATTCTGAATATCCTATCCGTATTATCTTGGATCAATATAGACGAAGGAGGGGCATATTCAGCTGCAAAATCTGCTCAATGGGGAGTAACAAAAGCATTACGCTTAGAATTAGCTGCTAAGAACGTTAGGGGTGCCGGATTGCATGTAGCGTTTATGGACACGGACATGACAGCTGGCATCCATGCGCCTAAATCATCTCCAAAGGACATCTCTAGAACCGCAATCGATGGGATTGAAGCCGACCTCTACGAGATTGTTGACTGATGCTACAAGTCGGGAGGTACAGCAGGGTCTTGCCGGAGGAGTTCCTTCCCTGTACCCACATTTATTTCAATAAAAATACCCTACTCGATGCTTGTAGTGAAAGTATTGGTATTGATCGTGTGAAACTATAATAAATGAGATTTGGATTATACAGTATATTAACATATTAGGAGGAGTGAAACATGCGTTTTCTCGTTCATGTCAAAATTCAACCAGATGCACCGCAGGAAGAAATTGCGGAACAGTTGCCCGCAGAACAAGCACGGTTCGCAATTGGTGGAACAAGGGGTGATCAGTAAGAGCAAAAGCAATGGGCGGAGCAAGTGGTCTGCGTATCGGAATGCTAGAGGGTAACAAAGTGGATGGCTATATTACTGTCGGCACAGGTATTACTCCAATTAAAGAGATTAGAACTGTAAAAGCAGTGATTGATGACTTAATGCAAGATTTTAATTAATTGCCTTGTTAGACTTATCAATATGCAAAGAATAATTTTGAAATAGGATTTTTTCAGATGTTCTTGATAAGCTTTGCTTTTACCTTGGTAATAAATTGAGTTATACACTTTTTAAAAGTAAAATGAACGTATTCTTTGGCCACAACGGGCGCGATATACTGGTTTCACTTGAAGTTAGCCCCTAACATTAATTGTTAGGGGTTTTAAATAACTTCATTAGAAGAGTTGGGGACAAAGAAAGAATGCAGGACACACTAGACCATGTCTGTCGCTTTCAAAGGTTTTTTTTATTATGCTAAAATAAAGTAAGAGGGCGAACAAAAAACGCCAATAGGTACAAGTTCTTGTCTTTTAACGGTACAAGTTCTTGTCCTAAGCAAAGGACAAGAACTTGGTCCCTTTGCCCACAATGGACAAGAACATGGTACTATTGCCGATTTGACCAGGTTCGATATTTTGGGCCTAGCCCCAAAGGTTGGCTTAACTTACTGTTACCCGATATGTTATGCAATTAGAAGTAGTGGCAAGGCCATTCCTTTTGAGGTGGACTAGAATGGCTGGCTGAAGGAGCAATCCTGAACATACATTTGGTCCAGATGGCGAGATTTTATGTGCTGGCTGATTAGGGGGTAGCCTTTATCCTTCATCTAATTCAGGCTTCTCCCCATATTCTTTACCGAATTCCTCCATCTTCTTTAGGACAGGCAGCAGTTTGTTTCCTTTCTCTGTCAGCGAATATTCGACCCGTGGCGGAACTTCTGGATACACATCGCGCTGAATAATTCCGTCGTCCTCCAGCTCCTTGAGTTGCTTGGTGAGCGAGCCTTGCGACAAGCCTCTCAGGAAATTTTTTATCTCGGTAAACCGGCGTCTTTCCCCTTCCAGATACCAGATAATGAAATATTTCCATCGCCCCGAAAGTACATTTTGCGTAAAGGCTATTGCGTACATATTTCTTTTTTCATCAATAAACCCTTTTTCAAATCCTTCATTACATACCCTCATGATATCGCTCCCAGTCTAAAAGTACAAAAATATGTACTACGTTCATTTAAATTGCCTTCTTTGCAAATGAAACGTATGGACTTATGATAGTGCCAAGGCTGCTAACTAGTACAAAAATTATTAGCAAGCTAATGATTATTGTAACATAACCCGGAGAGCAGACCAATTAAGCTTTACAGTATTATGCCAATAATGGTGCTAAAGAGAGGATAATAATTATGAAAAATCGTGTAACAGAAATTCTTGGTATTGAAAAGCCCATTTTACAAGGACCTATGAGTTGGATTACGAATGCTGAATTTGTTGCTGCCGTGAGTAATGCGGGTGGTTTAGGGATTCTTGGTCCGAATGCCGGTCAAGCGACAATTACAACCTCTCCAGAGGAAACCGCAGAACGTATGCGCCGCGAGATTCGTAAAACAAAGGAACTGACGGATAAACCATTTGGTACAACTTTGATTACTGATGCAGATATGAAGTTCACTTGGCCAATTTTAGAAGTTGTCATTGAAGAAGGTGTTCAAGTTATTCTTCTTAATGGTGTTGAAGGAACATTGACTGAAAAGATCATTACCCCATTAAAGGAAGCGGGCATTAAGATTGTTTATCGTCCTTTGACTCCAACGATCGAAGATGCAAAGGCTGCTCAAGCTATGGGTGTTGACGTTTATGTTGTTACTGGATTTGATGAGGGTGGAACATTGCCAACAAGTATCATTGGTACGTTTACAATAACTCCTATGATCGTTGATGTGCTTGATATTCCAGTTATCGCTGCTGGTGGAATCGGTGATGCTCGCGGTGTTGCCAGCGCCTTTGAATTGGGGGCAGAAGGTGTCTTTTTAGGAAGCCGTTTTATTCCTACTGTTGAAAACCCCGCAGCACAATCAGTAAAGCAAATGATAGTGGATTCATCTGCAGCAGATTTGTTGTTGTACCGTACTTTACCAGCTTACTATCGTTCGTTGCCTACACCGTTTGCTGAAAAATTGGTGGCTATGGATAACCAGGGCGCATCTCGTGAAGAAATTGCTAAGGTTGGGGGTAGTTCAAGTGTAATCCGTATCGGTATGCTTGAAGGTAACGGCGAAGGTGGTATTATCACTGTTGGTACTGGAATTACACCAATCAAAAAGATCCAAACTGTACAAGAAGTGGTTGATGAGTTAGCAGCTGGTATTAAGTAAAAACGGAGACCCATCCTTTGAATAATATGCTTGAATTACTTCAAAATCATACCTCTGTTCGTTCTTATGCGAATAAACCCTGACGGCGGAACAACGGGAGGCCATCTTTAAGGCAGCTAATCAAACGAATTTACCTAAATATGTGATTCCGTGGGTGGGGCTATGTATCGGTATTCTGTCGGGAGATAAGCCTGCCCTTAAGCCGCGGTTACCACTAATCCATGGTATTATTTGAAAACCAGTATCAGCCACTCGATAAAGAGCAATTAGAGCCGTCTATGATAATATCAGACTGTTAAACAAGGGCTATCGATACGAGACGTACTTGCCTATGGAGTCATTAACTATCATCCGGTAGTTGCAGGGACCCCCTTACAAGTTGCTGACTTCTTGGAAGAATGGTTTTTGGCAGAGGCATGTGACGGCTTCTCGGTTGTTCTGGATATAGCCTATGATGGAGTTGCTGATTTTGTGGAACTGGTTGTCCCAATTTTGCAGGACCGCGGTTTGTTCTACAGAGAATATGAGGGTAAAACACTGCGTGAGAATATGGGAGTTCCCTACCAATACGGAAGTCTAAAATAAAAAATAATAATAATTTCTTACTACCCGATCAGCGACGTAAAATAACTTTTAGAATAGGGAGAAATGAAAATGAGATTTGGAATTATAGGTGCAGGACCCATCGCGTCGAATATCGCAAAAAAATTAATTGAGAATGGACATGATGTCAAAATTGCAGATGCTCGCGGGATTGAACGGCTAGAGGGAAAAGAACTTGCAGGTACACCAGTGAGTGTAGATGAAGTAATAACAAACATTGCTGTTCTAGTCATATCGATCCCTTTCAACGCACTGCCAAGCATTCGCAGCATTGTAGATAAAGTTGGGGAGGAAGTAGTCGTTGTTGACACTTCAAATTATTATCCGTATAGAGACAATAAAATTGAAGAAATTGAGAATGGGTTGGTTGAAAGTGTTTGGGTATCAAATCAGTTAGGGAGACCTATCACTAAAGCTTTCAACAATTTATTAGCCTATACGTTAGAATATAAAGGAGCTCCCGAAGGTACCAGTGGACGACTTGCCATAGCGATTGCTGGTGATAACCAGTCGCATAAACAAATAACCATGAACGTAGTAAATGAGCTCGGCTTCGACCCAGTAGATAGCGGATCTTTAAGTGATTCGTGGCGACAACAGCCAGGAACCCCTGCGTACTGCACAGAACTTACCAAAGAGGAACTAACCGAAGCATTAAAAAAAGCAAATAAAGAAAAAGCTCCATTCCAACGCGATAAAGTGATAGAGAAGCTATCGGCAGCTACTGGGGGATATTCGCACCAAGACATTGTGAACCTGAATAGAGATATATATAACTCCTGAGTTGAATTTTTTTGCCTTCAATCTTTATCCGTGTGCTTTAAAAATCTTGGCAGAGGCCTGTGCAACGAAACGGATAAGGTGCAAACCAAGCAAGAGCTAATGTCCTTCGCATCTATAACAGGCAAAATAAGAATTTCAAACCGGACACGTCGGCCGGAAAGCGAAGTCATGAAGAAGGCGCATCAAGAAGGATTTTCTCCTCAATCATTGGTTTTGCGACCTTAGTTGAGTATCTAATGAATATTAAAGATCATTAGAAATACATTTATCCATGGATTATCCAAAGATTTTAAACAGATTAGGTACGTGGGTTCTTACAAAGAAGCATGAATATTAAAAACAACTCCTGGTGAGTTGTTTTTTTATGGCAGAACAGGGGCTTGGTTGATAATTAAATTTGTTTGAACGACAGGATAACATGGTGAAAAGCTTTCTCAGGAAGAGCGCGAGGAAAAGTACTGGAAGCAACTTAGGCAAACACAGTATAGAAATGTTAAGTTATAGATGCAATGGACGATATAGAAAATAAAATTAATTTAAAAGAAACAGAACTAGAAACAAAAAATTTAATGCGCTTATAATAGAGAGAAGCGATGATGACTGGATTCACTGCAATATCGAGAGCAGTTTATTTTCTGCAGGGGGCCCGGGAAATCTAGGTGAAATGCTATCTATATTCTATAGATGGGTAAAGTTAGATTAATACTCGGTATCGCGAGAATGATAAAACAGATGTTAAGCCTTAGAACTTTTTAACCCATGCTTAGGCGGGTTTTCTTAACTGTGGAACCAAGCTAGCTCAAGATAAAGCAGAAGCCAAAAGACTTTGGGTTGAACGTGTGCTGAAAAAAAACAAAATTCTCCTATTCATAGGGATATTCCGAATTACCATGCCATAATGTAAAATGAATATTAAAATTACGTAAAATAATAATTTGACGAATAAATGAGAATGAGATATATTGAAAATACGGAGGTACGTACATATAATGGATAAACAAATGAAAATGCACTATATGCAACGAATTGATGATAAACTATCTGATTTACCTTGGTACGTTACAGAATTTATCGATAGCAAAAAACGCAAGTTATCTCCAACAACACTTCTTAATTACTGTCATGATTACATTATTTTTTTCGATTGGCTTATTGCAGAGAATCTAACTTCATCAAATCGGAAAGAAATAACCTTAGAAACATTGGAGTTATTAACAATACGTGAAGTGGAAAACTTCTTGTCATTCCTGGATTATCAACTTGGAAACAAGAAACTTACGATAAATCGCAAATTGTCCTCTCTAAAATCGTTGTTTGATTACCTTCAGAATAAGGCTGAAACAAGCGACTTGAAGCCTTATATTCAACGAAATGTAATGGCCAAGATGGATTTGAATGCTATCAAAGAAAGCCAAGAAACCATTGCAAACCGTATTGAAGGAAAAATTCTAAGAAATGATGATTTCGAATTATTCAGGCAATTTGTAGCTTATGATTTTGGTGAAAAACATAAAGAAAACAAGCGTATTTTTACGTTTCATCAGTTTAATCGTGAGCGTGATACAGCAATCGTTTCGCTGATATTAGGTTCAGGGCTTAGATTGTCTGAGGTTGCAGGAATTAATATGGATGACTTAGATATGAATAAAGCTTTAGTTCGAGTGGTACGTAAAGGTGATAAAGAACAATACGTTTACTTTAGCAAACAGGCTTTAATGGATTTAGAAAGTTATCTGCAGATCAGAGAAACAAGATATTTACCAGATAAACAAGAAAACTATTTATTCATTGCAGCTCCTGTAGGTCGTAAAGGAAAAAGCCGTCGTCTGACACAACGATCAATTGAAAAGCTGATTGAAAAATATGCAACTGCCTTTGGGAAACCTTCTCTAACAGTGCATTCGCTCAGGCATTCATTTGCAACGCGATATCATCTTGAAAATAACGATGTCCCAAGACTAAAGAATCAATTAGGGCATTCTTCCATTCAAACAACAATGATATATACTCACTTAACAGATGAAGAGATGCGTAATGCTGTGAATAATATGGACCGATGAAACCGTGTCGCTACGCGGTTTCTCTTGAACATCTTCACAAAATCCGTATTTTGACTAAATGTCTAGCGGCGCATTCACTCATAACGAGCATTGCGATTTTCAAGATTATTTGATAAATTATACATCTCTAATTTATTTCATGATAAATAAAACTTTATAAAAGCCCCACTTCATTGATTCAACATTTTCATCATTAATTATATAAGGTAAATCTAGATCAAATGCTTTTAGATACAATACGCTCATCTCCCTCTATTCTTCCCATGGACGTGGTTGTTGATGTCTACTCATTGAATTGCCTTTTTTCCATAGACTCATAGCATTCGCTTTCTCCCAATCAAGGGCTTCCTACCTGTTACGCATTTTTGTAAAGGTTTTACAAAAAAAAGGTCACCCGCTGGGAGTCCTCTTAGATGATGCTTGCCGTCAACGTCGTTTTCAATCCAAATCCGCAGTAAAGGACCTCGAAATTTTTCAGTTTCTGAGGTCCTTTTTTACTAACTCTCAATATTCAAAATCTGACTTTAAAATTCACCGAACCCCTTGATCGGTGAAAAGCACTTTCAACTCCCTGTAACTTCATCCCACAATAAAAGTCGTCCTATCCTCCTAAAATAGCGATACACATCTAATCGGCAATCGGTAAAAGTTCTTGTCCTTGGATCGGGACACGAACTTTTACCGATAAAATAAAAAAGCCGCTAAAATAGCGACTTCAATGACACAATGTTCTTGTCCCTCGACAAGAAGCAATATCCCGAGGTCACGATGGAGCGCATGGAAAAAACCAATCCTTCTCCTAAATGGCCTTGGTAAGATGGTGGGTACGAGGAAATTATGTTCGTCGTAACTTCAGTTGGCTTGCACCGAAGACTCCAGCATCGAACGTGACGACTTCCATCTCCAGATCGCTTGTAAACTCTGATTGGTGCAGTCCAAGCTTTAGGATCGGTTCAACTGCGCTTTTTGCTCCTGCTTTAACGTTGGTGCCTGGAAGCTTACGGCAGCTTTCAACTCGATAATCACCGGCCATAGTCGACACACCGATCAGTGCGGTCATACTCAAGCAACTCCCTTGTTTGTCGATATGATCTGGAATGAATGAGTCGGCAATGACGCAAAGAGCATGATTTTTTGTACCGCTATTGAACATCCAGTCTAATATTGTTAATGCATTAGATAGAGAAAGGCTACCAGACTGCCCGACGGAAATGGGCATAACCTCATTTAGCCCTAATTCTTGTCTCAGTTTAGCACAGCCATTAACACCAGCTTCAAAGTCCGTCTGATGACAGTAACAGAGCAAGTCAATTCCTTCGGTCCAATTCCTATTCTTTTCAATTAGATCGGTTATCCGTCCCCATGGCATTTCTAATCCCACAGCGGCCTCAGCATGATGAAATGTCAAATACATAGCTCGTTCACCTTCTTGGAATACCGATGAATCGCACAACCGTAATAGCCTCCAAAGCCAACGGAAATCGTCATATACAAGTCCCCTTCTTTCAAGAAACCTGAATGGATAGCGTGATCGATATTATTTAGGATATCGGTGTTATGAATATGTCCGTCCTTGGAGAGGGTTAGATTGTAGAAGCGTTCCAGGGACACCCTCAGCACTTGAGCCAGCATACTCCATACGTGTAGCCCCAAATTGGTGCAAAAGATCACGGCGATCTGAGCAATGTGAATACCGGACTCGCTTAATGCTGCTCTTACTGCCTGTCTGACCCCTAAATAAAACGTTGAGTAATATAATTGAATACGATCTGGAGCCAGATCGTATACGAGGCCGTCGACTCTCATAACCGAAGCAAGTGTCTGCTGTCCTTGACGCTGCCCCTTCATATATAAAGCAGCACTCGCGCCGTCACCGAACACCATGAACGGATCGCTCCGTTCATAAGAATTCATGGCTCTGTCGGCAGTGATGAACAAGATTCCTTCACCTTGCTGACGCGGGGCCATGAAGTAGTTCGACGCCAGGCACAACGATAAGTGCATCGTGGAACAAGAATATTCCTCCAAAGGGATAAATGGGACTGCCTCAAGGGCGAATTCATCTGCTAGGCGATCAAAAAGATTCCGTTCACCGTTTTCATTATTCGTTACACTAGCAAACATGACCGCCGCGATCTGTACATTCATCTGCAGAGCCCGGCGCAGAATTGGCCTACACACGGTAGCAATCATCTGTTCCAATTCAAGTTCCTCTTCTATGGGCACCAGCTCAAAGCCTTTGTTCAAGTATTCCGAATCGCTCATTCGAAATTCTACGCCGTCGGCCTTCACCTGCTGAATCGCTTTCGAGACATGGATACGGGACTTCGGGAGATAGACGGAATAATCGACGATCGTCACGTGGTTCTCATACATTGTGATGAGCCCGCTTTCGGAAATGCATGATCTTGTACTGGCGTTCCCCGCTTTTCATTTCATCGTACAAGGAAGTGCCTGGCACACCCATTGTTTTCCAAATCGCAGTATCCATCTGATCTTCAGTACCAAAAGCGGCTATGCGATTCTTTAGAACTTGATCACTTGAAAGCAAAACTTCCCCCGTGATATCGCGTGATATAAGCAGCTCGAAGCCCAGTTCAAGCAAATATCGTTCACCATCGTCAAACTTCCAGGTTGGCAAATCGTCCGCATAAACGAAAGTCCCGCCCGGTTTCAGCACCCGGAAGACCTCGTCATAAAAAGACTTAATCGATGGATATAGATCAGACGCTTCCATGTTGAGGACAAAATCACAGCATGACGAACCGATAGGAAGCCTCTCGGCATCCCCAACACAAAAATAGGCATTTGGGAAACGGTTGGTCAATTGGCAAAATGCAATATTGGCTTCGGTCAGATCTAAGCCAACAACGCTTCTCACACCGTAACTTCGACAGAGCTCTCGCACGCCTCCCCCCCTGCCACAGGCTACCTCCAAAATGTTCTTATCCTCGAGATATAAACCATCCAAGCACTCCTGCAGAAGCCGGATGGAGTTTCGATTGACACTTGCTGGGGCCTGATTGAACTCGGAGGCGAACCCCCAATTGATAAATGTCGAGAAACGGGAAAAGCCACTCTCGTCCAAGGACCGATTATAGTTAGTGAACATCTTCATGATATCCTTTTTGAGGACTGCAGTTTCCCCGCTTTCCTGCTCTTGCAGATCAGCCAGCATAAACGGAACACCACCATCACCGAAGAAGTAACTGACCGCGCACTCCCCGCACACCAACATCTGATCCGATGTGTTTAGCTTTGACTTGCAAATAGGACATACTAAGGCAATGCCGGTTGCCGGCCAACGAAGCATATGCATGTCATTCCTCCCTCCCTCAATTAAGTTGTCAGCCTTTAGCCGCTTGCACTGTTATAATTACGTATTGCCCGACTCCAAACGAAGCGAACGATTACAAGGAGCACAATTGGTACGATAGCGCCCCATACCGCCAAAGCAGGTGTCAGCTGATTCATCACCATCATAGGCGCAAAATTCGTAATGACGAGAAAAGGCAATAAATACACGCCGATTCGTTGGATGAAACGTGAATAGATCGGCATTGGCATATTATTGGCGTCCCAAATGGAATAGAAAATTCCCGCCAGCCCTCCCGTATTAACAAGCCAGAAGGATAACAAGGCTGGGATGAACATGAGACAGTAAGTAATGATCAACGCTGTCCCCAAGTAAAACAAAAATGAGAATAAACTCCATGCCGTTACCGGGATATTTAATGCATTCCAACTGATCACAACCATCGTTCCACCCGCGATGAAATTCGGAATTGGCATCCCAAGATCGATGTATCGAAGCGAAACCAAAAACTGTAGTGAAATTGGCTTAACCATGAGTAGATCCAACGTCCCGCTGCGTATATACTCGGATACCCTGACGAAATTAGGGAAAAAGAGCCCGGAATAAAGACCGGTCATAATCGTGTATGTGCCGACAAACATCAAGATACCATCAGGCGTGATCGATCCGATATGCAAGTCCGTCTCATAGACTACTACGACGTAAAGCAGCTTGGCAAACAAGTATGCGATTTCCACAGCAATCCCGAGTATGAAGTTCGTCCTGTATTCCATTTGAGCAATAAAACAGTTCTTAATGAACAAAAAGTAAATCATTAGGTAGTTGCGAAGCGTTCCCAGCCATCCTCTCACCGGTCAGCCCCCCAATCCGAGATACTTCTTCATTCCGGCGCGCCATACGATCCGTGAAAAGGCAAGCAGCGCGATCATCCAGAAGAACTGCATCCCGATTCCTTGTACTGCCTCGTCCATTGACAATCTGCCATTAATAACATTCGCAGGAAAATGGATCGTATACTTGAATGGCAAGTAGTCTAAAATCTTATTTATGGTCTTACCAAACACCTCAATCGGAAAAACACCACCACTTAAAATGATGACAAATAAGCCGGTCATTTCAAAAAAATAGGAGATTTCAGACAATATAAATGCAACAGCCGCGAGCGTATAAGAGATAAGAAAGTTTAACAACAAAGACATGACCATTGACACCATAAAGAGTAGAATATGTGCCAAGGGAATCCGTATACCATAAGTTCCGGTCAAGTAAACGAGTGTAAACAGCAAGATACATAGCATGGCTGAAAAAAAGAAAATCTTTTGCCCCAGCATAGTAAATAGCTTCAGAGCGAAAAAACTGACCGGTTGAACCAAATATTTATTCAACCCACCATCCTTGATCTCGGTGGCCACGTTTTGACCTATATCCGTTGTCACAATTTTCGTCACGATGGCTGCCGTTATCGTGTATAAAACCATTTGGCCATAGGTATATCCGAAAAATTCCGACGATTCCGATCTTCCATAGACCGCTGACCAAATATAATATTGGATCAGAATCGGAAAGAATGCACTGATCAAGGAAAAGAGAAAGTCAAATCGATATTCGAGTGAAGACTGAACGCCTAACTGGAACACGCGTCCGTATTTGGGAAAGGCACTCATCCGGATACCCGATCATCCCGCTGATACAAGGATACAACGACTTCCTCGATAGGAATATCTTCGATCGTAATATCTTCAATCGGGTAGTGTTCAAGCAAATCCCTGGAAGCCATGCTAATGCGCTCCTTACTTATCTCCAGCGTGGCATGAAATCCGTCCGATTGACGCACCTTCCCGTACAACTGCAGCTGTCCAGTCGCTACGTGTTGCTTAAATTTTAACTGTATGATTTTCGTGTCGTTCAAAACATCGTCGATTCGCTTCAGATCCCCGTCGAAGACGAGCCTGCCATCATTAATAATGATCGTCCGCTTGCACAGATCCTCGATGTCCTTCATGTAATGACTTGTCAAAATAATCGTTGTCCTATGCTGTTCATTGTAATACTTCAAAAACTCCCGCACCTTTTTCTGTGTAACAATATCGAGCCCGATCGTCGGCTCATCCAGGAAAAGCAGTTTCGGTTTATGAATAAGCGCCGCAAGGAGCTCCATCTTCATACGCTCACCTAGCGATAAACGCCTTACCTGAACATTCATAATGTGCTTGACGTCCAACAGTTCGATGAGTTCATTCAGTGTTTGTTTGTAATGCCGATCGTCAACCTGATAGATATATTTGTTTAGCAAAATGGATTCCGCCGCAGGCAAGTCAACCCATAGTTGGCTCTTCTGCCCCATTACAATAGCGAACTGCTTCTTGAATTCCTTATTTCGCTCATAAGGCTTGAAGCCCAGTACAGTAAGTTCGCCGTTAGTTGGATGTAAGATGCCAGAGAGCATCTTTAGCGTCGTCGTTTTGCCTGCCCCATTAGGCCCAAGGAAAGCAACCATTTCCCCCTCTTCGATCGAAAAGGAGATATTTTTCACCGCTTCCTTCGTCAAACTTTTCCGATAAAAGAGGTTTTTAATGGAATGAAGCATTCCGACCTCTTTGGTGTAATAGGTGAAGTTTTTAGCTAACTGCACCACATGGATCGCTGTCAATTGCGCTCCTCCTTAACAATTAAATCGAACTAGAAGGTGGACGATAACGTTTACCGGCCATAATGATAAAGTAACCCGCATCGGGAACAGACCGGCATCAGTCCGCAAGCTAATACCTCTCGGTGTTTGGCAAAATTTTCCCCCTTCCAAACCTCCTTCACATCCACATCACTAATGTTGCCGACCGCCATCTCAGGAAAGAACTTGCACGGAGTGACGTTTCCGCTCGGCAATACGTCCATTCGGGTGGAGATCGCCAAGCATTCCTTCCGCTTCATCCCGGTCCTCTGCACGCCAGTGACAAAATCCTCTATCTCGTCTTGCTCCAATGCGGGCATAAATCGAACCCGGCTTCCCCATGTTTGCTCGGAGATGCGGAGAACCTCCTCCTTGAGTGCCCCCACCTTCTCGCCGGAGATATGATAAGTGAATGAATTCCAACTGCAGCTACCCTGACGGATTGGATCCAGCCAGTCAAACTCTTTGATGAAGAAATTGTCCATCTCCTGAGCAGACTCAGGTGCGATATACCACGGATATACAAAGTAGACCGAATCCACGCCCAGCTCCTCGAAAAACTTCATAAAATCAAACATTTTGGGAATCATGAGATCATTCATCGTCAAGCTGACGGATACTCTGCCCTTGAAAATGCCCTGACGCTGCAACTCCAGCAGACGTTCTATGGCACTAACCACCTTTTTGTAGGTTCCTCTGCCCCTAATCGCGTCGTTCTCAGCCTCGAATCCCTCCAGACTGGCTAGTACGACAAGTCCCTCACCGATCTTAAGCAGTGAATCTAACTTTTCCTCCAGAAGAATCGCGTTTGTACAAATCGTCGTCGTTCGCTGATCGCGTTCCAGCAGATTCGCAATCTGATCGAACTTGCTATGGTACAACGGCTCTCCGCCCCAAAGATAAACTTTCGACTTCTTCTCATGGGTGAAGGCAAGGAGCTTATCGACCAACGCGACATCAATTTCTTTACCTTGCTCCTCCTTGGACATGTCCCAGTGAAAGCCGTCCGCGTTCCACTCGTAGCAATGCTTGCAACGCAAGTTGCACCCGTTGTTCAGCTTGATCCC
This sequence comes from Paenibacillus polymyxa, assembly GCF_001719045.1. NCBI lineage: Bacteria > Bacillati > Bacillota > Bacilli > Caryophanales > Paenibacillaceae > Paenibacillus > Paenibacillus polymyxa. The sequence goes on from NZ_CP015423.1 coordinate 5,738,613, forward strand.
GATATCTTCCGGGATCTCCATCGCATAGCGACTATCGGTCGCTCGAAGCCGACTGACCCGGGACATATTCATTATTGTACGCTTCAGATCGTTAAACACACGCTCATCAAACTTCCGACTCGTTTTGGGTTGCATAATTTACACCTCCATAAGTTTTGCAATGTTCGCGGGCATGTAGTAGGTTACAATGAGCACGTTCCAATATCTCGATGTTGAACCCCTGCATCTTCCAATCCGTAAAGGACACGCCAAATCCTTGCTTAATCCAATATTCAGCATTGGCGGTTTCGTGTCTTCCAAAGGGCTCAAGAAAAACCATAGGCGTCGCAGCGGCGAACGATTCCATCAAGGAATAGCCACCCGGCTTACTTACAATGGCTGTGCAACGGCGAATTCGTTCAAACAGCAGGGGAACAGTTCCGCTGTCTAAGTAAATGGGAGTCTCTCCATGTTGGATCTGAGCAAATGGAGGAAAACCGAACTCCCCTCGTCTATTCCTCAGCCACGGACTCCACGAGGGGTCGTTCCGATAATAGCAAATGCGTGGATCAGGCTGGATATCCTCGTCAAAATAAGCCAGAACATCCAGCTCCATACCGCCTTCAAGCAGGTCTCTAACAGCCTGCGGGTAGGTCCCAATCCCCCAGCCGCCACCATGGACCACCATTCTCTCTTCTCGCTGGCGAAACGGGATCGGTGCTTCGTCCGTCATCGGAAGTTGTAATTCAAAACGCTTCTTGGTCGGTTCGTAAAACCAAATGTGGTTGTACCGCTCGCTTCGAGATCCATAGACCAAATAAGATGGCGAAAGCGTAGCATCGAGATGAAGCATGTCGACCTCGAGCCGAGTTCCAACAAACCGTTCATATTGTTCCAAAATCGGGATCCAGAACCCAGTCAACGCAATGAACGACGTCCGGCGCTCACGGGACCAATCTTCCAGCAGCAGCTGTACCTTGGTGGGATCCAGGCAATCTGAAATATCGCGAGCCAACTCCACACTCTTCCGAGCGATAGCGAAATTATCATGAAAGGCTTTACGATAAGCCGGCACTTTGTTCTTTAAGCCGTCGACATACACATTTTCGAGCACACAGACTTCGTTTGAAATGCCGGAACACTCCAGGTAAATGCCTAGCTGTACGGCGGGCATGTACACACCTAGTGAGTTACCGGATCCAAGTATAGTGACACAAGGCTTCAAATGACTATCCATACCACTTGCCTCCCTGGACTTCAAAACGTTCCTTTAGCTTGTCGATTAAACTTTTCTGCTCCTGCACATCTCGCGCGATTACAAACAGATAAAGCCTGCCCTTGATGAAACTGCCTTCGCTTAATGTCTGTGGGTAATCTGATTCCCCATAGCCAGCAAACATGCACGCCGGGGAAAGCGGAATGATGCCCTCACCGGTATGATTAGGGTATAAAACGCCGTCATCATCCAGCTGTCGCAGCCACTCCCCGTAATCAAACCGATGGCGACTGCCTACCGTTCGGAACGTAAATGTCCCGTGCTTCCCATTTTCCAGCCGTTCGCCCAGTCGATGACTGACCAGTCCCATCGATTGACGGGCGTTGATTTCTACAATCGGCACGATTGTCCCGTCCTTTAGTATCATGGAGTCAACACAAACATGGCCGAAGTACCTGTCCTTGTATAGTGAGGAAGCAAGCTTCTCAATGACATCGAAATAACCGTTCCGTATTAGCGAATGACTGTTCTCCTCCTGCATCGCTTGTGACCCCACATAAGCAAACTGTCGATTGATGATTTGCTGCAAGCCGACGATCTGGTACGACCCGCTCTCATCAATTGAAAATTGGCAGGAAAAATCATATTCCACGTCAAGGAACGGCTCGACAAGAAACGCCGTTGAGGAACCAGCTTGCTCTTGTTTGCGCAAATAGCTTACTACACGTTCCAAAGAGGATAGGTTTTTAAACAGCATATTGCCTTTTCCAGCTACGCCAAAGGGTCTTTTAACAGGACCCCATTCGACAACCCCATAAGCTCTAGCCCTACTGCAGCCAATTCATCCACGCTGAACACTGGCTGGCTATAGGAGCTGCCCAAAAGTCTCTTAGCAAGATCGGCGGAATACAACTTAGAATTTACTCGTTTAACGTCTTGAAGGGTGGGCAGCTTGTTCGAATAGTTGTACCTGTCGAGAAGCTCGTGAACGTAAGGTACGACTGAAAAGGGAGTCATTTCACTAAACTGCTTCAGCCGCTCGTCGGTCTCTGGAACTTCGTACAGAGCGCGAAATAGATTTGGTTCATGGCTTGGGACATTCGCACTAAGCTGTGTAAAATGAAAGCCGATGTGCGCCAAATAATCCATGTGCGCCTCATCCATCTCAAAGCGGGTCAACAGTGTGTCCTCCGGGCCGCATAAGGAAGCCAGCAATTCATCCATAGCCATTACCACCCGCGACCGTGAAGGATCAGGAATAAAAGGCAACCTGCTACTCCCTTCTTCACGCCAATAGGTTTCCGAATCAAAGGTGCTGGCAACCAACATACTACCCGACCTCTTGATTCATGCCTTTTAGGAATGCCATGAAGGCACCGATTGAGCGCAGACAAGCCAAGTCCAGGTCCTCGTAAACGATCTCCACCCCAAAAGCATCTTCAACTCCGAGAATAAACGTTATCATCTGTAGGGAATCTAACTCGACGTCGTTAATCAGGTCGCTCTCCATTGTGAGAGTTTCACGAAGCGAGTCATCCTCGAGCACAGTTGCAATGATATTTTTTAATGTTTCAAACATAAACGTCATCCTTTCAAGTTGTATTTTAGATTTTTTATTTAATTCCAAAAAAAATAAATAAAAGGTATAATAGTAATATATTTCTTATCACTGTTAAAGGGAGGGCTTGAACCCTTGAATAACCACTGTCTGTTTGTCTCCGCCCATCTGGACGATGCTATTATTTCTTGCGGCGATTATATCGATTTGCTTGTTCGTGCTGGCTATCATGTGACCATAGCAACTGTTTTCACTGGTACTGGCACAGATCTATCCCTACTTGCTCGCATCCTGCACAAAAAGTTCGGACTAAGCTCCGACGTGATGAAGGTACGGCGAGAAGAGGACATTAGTGCATGTGATCTTCTCGATGTGGACACGATTCATCTGAACATGCAGGAATGTATCTATCGTAAAGATCGCAGCGGTGCCCCCTCATATGAAAAGCTGGACGATCTGTTCCGTAGTGACTACGAGACCGAGCTGGACGTGATTTCTGAGGCAACAAAAGTTCTTTTGACACGACTCTGTCTTACAGACTACGATCATATTTATATTCCGCTTGCAATCGGAAGACATGTGGATCACGGTATCGTGCGGGTTGCGGCCGAACAGGCTGTACGAAGTATTAGTGATCTGGAAGTCTCTGCCCGTTTGATTTACTACGAAGATCTACCGTATTTAAACTATGGTCAAGATATAAAATGGGAAATTGACCTAGCTCGGAATCTACATCCAGTCTACATTTCACTTCCCAAGTGCAGTTTGAAACAGAAGACTGCGGCCATCCTGGAATACCGCTCCCAGATCCGTCTATTATGGCACTCCCGATGGGAGATGCTTAGACAAGTGATTCAACATGCGCATTCGTGCCGTCCGCCAGAGCATCAGCCTGATCCAAACTCATATTGCTTCAGACTGCATGTTGTGAGTGTGCATGATCAAGTACCGCTTGCTATAAGCGTTCCTGGTAACTTTTAATAAGATCAGCCAAGTCGCCAAGGGTTAGATGACTGCCTGCCATGTTACCTACCAGTTCGTCCGGGAGCTCTAGACCGAATTCGGTTTCGAGCTCCACGACGAATGTAATCATCTGCATAGAATTCATTTGGATCCATATCTCTTCAAGTAACGCATTAGCGTTTATACGTTGTTTATCGTAGTCCGGAATCTTTTGATGAATAAGGTTTTGGATGCGTTCCAAACAGAGTTGTTTTCTCAACGTTAGACCTCCTCCTCTACGCCCATTGGAGTTATGTTTGACACAAGGCTCAAGTTGTAGATCATAAGTTCGATAGCCTCGCGCTCACAGGCTTGAATACGCCTAATTAACACTTCCACTTTTTTGAGGTTATCTTCGTTTTTCGTCAGTGAATATTTGATAATCAAATTTCGCGCTAATAGAGCATCGTCGGCAATCGTCTGATAGCGAACCTTGAGCTGATTACTTTCCCCTAGAACACCAGTTTGATTCATGAAGTCAATTCGTTCCAACATCAAGATCTTGTGATCATAGATCATTTGAAACGGGCGATTATCTTCCTCAATTTGTCCACTGCGTATGCGGGTTATATCCAAAATCAGCTCGTCATAAACACGAATTCCCCATACACATGGATTTGTTATATAACCCAACTCTCTGTATTTGTCGGCGGGATTTTCTCCATTTAAATAGTCCTTAAGGTGCTCAATAACATAGTTTAGATTAAAGTCATAAGCTGCTCGCTCGTTGAATTGTAACAGAGAGAGACCACCCTTCCACGCATACAACCAATCTCCATCATCATCGATTCCCTCGTAGGCACGTCTCATTTGCTCAAATGTGATTTCGTTAAATGAGTACTTCCCCCCCGCGAATGTAAAATCGGCGATATGAAATATGTCCCTCTCCTCGTCATAACCAAAAATAAATGAGTCATGTGAAAAGAAAGATTCAATATCCAAAAACTGCGCTTGATCAAGAAGCAAATAAATATAATTATTCATGTCTATACAATCCATCAGAAAAGTACATATATCCTTGTTGAAATTTCGAACCAACTGACGACTTAAATGTTGGCGAAGCAGCCAAGGACAAAATTCAAAGGTAGGAGTACGGTAGAAGTCCACATAGGAACTTCCCTCATTTAAGGTGAGCTGGAGAGGAATGAAATGTGTCATTATCCACGGCTTTGCTTGCGGGTAATTGGCTAGGACGGCAAACGTATTTGCCTGCCACTGCCACGAGGTGATTGCCGGATACTGCATCGGTAATATCTTGGATCGCAATTAGACACCCCCTTGGGAGAGAATTTGATTTAGTGTCAATTAGCTAAGAACTACAGACTGACAGCACAGATAGAGTCAAACTTCCTGGACCACCGCAACGCTGTAGTCCTTATTCGTTTTAAGGAGTGATTGCTTCGTTAATTAGTTTGGGGTACCAAGTTCAGATCCGGGTGCCCAAAACCGGACTGTAACCATTTCGTCGAATCAAGCCATTGCTAAAGTCTAAACCGTCTCATTTTCCCAGATGCTTACCAGATCATTGATTTGAAGCGACACGACCTTTAGTTCTCCGCCAAGGGTATAGAGTTCTAGTCCTCTACTTTCCAAGTCCGGGAAAATCATGTCTGAAACGATTGTTTTTCCTTTATTGCCGAAGACCTCGACACTAGACCAATCAACGTAAATGCTCAAGGTTATCCGCTCTGGCTTCATGGGGGCTTGGTGCTTTGCAGCAAAATCAGGATGGAAATCAATTGCGTTTGACTTCGTCCCATCGACAAACAGCTCCTCATTCAAGACATCATATCCGATGGTTGTCTCCTGAGTAGAAGAGGAACGCACCTTGAACCCGAATTCCACGGCAGTACCGATTTCAAATTCCGCAATAATTCGGCCTTTGCAGTAGAAATATCAGATAAGACGTTGCTACCTGGCTTAATCGTTAAGTCTTGCAGAGACATAATCGGTCTTCTGAGTTGACTTAACTCTCTTATAGGTACTTGGATTAAGCGAATTCCTTCCGGATATGTCTTAAGCTGAATCTCTCGGGGGATTGACATGTGGCCACGCCATTCCTTTGAAGGAAGGGTAGAGGCATAACGCCAGTTGTTCATCCAGCCGACCCAGATCTTTCGTCCGTCTTCTTTCGGAATACCATCCCATGTCACGGCCGCGTAAAAGTCAGACCCGTAATCTATCCATTTGATCGTATCGAATGATTCCAACGTTTCATCCCTTGTAAATACCTTACCGTCAAAGTTGCCTATAAAATACATCATGCCAGAACCGCCTGCTGGTGGTTCTGAATCGTTTGGATTCACACCATTTCTATCCCCGACACTTAGCAACAGAACCCACTTAGTGATATTGGGATCCTCATCCACTTGGATTTTAAATACCTCAGGACATTCAAATATCTCTCGATGGATACCCGGAATATCGGAACCGAAATCGCTTGCAAAAGACCATTCCTTCAGATTCGAAGACGTGTAAAAGTCGACGCGGTCTCTTACGGCAAGAACCATAACCCACATTGACGATTCTTCATACCAAAACACCTTCGGATCACGAAAGTCTAGCGTTTTCGTTGGGAACAAAACAGGGTTACCTTCATATTTTATCCAAGTTCGACCTTTATCCCTGCTGTAAGCGATGCTCTGCACCTGTGGTTTGCCGGGCTGAGCCACGTTGCCCTCATTCGTATAAATTGCAACTAATCCTGATCCTTCTTCGCTGAAGAAACCGCTTGTGTTGTTCTTATCAACCACTGCACTTCCCGAAAAGATCGCTCCGTCTTCCCCCCGCGGGATGGCTGGTGGAAGTTCCTCCCAATGCACCAAATCCTCACTTACCGCATGCCCCCAATGCATGCTGCCGAAGTCAGGCTGTGTATCATGTGGGGTATGTTGAATGAAATTGGGGCCTATATGTCTCCCTGTAATACAGATTTCCTGATCCTTTTCTGCTGCTAATATCATCTGATAAGTGCATTTTGTTAAAGTTGCTCACGCTCCTTTGGGTTTAAATAAGATCCATATTAGAATTGATTCAACTCGTTCGGGACATATTACGTCCATCTTTCTATAGAAGCAACCAAGAAAAACTACAAGAGCACTCAAAACAACATGCCCATATTTAACAAAATAAACCACATGTGTACAAATGTCAAACTTTTTTTTACATTCTCATTATTTTTTAAATTAAAGTAAACTTTTTAGTTTACATATGCACATTTTGATAGTGTTTTATCTGAAAACGGCTGTTTTTATTTGAGTTCTCCTTATCGCATTTAATTATTCAGTAAATAAAATGTAAACCATTGAATACCCAAATGATGTTATGATTTTCAATAAACTATCCAATTTATCAAATAAAATTTAGACATTTGGATTTTTTGACTAATTCTCTGAATAATTTTTCGTTTTTGAAATGAATAAATAGGAAAAGCAGTTCCTTTTAGCTTTCTAAAGCTTTATTATCTCTTTGACATTCTCCTGGAGAACACAGGTCGTATCTCTAGATCGCTTACCACCACGTGCGAGGTCTACTAAACAATATGATCCATCATGGTGGACACTTCGCTGATTTTGGAGTTCATCGCGTCTACGGTAAGGTGATATCGTCGAAGAGGTGGCTCACTACAGTCTTAATACAAAAGGCACCAAAAACCAAATTACGGTTTCAGGTGCCTTTTGGCTTTATGCGTTTGTGCTTTGTAATGCTTTTATAGCCAGTCCCAACCCTCCGCAATGATTTAGAGGTCATTTTTTTCATTGTTAAAACTCATGATTTTTTTATCTATCAAATCCATCCATATGTATTTAGTCAAGTTATATTTACTATATATAGAATTAACATATCTTTATTGGTGATGAACTGTGACCCCATTTGTGGATCCTTTTGAAAAGGGTCCCTATTCATCAATCATCAGGAGTCATCTTTTTTAATGTCCATTGGAACCGTTCGGTATTGTAATAGGTGATGTATTCGTTGACACGAACTCGCAGCTCTTGTAGGGATAAGCAATCCTTGAACTCTAATTCATCCTTCATATGCCCGAAGAACGTCTCCATCGAAGCATTATTCCAACAGTTTCCTTTTCGTGACATCGATTGTTTAAACCCAGCTTTAGCGATAATGGAACGAACTTCAGGATGTGTGTAATGGAATCCCTGATCAGAGTGAAAGATAGCCTCCGGATGTACTTCCAAACGATTAAACAGCCGCTTCAGTGTTCGTTGAACAAGAGACAATTCAAATGAAGAGGACAGGTAGTGAGCTAAAATTTCTTTTGTTGCACCATCCTTTACACAGGACAAATAAGCCCGTTGGCCATTTCCATAATGCATATAAGTAATGTCGGTGAGCAATACCATTTCAGGCTCTCCCCGGTCAAACCGACGCTTCAGGAGGTTTGGGCAGGTGCGGTGCTCTTGCGTCGCTTTAGCCATTTTACGGTAGGGATTCGCTTGACGAATCACAGCAACGAGTCTGAATTTCCGCATAAAACGGCGAATTTTCTTATGATTCATAACGATTCCATGAAGCCGTTCTAACCTCATTTTGATGACCAGCGCGCCAACCATCCCTCTAAGTGCATCAAAGTGCGCCTTCAGAAGTAAAAAGTCTCGTTCATCGGCAGCCTCTCGAAGCTGGCGGTGTTCTTCCGCCGCACACCAGCGATAATACCCGCTTGTACTTACCTCAGCAAGCTTACAAAGATAGCAAATCACGCGTTTCAGTCCATGTTTACGAACAACCTGATTGATGAGCTGAAAGCGCTCGGAAGACGCTAGTAATTCATTGTGTCTTTGTGCCTTTCGAGCGCTTCTAGCTTTTTTTAAGAGTTCATTCTCGGCTTCCAAAAGCTTGATACGAGCCTCGGCAAGACGGAGCTTTTCCTCAGCCGATAGCTCACGACTAACCGGTCTTTTTGAGCTTCCCTTCCCCTGCGCTCTTCCAGCAGCCCAGCTTCACCTGAAGAAGCATATGTTTTCCACCAACGCTCCAGACATCTTTTTGGCGTCTCCTGTCCGATCAGTTCCAAGTAAAATCCTGTCTGTACGAAGATTTCCATGGGTATATGCCCCGCTTGATTGGCCTGTACAGCCGCAATCTTAAAGGCAGGGGAATACGTGATATTCTCTGATACGCGAAGAACGGATGGATTCGACTCCAGTACCTTGATCTCTTTCTCCGTAAAAACCCGTCCGATTTTCTTCATAATCTACATCCCCACAAACTTTTATAATCTGATTAAAACGCAAAAGACCCGTAAGAGGGTACTTTTTTCAAAGTGTCCATCTTACGGGTCACAGTTCATGACTTAGGAGTGGACTTTTTTTATTTTTCAATAATTCTAGCTGTTTAGCTTCGCCTGCACGTACATAGCGGTCACAAACTCATGCTGCCTGGTCAAGTGCTGAAGCTCACTGTAGGACTCTTCCCACTCGCGATGCGCTTTAACATCCCCACGGTAATACATCTCGGCAATATGCCAAGCATCTGCTGCATCGGTTTTCACTTTTCGAAGTTGTGTGCCTTTGGATCGTTTCGCTTGCAAAGGATTGATGATGTAGTGAATCCATCCGCTACGTTTCAGATATCCTGCCAAACCTCGATGGTAATGTTCGGTTGCCTTGAAGACAACGACAGGCTCCACACCACTTGCCTCTTTCAGTTTGCTAGGCACTTAAGGCCTGAATAACACTACATCCTTTCGTCACATCAATTCCAACAACGGGTTGCATAAAAACCTCCCTAATTCGATTTACCGGCATTCCCACCTGGTTTCCAAACCCATAGCTTAGCTTGTGATACGAGGTCATAGCCCTCAACCAGCTCAAACATGGTCGTTGGATGGATTTTGTACAGGTTCTTTGTCCCTAAGCCGCCCTCGTTCTCCGGGCTACCACCATCGTAAAACACCCATTAAAATAGGCAAACCAGAAAATTTCTTTCTGGCTGTCCTAATAATACGAAAAGCCGATATATTAGTGACTTTAAACGGTGCAATGTTCTTGTCCCTCGACACGTTGGCAGAGATTATTCATCACTATTGTAAAATAACTGGAAACATATGCATAAAAGTTGTATATTTAATTCATATTCTTGAAATTAATTCTAAATTTTAAAGGGGGGATTGATCGTGGTAAAGTGTTCATCCTAGCGCCAGGTAAGTAAGGATAAAATATCGCGCATCAGAAAAAGCAACAAATGGGGAGTAAAGATTATGAATGCAGATAATTATTACGAATTTTGGTCCACTTTTCTTTATGAACAGGCTGGATGAAGGGCTTATGCTATGGGGCGGTGCTCGTCCCGATCCTTCTTCTGGTAAATGTCCGTTTGATTTGGAGAAAGGCGATAAATAATTATAGCAGCGCAAGCGGCTAAAACGATGAGGAGATGTAGATATGAAAACGACTTGGCCTTTGTCCGGTATTACCCTGGTATGCACTGAATGCAAGAGTGATCTTTATGAGGCGGACAACTGTTTGATCTGCGAGACCTGCGGCCTCGAATACGCCTGGAAAGAGGGCCTCGCAAGTATGTTAATTGACCGTCCTGTAGCGGAGAAGCTTGCCGAAGGCGCGGCGCAAAAGGAAGCGATCATCGGCATGTTTGACTCTATTAACCGGTCGCTTGAGGAGAAAAGACTGTCCAGATTTTCCACCTTTATTAACTGGGGTTATGCATCCGATAACGAACTACCGGGCGGCCCTCAAGGTATTAACCACAGCAGTATCCAGCTGCTTCGCGAAATTATTGGCGGCCTGGATGTTTCAGGCAAGGATATCCTGGAAATCGGTTGTGGACGGGGAGGCAACGTGAGCGAGCTATGCAAAAACTATGGGACCGGCAGCGTGGTCGGCATTGATCTGACACCGTCCAATATTCAATTTTGCCAAAGGAATAACCGATATGAGCAGGCTTACTATTGTATTGGCGACGCGGAGCAGCTGCCTGTTAAAACGGAAAGCTGCGACATTGTGCTGAACATCGAGTCCTCGCATTTGTACCCTCATATTGAGCTGTTCTTTACGGAGACCTACCGTGTATTAAAGCCAGGTGGGACATTTTTGTATGCGGATATTATGAGCGCTTCCGACGTGCCGCGCTATGAAGAGCAGTGGCAAAGACTAGGCTTTCACACCTCGTTGATCCGGGATATTACAGGCAATGTATTACAATCGGGAGACGATGCTCTGGATACCCGCCTGCATGCGCTTGAAGGCTCCTTAGAAGGGGAAGATCGAGTATGGGAATGGCTGGAGGCACCCGGCACGCAAAATCATACCGATATGGTCGCAGGTAGAAGAGTATTCAAAATTGTCCATTTGGTGAAGATGCCTCCGGCACCGAAGGAGAGCCTAGCCATGGTTGAAGGAGGAGCAGCGGTGAGTAATGCTTGACCATTAACAGACGTTAACTGGGCGTGTCCGCAGTGCAAGCAAACGCTTGTGAAGAGGGAGTTCTCATTCGACTGTACGTCATGCGGCGAAAGCTACCTCATGACCGCTGGCTCGATTCCATATCTGCTTGTGGAAAGTGATGCGTTAGAAACGATGGAGCATAAGGTGCAGAAGGAGGCGGTTAAAGAGCTGGCAAGCGACAACACAAGGAAGACTCGATTTATTTTCAAGATTACAGTTCCAGACTCGTTCCCCCTGTTTTATTTATAGACCGGATAAGAAACTGACTTAAAAAGAGCTATCTTGCAAAATGAAATTACAATTGTCGCTAATCCCAACGGCAGCTGACATGGCAAATTCGGTAGCGTTATCCGACAGTGGAATTCCTTTATTTATGTTGATACTTAGCATTGTATTAATATCATAGCCCTCATTTTTGTATAATCCGACGGTCGATCCGCAGCCGGCTACAATTTTTAAACAGCGGTTCTCCAATATCGGAGAACCGCTGTTTTGTCTAGACAATATTTACGGGGCTTACTTCTCCGTAGATAGGGCGCATGTCTTTTATTGCACGGTGTGCTTTTGGCCAAAACCTCTTCAGCGCTTGATAGACTTCCTTTTTGTCCTTGATAACATATGCATGAACTGCTCCTACTTCAGATGATGGTGGGCGGACATCAACGTGCTGCTGTTGTACTGGTTCACCTCGCCAGCCAATCCCGAGAAACCCCAGATCTTTGTTCATGTATAGTTCTCTAATCGGCCCCATTGCTTTGGAAACAGGTAACCACTTATTTATCGCCCACAGACGATTTACTCGCATGCCAATAATAAATACGATAGACTCCCCATCGATCTCGGCCTTATATCTTCCCTTCTGAATTCCTCACTTCACTTCTCCTTTTCACCCAACATGGTTCTCTGTTCAATAAACTTGATGTTGCTGGCAATGTGATAGACTTCGTTCTTCGTCAGGCCTTCTTTGTTGAGGTGACCCGCAGGATCGAAAGCCTGTACGTTGGTCCACATGAAATCCAATGTCTGTAATTTTCAACATCTCTTCCTCTGGGATTAAACGAAATATAAAATTCTTTTTCGGAGGAGATTGATTTTTGTCTTCAGCGATGATGCAACAATCTGAATCATGGATTACTAGATTTCACATTAAAAGTAGCGAATTTCCTTGTGTTTATCATTACAAAAATTGACATTTAATATGAAAATAAGTAATATAATTAGAAACATTTATACTGTAATAGGGCCTTTCTCATCCCCCTCTTTTTAAATTCCTGATCCTACCTAATTTAAGGAGTGAAATGCTATGTGCGCACGAACGCTAAAAGCGAATACAAGGAATGTAATCGGTAACTATTGCAAATGGATCACAGTTGGTATCATTTTAACTTTCACGGGATGCCCGATTGCATCCGCCGCTCCCTCACCCTCATCCCATAGTAAAACTAGTGAACCCGCCTCTTCCCTAGTTACATTTCAATTGCAAGAGGCTACGATTGCTCAAATGCAGGAAGCGATGAAGTCAGGGGCACTGTCAAGTGTCGAGCTCACTGCTCTGTACCTTAACCGGGTATATGCCTATGATTCTAGTGGCATTCGACTGAATTCCATCCCTATTCTGAACCCCGACGTACTAAAAGAAGCTGCTCAAGCTGATCAACTAAGGTCACAAGGTATTAAGACTGGTCCTCTGCAAGGCATCCCCTACACGGTTAAAGACAGCTACAAGGTTAAGGACTCACTGTCGCTTCTGGATCTCCGGCTTTCAAAAACCTGATGGCAAAGGACGATGCCTTTACAGTAGAAAAGATACGCAAATCCGGTGGGGTGCTCATTGGTAAAACCAATATGCCGCCAATGGCAGCAGGGGGAATGCAAAGAGGCGTTTATGGCCGTGCTGAAAGTCCGTACAACCCAGATTATTTGGCTGCAGCCTGGTACTCTGGCTCCTCTAACGGATCTGGCGTATCAACAGCCGCCAACCTCGCTGCCTTCGGTATGGGGAAGAAACGGTATCCTCTGGAAGATCACCGGCATCTAACAATGGTTTAATTGCCTACACGCCATCGCGGGGCCTAATCTCCATTCGGGGAATTGGCCGCTCTTCCCTATACGTGATGTCGTTGTCCACATACGAGGACTGTCGAGGACATGCTCCGCTTGCTTGACGTGATCGTTGTAGAAGATAAGATCACCAAGGGCGATTTCTGGCGAGAGCAGAAAGCCGTTCGGCTCCCTTCTGTCAACAGTGTCCGTCCCAAATCCTATTTAGAGCTGCGAGACATTCAAGCTTTGAAAGGCAAACGCATTGGCGTTCCGAAAATTTATATCGGTAAGGACCATGAAACCACAACTCCGATCAAATTCAGACCTTCGATACAGGCATTATGGGAAAAAGCTGTTAAGGATTTAACTGCTCTTGGAGCTGAGGTTGTGGAAGTTGACTTCCCCTTGCAGGCGAATAGCGAGAAGGACGGCCAACAGCGAAAACACCTGAAGAGCGTGGTTTGATGCCGGCAAAGTGGGCTGAAAAGGAATTTGGGTTGCTTAATCCTTATGCAGCTGAGGAATTCCTTAAAAGTGTGGGCGATCCAAATTTCCCGTCATGGGCAAATATCGACCCTGCAACCGTCTTCCCGAATCCGCCCGGTTCGGTAGATGCCAAACGTGGCAGAGACCTTGGCCACTATGACGTATTCATTGAAACCATAAAGAAAGGCGTCACCCCTTACGAACAAATTCCTCAGTTTCAGGAAGGTCTGAGGGGGCTTGAAAATGTACGAAAGATTGATTTTGAAGATTGGATGAAGCAAAACAACCTTGATTTTATTGCATTCCCGGCAAATTCGAATATCGGCAAAGCTGACTCCGATGTGAATGAAACGTCCTACGAGGAGGCTTGGGAGAATGGCAACTATTTCTCCAATACGAATTTCATTCTACGCGAGTACGGGATCCCAAGTGTGTCTGTGAGTATGGGCGCTATGAAGGATACCGGTATGCCCGTTAATCTGACGATGGCAGGTGCGCATACAGCGATAATGACCTGCTTCGTTACGCTTATTCCTATGAGCAGGCGACCAAAAACCGTCCTATTGCAGCACGTACGCCAGCGCTTGAGGATGAAACCTTTCCTATAACCCGCAAACCACTCTCCCACCCTTTAAACGCAAGGAAACAGGAACCCCTGTACTTAAGTTGAATGCTTCGATCACGGATGATGTTCTCGCTTTGGAAGGTTCAGTCACAGATCAAAGTGATATCGCGCAGCTTAAAGTTTATGTCAATGGCATTCGTGTCGTTATTACAGAAGATAAAGCCAATTGGTCAGCACGCTTCCAACTACTAATACAAACAGGATGGTGCTCCCAAGCTGATACGCTGCATATTCTCGTGCTGGCCAAGGATATTTACGGAAATACCTCTGCTCAAGTCAAGTCTGTCACTTTACCCAACGATAAAGGACATCATAGAACTGACTATAATTGTGGGTTCCCTGACCGTAAGATTATCATTAGTTGGTTGAAAAAGGCTTGTTCAGAGCGAATATGCGGGTTCGACTCTGAGGGCAACACTTGGGTATTTAACACCTGATACTGTCGAGGACAAGGACTTGTACTATTGCCGTAAAGGAAAAGAGATTTAGATTATCGGGTCAGCTATGTATAAATCATTTTGTGTCATGGATAAAAGGACGAACAGGGTAACGCCCTTTTATCCATGACAGGTTGCATTTAATACTGTCCATTATGAACAGAGGCTATTACTTAGCGCATTCAGCCATTACAATATTTCGATATACCTTCTGTTCATGCACACGAATTCGTTGCCCATCTTTTATCAGCTTGGTAGCATTCTCCACTCCGAAACTGCGGGTAAGCCATATTCACGTGCGATAACGGCTCCATGAGTCATCAGTCACCAACTTCGGTGACTAGGCCTTTTATGGATACAAACAATGTGTCCAGCTGGGGTCAGTAAAGGCGGTGACTAATATATCTCCATCTTCCAGATCAGCATCTTCCATGTTTAAGATGACACGTGCTCGACCCTCTATAACTCCGGTAGAAACAGGCAGACCTACAATCGCTTCGGCTGGGAGATTTTCTCGTTTGTACTCACCGCAATGATTTCACCATCAGACGTGATTACACGCGGGGAGTTAGTTTTTCATATAATTTATAATCGTCTTTTCGTTTTACGGATGATCTGATAATCCAGTTTATTTGTGCGTACGACTTCGTGAAGTTCTTCAAAAGTGAGATCGTATATATCTTCTTTCTCGTGAATAACACCAGCTTGTACGAGTTGTTCGGCTTCTTTTAGTAAAGCCTGCTTATAAACGAAGTAGCGATTAACAAGCGTATTTGGGATATTCACGATAACCGATGAAATTCCTGATCAGGTCGATCATTCGTTTTGTTTCTTTGGCTTTTTGTTCACCATCCGGTAATTGCTTCAATCGATCTAATAACTCTTGTTCTTTTTTTCAAAGCCTCCTGTCGCCCCTGCTCAAATTTCCAATTGCCAGCATTAGGCTCAAAGTTTTTGATATTACTGAGAATCATGGGGACAAGTATAATTGGTTTTTCACTCCAACGAGTTCTCGAAATATCGATTTCACCGGCACATCGCATTCCGTATTTGTTGAGATAAGCATAGATAGCGTCTTGAGTTTCCTGTCCACCATCCAACTTAACCAGTTCATCCAAAAAATTATCATCTTTTACATGTTGTAAATAATCAATTACTCCGGATAAGGACGAATCGCATCTGCGACATCCAATAGCGCCAGACCCATTTCCGAAGTAATGTTGTTTGGTACAGATTGAGAAAGCGTATCTGCTGCGTTTTTTTCACCTAACCACTCGTACATTTTTTCATTGATCCATGACGAAGCATTCATAGCAGTCATAAAAACCTTTGAACTTTGTGGGTCAAATAAGATCTTCTTTAATTCTTGGAGATCTTCCAGAATAAAATCAAATAAATCTGCTCCTGATTTTCGTTTGGATGTTTTGTTTTAATTTTTCTATCGATGTTTGACTGTTCTTAATCAAATCAGAAACGATTGCCGGATCGTTTTCGATTTGTGCTTGAAAACCTGCAGACGACCTACCTTTACTGCTATTACCGGGACTCCGTTCTGTTCTATCATCTGGTAACGATTTTATAAAATCTCGCTCTATTAGGGTCATAAATGCGTCTTTTATGAGCGGATCAGATTGTCCCAGGGTATTTAAGAAAGTTTCTCTGCTGACAGGTGAAGCAGCATTTGTGTAACATCAACAAACAGCCTTCCACCGGCTATACGCATGGGTGCAGGAGTTATTAACAGGTAAAAAGACAATCCCAATGGTTTTATCGGGTCAGTCATCATTTGTTGATGACCGACAGATACATAAACGTGATTTTCCTGATCATTTTGCTTCAGGGATCGGGTATAAAGTCGTGATTGGACGACTCTGGACTATATAAAAAGTATCATTGGCCAAACACCATTCGATATCTTTGTGGGCAACCAAAATGAGCTTCGATATGTCTTCGATACGTGCCAGTTGCAAAATTTGTTGTTCAGTAAGGGTTTGAGTCTTTTGCTGATCAAGCTCGATCTGCTTTGTCTCTGTTCCGCCTTCTTTTCGTCCATAGATAGCCAATTTTTTTGGTTTCTATTCCTCTTATCGACGATTGCCTCTTCCTGTACTTTATAACAATCGGCAGAGACCAAGCCAGAGACCAATGCTTCTCCAAGTCCAAAACTAGCATCGATTGATAGCAGCTTCCGGTTGGAGGTAATCGGATCAGCGGTAAATAAAATTCCTGAAGCCTGCGGGAAAACCATCCTTTGAACAATAACGGATAAATAAACTTGACTGTGGTCAAATCCATTTTGCATACGATAGATAACCGCGCGATCCGTAAATAGGGAAGCCCAACATTTGCTGATATGCTGCAAGATTGCTTCTTTGCCGATGATATTTAAATAGGTGTCTTGTTGACCAGCAAAAGAGGCATGTGGCAAATCTTCAGCAGTCGCACTGGAACGCACTGCATAAGCATGTTCTTCTCCAAACTGGGAGAGATAGTGAGTAACTGCTTCACAACATCGGCAGGAACTTCTACTTTCCATAATGATTTGTCGAATCTGCCTGCTGATTTCACCAATTTGAGCACGATCTTCTGCTTTTAGCCTTGTTAGTCGATCAACAATGCATAATACGTTTCTTTTTGTTCGATGGCTTTTTGATACCCCACTGTTGTAACACAAAATCCTTGTGGTACATGTATTCCTTCAATTTTTGATAATTCCCCTAAATTCAACCCTTTTCCGCCAACGAGCAAAAACTGCGTTTTTTCCATTTCCTGAAAACCGAGAACCAAAGAACTCATTCAATATCTCTCCTAACTATTAAATTGAGAAAAAAAATTTGACAAGAGTTTAGCGGCATGGTAAAGTTAAAGTGTAAGATGTGATATTTATGACCACTTAAATTAATAAATCACAATCTAATTATATCATCGTGTCTGTTTTATATGCAATATAAAAGAACCTGATAAAACTATCCAGGTTCTTTTTTGATTTTCCACTATCATTAGTCAAATCCAAAAACCGTGGCTCGAGCTGAACTCAGTTACTGCATAGTTCCATATCGGTTCTATGCAGCCTAAAGAAATCCTGAAGTGGCGTCAGGTTCTTATTGAGCTAACCTACCGTTAGTTCAGCGAACGAAGCACGTATAGTGAACCTCTTATATTTTTCCGTTACTTCTCAACTTCATCCGTTACCCCCTCTGTTGAGAGTATTTTTTAAATTTGTTCGAACTATTTGCCCGTTAATTGAAAAAAACGGCAGCCGATCGTTGTGTGCGGCAGCCGTAATTTTAAACCAAATCAAGCGACCAAACTGATCAAATTGCCATCAGGGTCCTTTATGATCGCATAACGCTCGCCCCAAGGTGTATCGTTCGGTTCAAAATGCCCCTCATATCCCTGTACTGTCAATCGGCTATACGATTCATCCAGCGCTTCCTTACTGTCAAACTGGAAAGCGATCTCCATCCGATAACCGGCAGGCTTCTGCTGATCGCCTAGAATCATCTGTGCCGATTCCCAAGTATCAAAAGAAAGAATAACATCGTTGTATGCTACTTCT